>NZ_CP100448.1:2188353-2500975 GCF_024227715.1 Halomarina litorea | reverse complement strand
GCGAGGCCCGCGGCGGCGAGCGAGAAGCCCGCCAGCCCGTAGAGGCGGCCCTCCTCGAAGTCGCCGGGCCGGGCGAACACGTCGAAGAGGTAGCCCTCGTCGTCGGCGAGGAGGGCGTAGAGGGCGACCAGCGCGAAGGGGACGGCGGCGAGTGCGGCCTCGACTCGCGGCTCGAAGCGGCCCTCGAGCGGGGGGGCGACCAGCGCGAGGAGGGCGACGACGCCGAACGCGCCCGCGCGTCGGACCGTGATAGACACGTGCCCCGATACCTTCGATGACCACTTAATCCCCTCGGGACGCGTCTACGGCCGGTTCGGCAGCGTACTCGCCGCGTTCGGGGGACCCTCCCGTGAACCTTACGTTCCCCCGCCGAGGAGAGTGGCCCGTGGGACTGTACGACCGATACCTCGCGGCGCGCATCCGGCGGAGTTCGGCGGCCGCGCCGCGGACCATCGCGCTGGTCATCACCGAACGCGACCTGCTCGAACACGACGCCTATCGGCGACTGGAGTCGTTCCTCGGGTGGGCGTTCGACGGCGGCGCCGAGCGCGTGATGGTGTACGTCTCGGTGCTCGACGAGGCGGCCGTCCCGACGCTCCGGCGGACCCTCGCCGACCTCGACGCGCCCCGCCCGTTGGCGGTCCGCGGTCCGGACGACGAGGAACGCGCCGACGCGCCCGTGCAGGTCAGCATCGGCCTCGGCGGGAAGGCGGAGTTCGCCAACGCGGTCCGCTCGGTCACCGAGGCCGTCGAGTCCGGGGAGTTACGGAGCGAGGACATCGACGAGAGCCACATCGAGTCGGCGCTCGTCTTCCCGACGGCCCCCGACCTCGTCATCAAGACGGGGGCCGAACGCCTCTCCGATTTCATGATCTGGCAGTCGGTCTACTCGGAACTGTACTTCACCGACGTGAACTGGCGGGACTTCAGGAAACGGGACTACCTCCGGGCGGTGCGGGACTATCAGGACCGACAGCGCAGATTCGGGCGGTAGGTCGAAGGGACGGTCGAACGGAACGGTGTGGTGCTCGCAGATGCTCGCCTCACAGAAGTCCGGTCGAGAGCGGTCAGTCGGCCAGCAGTTCCGACTCCGCCTCCTCGCCCTCCGCCTCCACGTCGACTTCCAGTTCCGGCAGGTCGCCGACCTTCTCGGTGAGTCTGCGGACGAGCGGTCGGTCCGCGCCGACGGCGCTGGCGAGTGCGAGTGCGCGTTCGCTCCGGGTGCGCCGCCAGGACTCCTGTCTGGACTGGTAGGTGCGGATGGCCCGCAGGAAGTCCACGCGCGAGAACTCTGGCCAGTAGGGGGCACAGAAGAAGACGGCGGCCTCGTTGCCGTTGGCGTGCCACGGGAGGAAGTTCGAGGTGCGCTCGTCGCCCCCGGTGCGGATGATGAGGTCGACGGCGCGGGCGGGTCGTTCGGCGAGGCGGGCCTCGACGGCGGCCACGTCGATGTCGTCGCTGGCGAGGCGGCCGTCCTCGATGGCCCCCGCGAGGTCGCGGGCCGCCCCGAGCAGTTGCGCGCGGCCGCCGTAGGCCAGCGCGACGTTCAGGTACTGGCTGTCGTAGTCGGCGGTCCGGGTCTCGGCGTACTCGATGGCCTCGCGGACCCGGGCGGGGAGCAGGTCCAGTTGGCCGATGGCGCGGATGCGCACCTCGTCCTCGTGGACCTTCTCGTCGTCGGCGAACTGGTAGAGTTTGTCCTCGATGAGGTCGAACAGTTCCTCGCGCTCCTCGGGGGGGCGCTCGAAGTTCTCCGTCGAGAAGGCGTACAGCGTCAGTTCCTCGATGCCGAGTTCCGCACACCAGTCGAGCATCGCCTCCGTCGTCTCCGCGCCCGCGCGGTGGCCGACCGCCGTTCCCGCGCCCTTTCGGTCCGCGTAGCGCCGGTTGCCGTCCTGGATGACCGCGACGTGGGCGGGGACGCCACCGAGTTCCCGTTCGAGTACCCGCTCGTAGAGCCGACGTGCCAGTCGACGGACCCGCCGTACCATGCCCGGGGGGAATCAGTCCGAAGTCATAGGTCTTGCGTCATCGCTGATAGTCTCTCCCCGAGACGCCCGGAGGGTTTTAATACGGTCGCGACGAAGAGAGGATTGCAATGGCGACCGGTACGGTTGATTTCTTCAACGACACAGGCGGTTACGGGTTCATCAAGACCGATGAGTCCGACGACGACGTGTTCTTCCACATGGAGGACGTCGGTGGCCCCGACCTCGAGGAGGGCCAGGAAGTGGAGTTCGACATCGAGCAGGCCGACAAGGGCCCGCGTGCGAAGAACCTGAAGAGGCTCTGACGATGGCGAAAGGAAAAGTGGCGTTCTTCAACGACACTGGCGGTTACGGATTCATCGAGACCGACGAGGCCGACGACGACGTGTTCTTCCACATGGAAGACGTCGGCGGTCCGGACCTCGAAGAGGGGCAGGAGGTCGAGTTCGACATCGAACAGGCCGACAAGGGCCCTCGCGCCAAGAACCTCCAGCGCCTGTAACACGGCACCTGACGGTTCGAGTTTTTTCAGGCACCCGTCCACGGAGACCGTGAGGTGTATGTCCGCTCGTGGAGAGGCACCTACATGGACACGGTCGACAGCGACCTCTACGAACGGACCAGAGCGCTCCTCGAACCCGGTGACATCGAACTGAACGGCCTCATCGTCCACACCGAGTTCGGGGGCGACGACGAGGCGCGCCTCCACCAGACGACCCTCGACGTGGGCGACGTCATCGCCGACCACGCCGGGAAGGGCGAGACGTACGTCTACTCGGGCAACGACGACTCCCGGTTCGGCCTGAACCAGCATCAGGGCCTGACCCTGAAAGGGGACGAGTTCGTCTGGGAGTGCCAGCAACTCGTCCGCGACGGGACGTTCGACGTGGTGTTCTACTACGAGGCGGACGCCGACCAGGACGCCATCGTCGCGGACGTGGAGGCCCTCGACGCCCCACTGCGCGTGACGAGCGTCCTCGGCGATCACGACCGTGACGGCACCGAAGGTCCCGACGACCGCGACGACTGACGGGGCCACCGGCGAAACCGGCGCGGTCCGCGGCACTCGTCGCCCAACTCGGGTCGCCCGCGCCCGAACATGATGGTAAGTATTATTGTCCACCCCCCTGCAACGGAACGACAGCGGACGGTGACGTGACGTGAGTGAAACGCGGGAATCAGACGACGGGCGTGTATCGTTTACAGACCAGCGTCGGCCGACCGATCCGACGACCACCGACGAGGCGTTCGAACTGCTCGGCGACTACCGGCGTCGGCAGGTTGTCACGTGGCTTCAGGAGGCGGAGCGGCCGGTGGCCGTCGCCGAACTCGCGAGGGGTGTCACCCAGCACGGCGGCGACACCACCCGAGTCAGGCTGGAACTCGACCAGCACCACCTGCCGAAACTCGACGAGGCGCTCGTCGTCGAGTACGACCGCGAGGCCGGAACCGTCCACGCGGGCGAGCGTCTCGGCGACCTCTCCGAACTCGTCGAGGCGGCGCTCGGGGCGCTCGAGTAGCCCACCGCCTCGCGGGGGTGCGACCGAGCGAACGCGGCCCTTATGCCCCGGTGGCCCCGATCCCTCGCCATGAACACGACCGAGGGGCTGGACCGCATCGACCGGGCGATTCTCAACGCCTTCCAGGGCGGGTTCCCGGTCGTCGAGCGGCCCTTCGAGCCCGCGGCGGCGGCCCTGCGCGAACGCGGGGTGGACGTCACGAGTGAGGAACTCCTCGACCGGGTCAGGAGGATGGACGAGGAGGGCGTCCTCTCGCGGTTCGGCGCACTCGTCAACGCACAGGAGATCGGCGGGACCGCGACGCTCGTCGCCATGCACGCCCCCGAGGAGCGGTTCGACGAGGTCGCAGAGCAGGTCAACGCCCACCGCGAGGTGGCCCACAACTACGAGCGCGAACACCCGCACCTGAACATGTGGTTCGTCGTCTCGGTGGCCGACGAATCGGAGGTCGAACGCGTCCTCGCGGACATCGAGGCGGAGACGGGCCAGCCGACGTACAACCTCCCGAAGGTCCGGGAGTTCCGCGTGGAGGCGAAGTTCCTCCTCGACGGCCCCGTCCCGGAGGGGGACGTGGACCTCTCGGACCATGGGCCGGACGTCGAACCCACCGACGAGACGGCCCTCACGCCCGCCGAACGCGACCTGGTTCTGGAGATTCAAGGCGGCCTCCCGGTGACGGCGACGCCCTACGCGGACGTGGCGGCCGCAATCGGGCAGGACGTCGAGTGGGTCGTCCGCACGCTCAAGCGCTTCGACCGCGAGGGGAAGATACGCCGGGTGGGCGTCATCCCGAACCACTACGCGCTCGGGTACACGGAGAACGGGATGACGGTCTGGAACGTCCCCGACGAACTCGTCGAGGAGGTCGGCCCCGCGATAGCCTCGCTCGACTTCGTCACCCACTGCTACCAGCGCCCGCGCCACGAGGGGGTGTGGCCGTACAACTTCTTCGCGATGACCCACGGGCGCACCGAGGCCGAGTCCCGCGAACGCGTCGAGCAGGTCCGCGAGCGCATGAGCGAGTTCTGGGACGTGGGTGACGAGGACTGGGACACGCTGTTCTCGACGCGCATCCTGAAGAAGACGGGCATCCGACTGGACGAGCGCGCGAGCGCGAACACCCGGTGAGGGCGTGAGCGCGTGATTCCGCTCCTCCACGACCTCCGGGGCGAACGCGTCCTCGTCTTCGGCGGCGGGCCCGTCGGCGCGCGGCGGGCGCGGACGTTCGCCGAGGAGGCGGCCGTCGTCGTCGTCAGCCCCGCGTTCGCCGACCGGTCGTTCGGGGACGCTTCGCTCGTCCGTGCCCGCCCCGCCCCCGAGGACGTC
This sequence comes from Halomarina litorea, assembly GCF_024227715.1. Lineage (NCBI taxonomy): Archaea > Methanobacteriati > Methanobacteriota > Halobacteria > Halobacteriales > Natronomonadaceae > Halomarina > Halomarina litorea. Next base: position 2,496,141 of record NZ_CP100448.1, on the reverse strand, counting down.
GCGGGGTGGGTCGGCCGGGTCGCCCCGGCGCTGGTCGTCGCCGCGACGGACGACGAGGCGGTCAACGACGCCGCGGCGAGCGCCGCCCGCGAACGCGGTCTGCCGTACAACCGGGCGGACCGCTCGGGCGGGCGCGACCACCGGAACGTCGCGGTCCCCTCCATCGTCCGGGACGGCGACGTCGTGGTCGGCCTCTCGACGGGGTCGCCCGCCCTCACGAGGGAACTCAGGAAGCGCGTCGAAGGCGAGGTGGAGGGGGCCGGCGAGTTGGCGTCGCTCACGGCTCGGCTCCGCGAGGATTTGCGGGAGGAGTACGGCCCCGAGGAGCGGCGAGAAGCGCTTAGGGCGGTCGTCTCCTCCGAGCGTGTTTGGAAGGCTTTAGGTTCCGGAGACGCTAAGGCGAAGCAGATAGTGGTCGAAATCGTCTCAGCACAGCTCGGGGACTCTCCATGGTAGGCACCAGCGTCATCGGCGGGGTCAGCGTCGCACACGAGCACGCGGACCTCGACGCCATCGAGGCGGCCTGCGGCGAGGGGCAGACCGAGACTGTCCAGTCCCTCCTCAGGCGGACGGACGTCACGGAAGCGTTCGCCCTCCAGACGTGTAACCGCGCGGAGGCGTACGTCGTCACCGACACCGAGGAGACAGGTCGGGCGGCGCTCGACCCCCTCGTCGCGGCCGTCGACGACGACGCAGTCGAGTGGTTCGACCACGAGGCCTCGCTCAGACACCTCATGCGCGTCGCCTGCGGGCTGGAGTCGCTCGTCGTCGGCGAGGACCAGATCCTCGGCCAGCTCCGCGACGCCTACGCCACCGCCCGCGAGAACGGAGGCGTCGGGCCCATCCTCGACGACGCGCTCACGAAGGCGCTCCACGTCGGCGAGCGCGCCCGCACCGAGACGGCCATCAACGAGGGGGCCGTCTCGCTCGGGAGCGCCGCCGTCAGGCTCGCCGCCCGCCGACTCGACCTCGCGGACGCGACGGCGCTCGTCGTCGGAACGGGCGAGATGGGAACGCTCGCCGCCCGCGCCCTCGCCGAGGAGGTGGACTCGCTCGTCGTCGCCAACCGAACGCTCGCCCGCGCCGAACACGTCGCGGACACGCTCGTCTGTGAGGCGGAGGCGGAGACCACCGCCGTCGGCCTCGCCGCCCTCCCGACGGCACTGGAGACGGCGGACCTCGTCGTCACGGCGACCGGTGCCGACGGCGCCGTCATCGACGCCGACACCGTCGCCACTGCCGGCGAGACGCTCCTCATCGACCTCGCCCAGCCACGCGACGTGGCCCCGGGGACGGAGGACATGGCGGGCGTCACCGTCCGCGATCTGGACGCGCTCCAGTCGGTCACCGACGAGACGGCCGAACGCCGGGCCGCGGCCGCCCGCGAGGTGGAGGACATCGTCGACGCCGAGTTCGAGCACCTCCTCTCGCAGTACAAGCGAAAGCGCGCCGACGAGGTCATCGGCGCGATGTACGAGGGCGCGGAGGGCGTCAAGCGCCGCGAGGTGGCCCGCGCCGTCTCGCAACTGGAGGCCGCCGGCGACCTGACCGACGAACAGCGAGAGGTCGTCGAGTCGCTCGCGGACTCGCTGGTCGGGCAGTTGCTCGCCGCTCCCACGAAGAGCCTCCGGGACGCCGCCGAGCGTGACGACTGGTCGACCATCCAGACGGCCATCCGCCTGTTCGACCCCAACTCGAACGGCACCGGCCCGCTGATGGCCACCGGCGTCTCCCCCGAGGACATCCCCGACGCGCGCGAGAGGATGCCACAGGCCGTCCTCGAACAGCTAGACGACTGAGCGCTCGCCCGAGTCCGTCACCTCACTCCGCGCCCTCCGCTTTCCGCGCCGTCCACTTTCCGCGCCCTCTCCGGCACTGTCTCTCCGGCCAGCACAACGCTCAAACGCTGAGCCGTCGTCTAGACGGCGATTCGACAGAATCGAAGACCATGATGTTCCCCTTCCGAACCGCCTTGACGCGGGCGGGTGAGTGCTGATGCCGGTCGTCCCGAACACGGTAGAGCGCCTCGCGATGCTGCGCCTGAACCGCGGGCCGGGTCCCGTCCTCGACCTGGTGAGCGCCGGCGCCTTCCACGCGGCCGCCCTCGCGGTGGACATCGGCCTGTTCGACGCACTCGCGGACGGCCCCCGGTCGGCGAGCGCACTGGCCCGCGACCTCGGGGCCGACGAGGCCGGCCTGGACCGCCTGCTCGCGTTCCTCGACGCGGCCGGGTACGTCGCGGACCACGACGGGCGCTACCGGAACACCGACATGACGACCCGATGGCTCACGGACCGCGACCCGAACGGGACGGACATCGGCGACTACCTCCTCGCGTGGGAGCGCGCGGTCTTCCCGTTCTGGGCGGCCAACATCGAGACGGCGGTCCGCGAGGGGCGGCCCCTCCGGACCATCTACGAGTGGCTGGACGACGACCCAGAACTGGCCCGCGTCGTCCAGCGCGGCTTCCTCGCGGTGGGTCGACTGGTCGTCGAGGACGTAGTCGAGGCTGTCGAGTTGCCGGACGGTGCGACGCGTATTCTCGACGTGGGCGGCGGCCACGGCCTCTACAGCGCGGCGCTCTGTCGCGCCCATCCCGGACTGGAGGCAACGGTGTTCGACCGGCCCGACGTGGAACCCGTCACGGCGGAGGTACTGGCCGAGGAGGGGATGGCCCACCGCGTCTCGTTCGTCGGCGGCGACTACCTCGTCGACGACCTCGGGACGGGCTACGACGCCGCCCTCCTGTTCAACGTCGTCCACGCGCACACCCCCGAGGAGGTGCGCGCGCTTCTCGACCGCGTGGCGGGGTCGCTCCGGATGGGCGGCCTCGTCGCCGTCATCGACCAGTTCGAGGGGTCGGCGCGCACCCCGGCGTGGCACGCGGCGCTCCAGTTCGTCTCGCTCAACTACCTCGCGACCATCGGCGCGTCGATTCACGAGTACGCGGACCTCGCCGAGTGGCTCTCCGAGGCGGGGTTCGCGAACGTCCGCCGAGAGACGGTCGGGCCGGGGACGAGCATCGTCCTCGCGGAGCGGGTTCCCCACGCTGGGTGAGGGGACCCGTCTGCCGTCGCACGCGGGCACCCCGACGGCTTTTTCTCTCGCGGCGCGCCGAGTCGTACCATGACCCTCGACCCGGTGCACTTCGACGGCATCACGCGCCTCGCCGGGCGGATTCAGCAGGACGTGGACGCGAGCGACCACCGGGCGTTCGCGGAGACAGTCTGGGAGGGGTGGCTCTCCCCACTGCGCGACGGGGACGACGTCATCGTCGAACCCCTCGGCGAACGGCGCCGCCGGCGTATCGACATCGAGGGCGCCGCCCTGATGGAGTCGCCCTTCGAGACCCAGCACGGGCTGGACTCGGGGACGGTCAACCCGACGACGTTCAAGAACGGCGTCGTCCTCGACGTGGCGCAGGCCGCGATGAGCGCCGTCCCCTCCGACCTCGACCTCCACCGGGCGCGCACCGTCGTCGCCACCGTCCACACCAACGACGCCGCCGTCACCCTCAACGAGGACTGGACGATGTTCGACGAGGGGTACACCCGCGGGCGCATCCTCCACGCTCCCCGGGTGTCGCGATACGAGACGGCCGTGGTCCACGAACTCGCCCTCTACCTCGCCGAGAGCGAACACGCCCGCACGCAGGCCGAGGTGGTGGAGGACCTGCTGGTGATGGACGGCCCCATCTACCCGAAGGGGTTGCTCAACTGGGCGAACCGGGAACCGGAACTCGCGGACCTGCTGGCGGAGGACGAACGCCCGCGCGACGTCATCGAGAACTACGTCCGCCTCGTGGAGTCGTTCGTCTCGCGGGAGGTGCCCCTCGTGGGCTTCGTGAAGTCGCCCATCACGCGCGCCATCACCCGGACGGTGCGCAACGAACGCGGGAACGCGCCGTGGGTCAACGACGCCTCGTTCTTCTCGCAGGTGCTCGAACGCCGCGAGGAGCGCGAGGAGGGCTTCGAGCGCCTCACGAACGAGTTGACGTTCACGAACTGGTTCGTCTCGCGCGGCGGCGCGGACCGTGCGCTCTCGACGCTGGGTGACGCCTTCGGCATCGACCGTCGCCTCGACCCCGAGGCCTACGAGGTCACGTTCGCGGCCATCTACGACCCCCGGACTGACCTCGTCTACCGCGTCGAGGCCCCCGCCGTCTTCACCCGCGACGAGGACCTGCGCGAACGCCTCCTGATGCAACTCCTGCAGGGCGTCGCCGTCCAGCGCGGGCCGCCGCCCGCCGTCCAGAAGGCCGACGACCTCGCCCGAATCGGCCGGGCGGAGACCAGCGCCCTCCAGACGGCGCTCGAACGGACCTTCGACACGGAGCGCGACACGGACTACAACGACGAGCGCTGGGGCGTGATGGACTGAGAGTGGTCCCGTCGCTCGACTACTGCGTGCCCGGTTCGGTCTTGATGACCTCGATCTCCACGTCGGCCTCGCGGACGCCGACGCGAGCGAACTGCGTGCGGATGTGCTCTTTCGCCGCCTCGACGGCCTGCTCTCGGGTCTCGAAGCCGCGGGGCATCGGGGTGTCGAACGCGATGTTCACGTCCTTCCCGTCGATTCGCTGGACCTGACCGCCGCTGTCCACCTCGTAGAACTCGTCGCAGACCCAGACGTAGGGGGCGTCCTCGTCGGGCGCACCCTTGAACTCGGGGGCGCGTTCGCCACGCTCGTAGAGTGTCCCCGTGAGCGCGGTCCCCCCGCCGTGTCCGCGGATGAGTAGCATAGGGGAACTACGGCAGGAAGCCGTAAAAGGGTGCGCAAACGGGAACTACTGGTCCTCGCCACTGTCTGCCGCTTGCCAACACGAATCACACAGCGACTCGTTCGCGGCGAACACCCCCAGCGGGCCGTCCTCGCGGGCCACCGCGCCCGCCTCGCGCGCCAGCAGTTCCCCCGCGTACTGCTCCTCCCGGTCGGGGGAGAGGGAGACCATCGCGTCGATGCGCCCGCGGGCGAGCAACCCCCAGTGGACCGTCGGCGACCAGGACTCGACGACCCGCTTGCACCGGTCTTCGAGGGCCGTCCGTACCGCGTGCGCCCGTTCGGCGCGGTCCGGGTCCAGTTTCACCCCGTGGCCGACGACGAACCCGACGGTGGCCTCGCTCGGGGCGCGGTCGCTTCCCGTCTCGACCGTCTCGCCGTCGTACTCGACCCCTCCACCCCACCGGGCGACGTACAGGTCGTCCGCGACGGGCGCGTAGACGCTGGCGACGACTGGGTCGCCCGAATCGAGCACCGTGGCGGCCGAGGCGAACGAGGGCATCCCGGCGACGAAGTTGTTCGTCCCGTCGAGTGGGTCGACGATCCACCGGTAGTCGCCCTCGCCACCGCCTTCGCCGCGTTCCTCGCTGTAGACGGCGTGGTCGGGGAACGCCTCCTCGACGACGCCCAGCATCCGCTCCTCGCTGGCGCGGTCGGCGGCGGCTTTCACGTCGTGGGCGGAGAACTCGCCGTCGGCGTCGTTCGCGCGGAACCGTTCGCCGAGGTGGCGGCCGCCGGCGAGGGTCGCTCTGACGGCCGTGTGTTCGATGGTGGGGAGCACGACCCGAACTCCCCCTCGACCGACAAGTCGATTTCCCTTCGACGGAGAGCGCCCGAGGGAAACGGGTTTGCCCCTCCGGTCCGAGGACCGTCCATGACCGACCTCGGGGACTTCTCGAACTTCTCGCGGGAGCAGGCGGACGCGGACGAGGGGGCCGACGCCGACACCGTCGCCGAGACGGGCGCGGACGCCGGGACCGACGCCGCCGCCGACTCGACCACGAACAACGGCACGGGGTCGACCGACGACTTCGAACGCGTCTCCGTGGACGACGTGGGCCGCGACCGGGGCATCGGGACGCTCTCCGCATCGGCGGGCCTGATGGTCAGCGAGGACGAACGCGACACCTGCCTGAAGGCGTACGTCACCGTCTCCAACCGGACGGACGTGCGCATCGGGTCCTACCTCGTCGCGCAGTATCCCGACGGGGCGGCGGGAGCCGCCAATCAGGAGCGTACCAGCGGGCACGCGGACGGGGAGCGTCTGTTCTGTCGCATCACGGCGCTGGAGTACGCCCAGGAGTTCCAGTCCGACGACGCCACCGAGATTCACGCCCGGCGGGCCATGCGCTCGCGGGGCATCGACGAACAGGACTACAAGTTCATGGCGACGCTCGACCCCGTCGCGGTGCTGTACGAACAGGACGGCGAACTGCGACGGCGGATGACCGACCGCGTCCCGAAACCCGAGACGGTCGTCAGGCAGGCCACCGACGCCACGGAGATAAAGACGGGCCTGAAGATGCCCGAGGAGGGCGTCTTCCTCGGGCACCTCGCCGTCGGAGGCCAGAAAGTACGGACGGCGGCCGAACCGCCGACCATCGACTACCGCCTGAAGGACGACTACGACTCGGGCGACCCCCTCGTGTTCCGCCACACCCTCGTCGCGGGGGGCACCGGGTCGGGGAAGACCCACGCCGCGAAGAACGTCCTCCGGCAGTACCTCGGGCGGACCTACGAGATGAGCGACGGGCGCTCTCCCGCCACTGCCGTCGTGCAGTTCGACCCGCAGGACGAGTACGCCCAGATGCACGACGACAACCCGGACGTCACCGCGGAGGACGAGACTCGCTACGAGCGAGAGGGCATCAGACACGGCGGGTACGACGACACCGTCGCGTTCGTCCCGAAGGTGGGGGACGCGACGTACGCCGCCAGCCACCACCGCGCCCGACAGGTGGAGTTCACCGTCCCGTTCTCGATGGTCCGGGACAACCCGTGGCTGGTCGCGGGGTCGAGTCTCAACGACAACCAGTACGGCGCGCTGATGGAACTGCTCAACCGGTTCTTCCGCCAGCACGGGGATTCGGGCACCTACCGGGAGTTCACGTCGTTCCTCGACGACCCGGGCCTGAAGGAGGAACTCGACGAGTCCGGGCGGGTCCACGAGGCCACCTACGACGCCGTCAAGCGCCGCGTCTTCGGGTTCAACGACGTGTTCGACCAGGACGCACCCGCCCTCACCGACCAGATACACGAGTTCGTCCGGCCGGGCGGCCTCACGGTGGTCCCGACGTACCACATCAGCAGTGCGCGAGCGAAGGAGGCCGTCGTCCTCGCCGCCTCCAGCCTCCTCATCGACCAGAAACTGTCGAACGACCCGCGCTACGACCGCATCAAGGACACGCCACTCGTCGTCGGGATGGACGAGGCGCACAACTTCCTCACGGACGCCGAGAGCGTGCAGGCCCGCAAGGTCATCTCGAAGTTCACCGAGGCGGCCAAACAGGGCCGCAAGGAGCGTCTCGGTCTCTTCCTCATCACGCAGGACCCACAGGACATCGCGGACCCCGTCTTCAAGCAGGTGAACACCACCGTCGTCCTCAACCTCGGCGACGAGGACGCCATCCGGTCGGTGAACATCCCCGCGACGCTGGAGTCGAAGGTGCCCTACATGGAGAAGGGCCAGATGGTCGTCTACTCGCCGGACAACTCTGAACCCGTCGAGATCATCGGCCTCTCGAACTGCCTGACCCGCCACGGACGGGACTGACCCGCTCCCCGACACCACCGCTCCCTCGCCCCCGCCCGAACCGTTTTGCCTCGTCGTGACATACTGTGACACATGACGAACGTCCTCGTCCCGCACGACGGGTCCGAGCAGGCCGACCGGGCGCTCTCGCACGCCATGGAGGTGTTTCCCCACGCCCGCCTGACGCTCCTGACTGTCATCGACCCGGCGATGGGCTTTACGGGCCCGAACGCGCCGGGGACGGCGGAGGTGTGGTACGAGTCCGCCCAGAAGCGGGCGGCCGAGTGGCTCGAAGCCGCCCGCGAGACCGCCGAGGCCGACGGGATGAACGTCGAGACGGTCGTCGAGACGGGCCGCCCCGCCCGCGTCATCATCGAGTACGCCGAGACCCACCCCGTCGACCACGTCGTGATGGGGAGTCAGGGGCGCGAGGGCGTCTCGCGGCTCCTGCTCGGGAGCGTCGCGGAGACGGTGGTCCGGCGCTCGCCCGTTCCCGTCACCGTCGTGCGGTGTACGATGCCGGTGGACGAACGGCGGGTCGGCGAGACCGACCCCTCGCCCGCGAAGCAGTGAGGAGGGGGCCCCGCCCCGTCCCGAACCTGTTCGGGGTATCGTTCACTCCCGTAGAGCGCGGAGGGTGAGCTATGCGTACCGACACCCCGGCCCCGCCGACGGCGGCAGACGAGGAGGAGTCCGAACAGCAGACGACCGTCGAGGTGCGGGCGACGGGACACGTCCGCAGGGAACTGGGGACCGGACGGTCGACGTACACGTTCGAGGGGACGACGCTCCGAGAGTTCCTCGCGGCCTTCTTCGACGACCACGAGGGACTGGAGGACCTCCTCATCGCCGAGACGGAGGCGGAGGCGACCGCCCACGGGTGGGCGCGCGTCGCCGACCCTCCGGGTGTGTGGCGCAAGAACCCTGAAGGCGAACAGACGCGAGCCTACGCCCGTATCATGATAAACGGGCGGTTCAACGAGCATCTCGGCGGGTTCGACGCCGAACTGACCGACGGCGACCGAGTCGCGCTGGTCTACCCGTTCATGTTCTGTTGCTGACCGGGCGTGTCGAGCGAGCGCGCGCCGGGAACTAAGTCGCTACCTCCCGACGGAGGAGGTATGCCACGGGCCCGGCTCCGTGTCGACCTCTCACCCGATACGTGGGTCCACGCCGTCTCGACGGCCCACCCCGAGGCGACGCTCCGTGTCCTCGCGGCCCTCTCCGAGGGGCGGACGGGCGTCGGGTTGCTCGACGTTCTCGGCGTCACGGACGCCCTCCTCGACGCGATGCGCGACCAGCGGGGGGTGACCGCACTCGACGTCCTCGCTCGCGACGACGAGCGCGCACTCCTGCGGTTCGAGACGTCCCAACCGCTCCTCCTCCAGTCCGCTCACGCCTCGGGCGTCCCCCTCGAACTCCCGGTGACGGTCCGTGACGGGACGGCGACGCTCCGAGTGACCGCCCCGCGCGAACGACTGCGCGCCCTCCGCGACCAGTTCGAACGGGACGGACTCGCGCCGCGGGTCGAGGCCGTCTCGCCGTCGACGCCGGACGGGTCGGTCCTGACCGACCGCCAGCGGGAGATTCTCGAACGGGCCGTCGAACTGGGCTACTACGAGACCCCCCGTCGCGTGACGCTCTCGGACCTCGCTGCCGACCTCGGCGTCGCCAAGTCCACGCTCAGCGAGACGCTCCACCGCGCCGAGAGCACCCTCGTCCGCCGGCACCTCGACGTCAGGTAGGCGGTAGCACACCCCTCTCGGAAGCGTTCGCCGGTGGTCCCGGGTTCATCCGTCTCGCGGCCCTCCTCCCGGGTATGGCAACGTCACAGTCGGAGATGGACGAGACGCGCCCCGACGAGTTCGAGACGGTCGTCCGCGACCGACGGTCGGTCCACGACTACAGCGACGAGGACGTGAGCGAGGAGACCCTGCGCGAGGTGTTCGACCTCGTCCGGTACACCCCTTCGGGGTACAACCTCCAGCCGTGGGAGTTCGTCGTCCTGACCGACGAGGACGACCGGGCGGCCCTCCAGGAGTGCGCCGGCGGACAGGAACACGTCACCGACGCGCCCGTCGCCGTCGTCGTCCTCGGCAACAAGGACCCGGCGGCGCACGCCGACCGCGTCTTCGACGACTGGCTGGACAAGGGCTACCTCCCCGACGAGGAGACCCGTGACGGCCTCGTCGACACCATCGAGGGCTGGCGCGACCGCTCGGAGGAACAGAACACGCTCTGGACGACGCGCTCGACCTCACTAGCCGCGATGACGCTCATGCACGCCGCCCGGAGCAAGGGCCTCTCGACGTGCCCGATGGAGGGATTCGACGACGGCGCTGTCCGCGACACGTTCGACGTCCCCGAGCAGTTCGAACCCGTCATGCTGGTGACGATGGGCTACGCCGCCGAGGACGCCAACGACCGGGAGAACGAGCGGAAGTTCCGCCGCTCGGTCGACGAGATAACCCACTTCGGCGGCTTCGAGCAGTAAGCAGCCCCGGCTAGTCGTCGCCGGGCACCCCTCGCGTCCGCAACGACCGCACCTCCGTCCTGATGGCCTCCCACTTGATGAGGACGAACCCCGCGACAATGACGAGGAACCCCCCCGCAGTGGCCGCGTCGATGACCTCGCCCAGCAGGGCGAACCCGACGACGGCGGCGACGATTGGCGCGACGTACGAGACGAGGTTGATCTCGATGGGGCCGAGGCGGTCCAGCAGGCGGAAGTAGACGAGGAAGCCGAGGGCACTCGCCACCAGCGAGAGGTAGGCGACCGACGCCAGCAGCCCGGGGGTGAGGTCGAGACCCGCCGCCGACTCCCCGAGGCCGAGACTGAGGCCGTGCATCAGGAGCGCACCGGCGAGCATCGACCACGCTTCCAGCGACTCGATGGCGATGCCCGAGTCGATGCGGCGGTTGAGGACGCTCCCGAGGGCGAACGAGAGCGCCGCCCCGAAGACGAGACCCTTCGCCACCACGTCGGCCGTCAGCAGGTCGTTCGGGTCCGGCCTGACGAGGAGGCCGACGCCGACGAGACCGAGGAGGAGGCCGAGAACGCCCAGCACGCTCAACCGCTCGCGGGGCAGGACCGCCCGCGCGATGGCCGTCGTCAGGACGGGCGACAGCGAGACGATGACGGCGGCGGCGGCACTCGTCGTGTTCCCCTCGCCGACGAAGAGGAGGGCGTGGTAGCCCGCGATGATGAACACCGCGCTCACCGCGACATCCGCGAGTTCTCGTCGGGTACGGGGGAACGGGTCGTCGAGGACGGAGAACGCGTAGGCGAGCATCAGGAGGCCCGCGACGTCGTACCTGACGGCGGCGAACAGCACCGGCGGGAACCCGTAGTCGAGACCGGCCTTGATTGCGACGAACGCGGATCCCCACATGACCGCGAGCGCGAGAAACAACAGCAGGTTCCGGTGGCGTGACACGGTGGGGGTGGTGTCGCGCCGCGCCTCAAGGTTGCGGTGTCGTCGTGTGTGGCTCGGTACCGAGTGGACCGCTGCGGGCCGCGATTGTGGCCTATCGAGCACTCCCAGGGAAATTTCGGCGTGGAACGCACACTCCGCCCGCAGATTTAAGTCCGATGGGGGGAAGATATCGATATGGCCGCATACGGCCGGCCGACCCTGCGAGACCTGTTCGACGAGTCCCCGACGCCGCACATCGCGCACCCGCCGCGCACCCACCACCGAGACTACTACATCGCGAGCGACGGCTCGTTCCGCGAGTCCGGCACCGGTGGCCTCGGCGTCGTCATCGAGACGCGCGACGGTGAGACCGTCGCGCGGCGCTCACTCCCCGACAGCGTCCCGGACAACAACGTCGCGGAGTACCGGGCACTCCACCTCGGACTCGACCTCCTCGCCGCGCGCGCGCCGCCGACCGCCCGCGTCGGCGTCCTCATCGATCACGACGACCTGGCGGCGAACGTCAACCGCGCCGCCATCGCCGCGCGCCAACCCGCCCTCGGCCCGCCCCACCCCTATCGCGTTCCACACACCTCCCGGAACCACTGGCGGGGGATCCGCGCCCGCATCTCCGGGTTCAACGAACTCAGGGCGGCGCGCATCGACAGCGCCGAGAACCCGGCGCACTGTCTCGCCAACGCTCCCGACCAGTACTCGTTCGTCAACCGCGAACCGGACCGCTGCGTGCTCCCGCCGCTCGGCGTCGAGGAGCGCAACCCCCAGTACCCGCCGCCGTCGCGGGCGAACCGCCACAGCGCGGGCAACGCGAGCGACTGACTACCCCAGTCGCTCGGCCACGAACGCCCGCAGGCGGTCGGACTCGGGGCCTCCCTCGGTTAGCCGTGCCGCGGCGACCGGGAGTTCCCACGCGCGTACCTGTCTCGTCGTCACCACCGTCAGGCGACAGTACTCGGAGAGATACCACCGGCGGAACGCTCGCCGGAGGGCCGCCGCCGCGACACTCGGGTCGCCCCCGACCCGGAGCAGGAGGCTCGTCCGGGCGAACACGTCCGCGATGTGGCCGCGTACGAGTGGCCGGTCGGTTCGCATGCTCCTTCGGTGGCCTCCGACCGGAAAACCGTTCGCTCACTCCACGACGCGCGCCCCGGCGTTCCGGGGTGCGACGACGCTGACCTCGCCGGCGACGCCGACGGTGTCGAGGGCGTCCTCGGCCGCCTCGCGCGCCGCCGCGGCGTCCCGTTCGTCGGTGACGCCGTACACCGTCGGCCCCCACGAGGACTGCCCGACGCCCGAGACGACGCGCGCGCCCCGGAGCGTCTCGATGAGTTCGCCCGCCGGGGGGCGGTAGACGCCGCCCTGTTCGTCGGCGTACCACGCTCCGTTGAGGCGGCCGAACTCGCCGACCGCGGCCCCGAAGCGCTCCCGGTCGCCCGTCGCGACGGCGGGGAGCACCCCGCGCAGGAGGAGCGCCGCCGCCTCGTCGGCGATGGCGGGGTCCGCGCGTTCGACCACCGCCCGCATGCTCTCGTCCTCGTCGTCCCCGTGTTTCCCCGTTCCCTCCGGGACGACGAGGAGGAACCGCCAGTCGGCGGGCACGTCGTGACGTGCGAGGACGGGCGGAACCGTCCACTCGCCTTTCGGGGGCGGTGCCGTGGTGAACCGCTCGGTGGGGTGGCCTGCGTCGACGACGAACCCTCCCGACTCGAAGCCCGCGACGCCGACGCCGCTCCGTCCACCCCGTCCGAGTGCGGGTGCGCGCTCGCGGACGCACGGGTCATAGTCGTAGGCGCGAGCGACGGCGGCGAGCGTCGTCAGCGCGTGCTGGGTGCCGCTCCCGAGGCCGACGTGCCGGGGGAGGCCCGCGACGAGGCGGACGCGGACGCCCGGCAGGTCGAGGAGGTCCACGGCGCGCGCCGCGGTCTCGCGCAGTTCCGGGTCGGCGTCGAGTTCGTCCGAGGGGGTCGCCTCCACGACCACCCGCGGCTCGGCGAGCGTGACCCCGACGCCCCCGTAGAGGCGTTCGTGGGCCAGCGAGAGGTTCTGGAAGCCGAAGTGCACGCGGGCACCCGTCTCGACGCGGACCATCTACGAGAGGGTTCAGCGGGGCCGTACAAGCGGGTTTCGCCACCGGAGAGACGTGCCTGTGTGGGGTTACCAGTCGCGGAAGTAGCCCTCGCCGGGGTCCTTCCCGCGGGCGTAGCGGGCGTAGCCGAGCGCGTAGGTGAGAAAGAGACCGAGGTAGCCCTCCTCCCGCTGGCGGCGGACGGACGTCTCGACCCACGCGTGGCGGTCGTACACCACGTCGCCGTACGCGCGCATCCGCAGCGAGCAGTCGGTGTCCTCCATGAACGGCAGGTCCTCGTCGAACCCGCCCGCGTCGAGGAACGCCTCCCGGCGGTACGAGCAGTTGTTCCCGCTGGCCTGGACGAAGCCCGCAGGCCACGAGACGCGGTACCACCAGTCCGAGAGCACCCGGAACAGCACCTCGTCGGTCCAGTCGCCGTCGAGGGCGCGGAGCGGGCCGCCGACGCCGACCACGCCCCGGTCGTGGTAGTGCGCGCGGTGGCGGGCGACCCACCCCGGGCCGACGACGGTGTCGGCGTCGGTGAAACAGACCACCTCGCACTCCGTCGCGCGTGCGCCCCGGTTGCGGGCGGCGGCGGGGCCGTCCTCGCGGTCGTCGCGCAGGACGCGGTCAGCGGCGGAGTGCGCGCGGGCGACGTCCTCGGTCCCGTCGTCGCCCCCGACGACGACGACCACCTCGGCGTCCTGCCCGGCGAGGGCGGAGAGCGCGCGCTCGATGCCCTCGCGCTCGTTGTACGCCGGGACGACGACGGCCGCATCCATGTCCGAGCGCACCCGGAGCGGGGGCAAAACGCTGGTGATTCGCGAGCGAGTCGCGGGCCCGAAGGACTCACTCGTCGGGGACGGGGTCGGACCCGGCGTCCCGCGCCGCGGTGGGTCGCGCGTGGACGTCCTCGCCGCGCAGGAGGTCGGAGACGACGTACCGGGCGAAGTGGAACGCGGCCACGACCAGCAGCGGCCCGAGGAAGATGCCGTACCAGCCGAACAGGAGCGGGCCGCCGATGTACGCGAACAGCATCAGCCCCCGGTGGAGGGTCCGCCCGGCGATGTACGGCAGGACGAACGTGAGCGGGATGAGGTCGAGGAGGAGGAACGCGCCGACGGTGAACGCGACGGGGTAGACGAGGAGGCTCTCGGGCGCGCGGAGCGCGTTGGCGAACAGGAACACCGCGATGGGGACGTAGACGATCTTCCCGACGACGATGGGGACGATGCTGGCGACGCCCGTCAGCACGCCGAGGACGATGGGAAGCGGGATGCCGACGGTGCTCGGCGCGAGGGCGTTGTAGAGCGTGTAGCCGACGACGGAGAGGACGGCGACCACCGTCATCAGGAGGATGTTGCTGAAGTAGACGGAGCTGAGGTCCTCGTCGACGGCCGCCACGTAGGCGTGGGCCGTGCTCTCCCCGCCGACCGACTCGCGGAACCAGTTCGCGATTCGCTCGTCGTCGCGCAGCAGGTAGTAGACCAGCGTCACCATCAGGAAGAAGTGGATGAGGGCGGTCCCGATGGACCCGAGGACGCCGAGCGCCTGCGAGACGACGCTCGGGACGCCCCCCTCCCGGAGTCGCTGGAGTATCTGGCGGGGGCTCTGGAGGAGTTCCGAGAGGTCCGAGAGCCGTTCGGGGTTCACGTAGGGCTGGAGGACGGTCGGGTCGAGGGTGCTGACCTGCTGGATGCCGACGGCGAGGACGTACCCGACGAGCGCGAGCAACGGGAGGACGACCACCACCATCGTCAGCGCCGCCGCGCGCCCCGACGACGAGACGTACCCCTCGAGTCGCCGGTTGACCGGGCGCACCGCGTAGTAGAGGAAGAGACCGGTGGCGAGCGTGCCGACGAAGACGTAGCCGACGAAGAGGAGGAGGAAGACGAACGCGACGACGGCCGCCCACCACGCCCGTCGCCGCCGGTCGCTCGGGAGGAGTGGCGACATCATCGACCCCCGTCCGCCCGGGCCGAGGGTGTCGACGGTCGAGTGGGTACTCGTTGGTGGTCCATACAGGGGCGACTCGCCCACCGTACTTCAGTCCGGGGCCTCTCCCTCGCGGGTCGAGACGTGGCAGTCGCTTCGGAGGTGTCGACTCGGATGCAGGCGACGTGGGGTGGTGGGCCCCACCGCCGTCCGCCACAGGTGGTAGTTCCCGACTTCGTCGGGGGCGTGCCCCCTCGCTCGCGTACTGAGAGGCAGCCACCTGTACAGAGCACTCTCTGTATGTTAGTTCGTGACGGGTTACAGCGAGAATTTCACGTATGGGTGACGTTTGCACGCTCGGGTCGCTCGCACGAAACAGTTGCTCGCGGTGTCCGAAACGCCCCGAAGCGGCGATGTGACGCGAAATCTCCTCGTGATGGGTCGCCGGACGCTGTAAGGCCCTCCTTAGCCCGCCGCGTCCCCGGCGTCTGCCGGGTGTCGACCGTGAGGTTCGGCCGGCGGGCGTCCGCGGACGCCGTCCCGCGGACGAAACCGGCCGGGGACCGGGGGCGCGCCGCGACCCGGATAGGTACCATCGGTGTTGCACCCATGGGGTGAACTATACCTGTCGGGCGCTTCGACTCGGCCGAATCCGGTCGCGCGGCCGGTCTTCCCCCTCTCGCCGGCCGCGCCCTACACCGGATTCGACCGTCGATTCGCAGGTTCTCGACGGTCCGTGGCGCGGGCCACTCCCCCTCCCCGGCCCGTGTCTCAGTCCACACGCCGCGAGCGACTGCACCCCTCGCCTCCGGGAGTGGAGTGCCGTCAGCGGGCGTCGGTGTCGAACCGGGAGACGACGTGGACGAGCGCGAAGAGCACGCCCAGTGCGGCCGCCGTCGCGAGCGCGCCGTAGGTCGCGAACCCGCTCGGGGTCGGACTGAACAGCGTGGTCCCGGCGAGTTCGATCTGGCCGAACACGCCCGGCGCGACGAGGCCGATGACGTACCCGAACACGGCACCGATGACGACGGCGACGACGGCGATGACGAGCAGTATCTTTCGCCCGGAGCGCCGTTCGTTCGGTCGGCTCACCATGGACTGGCTAGGGACGCCATCGGTATGACCGCTTCGTTACGCGGGACAGGGCGGTGCTCGCGCCGCCGTGACTCGAACGGAACTCTCCGAGTGCGCATGTGGTCACCACAGTCGGGACACAGATTCGGGGTCGAATCCCCGACGGCGTGTCCATCGCCGAACCTGTCGGCGTATCCCGTCGGGTTCCGAACCGGGAGTCGATGGACACGGCAAACTGTTTCGTACTGCGCGGTCAGGTTTGCGCTACCGACTGAAGGATGTCTGAACGGATACCCGGAGACGACCGACCGAGACGGTCCCCGAGCATCGGCGAATCGAGGGGGACGGCGCGATGGGGGCTCGTCGTCGGGGCGAGTCTGATATCGACCGGACTCGCCGCCTACGAGATCGCCCCAGCGAGCGTGACGACGGTCATCAGTGACTCGCTGGGCATCAGCGCGACTGCAGCGGGCCTCCTCGTCGGCGTGATGTTCGGAACCGCGGTGGTCACGAGCCTCCCTGCCGGCGCGGTGCTCGACCGAGCGAGCACGCGCGGTTCGATGGCTGCCGCCGTTCTCACGCTGTTCGTCGCGGGCCTCTGGGGCTGGCAGGCCGGGCGGAACGGCGACTACTGGGGGGTCATCGCGTCGCGAGCGGTCGGCGGCATCGCGTACGTCGTCGTCTGGAACGCGGGCATCGACATCGTGAGCCGAGCCGTGGACGCTTCGACGCGGGCGACCGCCGTCGGGATATTCACCGCCAGCGGACCCATCGGGTTCGCACTCGGGCAGGGGGCCGGGCCGCTGATCACGGCCCGGTTCGGCTGGCCGGCCATCTTCCTCGCGTTCAACGGTCTCGCGCTGGTCGGACTGGTCCTGTTCTGGCCGACGAGTCGGGGCCTCGGACACAGCGAGGGCAGCGCACCGACGCTCGGGGAGTTCGGGGACGTCCTGCGGAACCGGGACGTCTGGCTCGTCGGCGGTCTGGGCTTCCTCGGGTACTCGCTGTACCTGTTCGTCAACAGCTGGGGATCGGCGTACCTCACCAACGAGGTCGGCCTCTCGCTGAGCCTCAGTGGGCTACTCGTCGCGCTGTTCCCCGCCGTCGGAATCCTGTCACGGGTCAGCAGTGGAGCGCTCTCCGACCGCCTGTTCGACGGGCGGCGGCGGCCGGTCGTCCTCGGGTCGTTCCTCGTCGCGGCTCCCGTAGTGGCTGCCCTCCCCCGGTTTCGGTCGGTCGCCCTGCTCGTCGGGATGCTCCTCCTCGCGGGGTTCGCAGTCCAGCTCACGCTCGGGCTGTCGTTCACGTATGTCCGGGAGTTGGTGGACCCGCGCGTCGCGGCGACGGCTGTCGCGTTCCAGACGAGCGTCGGACTCTCCGGAGCGTTCCTCGCGCCGATCGCCGGCGGGGCCCTCGTGGAGGCGACGGGGTTCGACGCGGCGTTTCTCGCGGCGGGACTCCTCGCAGCGTGTGGCGTGGCGCTCGCGTGGAGAGCACCCGAACCGGCGACCTGGTAGCCATGTCGGTGAGCGCGGACCGAGAGTCGGACTGCGGTTGGACCGTCGAGAGTCGAACTCGGTCGCTCGCTGTTCGGAATCTCACCGGTCGTCTTCGCTACTTGCGGCGCTCGAACGTGAGCGCCGCGAGAAATCAATGGGACCGTTGAGATTCGAACTCAAGTCCGACGGACCCCATCCGCCGAGGATACCAGGCTACCCCACGGTCCCGCGCTGCGTATCATCCGAGGGTAGTCCCCGGATTAAGCGCTTCGCTTCTCTCGCGTCCGTGACACTGACTCGCGCTACTCCCTCCCGCTCCGCGAGACGACTAACTCGCCCTCGTCGCGCACCGCGAGGCTCGCCAGCGGGTCGTTCTCGTACACCGCGACGCCACCCTGCCGGGCGAGGACGTACCCCTCGCGGTCGACGGTGACGCTGGCGCGGTGCTCACCGGTCGGTGCGACAACGTCCGCGACCACCGTCCCCGACTCCACGACGTCCCCGGCGGCGACGCGGTGGCGGGCGATACCGACGGTCTCGGCGTGCGGCCCGACGTACCGGCGGACGGGGTAGTCGACGGGCGCCTCGACGTCCGGGGCGGCCGTTTCCACCTTCTCGGGGACCGATTCGAGCATCTCGAAGGCGACGAGCGCCCGACAGACGCCGGCGACACCTGCCGCGCGGTTGCCCTCCTCGACGACGCTCCTGCTCCCCAACTCGACCGTGCAGGCGGGGATGCCGGCGGCGTTGAGGGCGCTCCCGGCGAGCGAGCGCTGGAGGTTCCGCTCGGTGTACTCGACGGCCTCGAACTCGGTGACGACGGGGAGGGTGATGGCGTCGGCGAGCCGTTCGAGGTCGTCCGCGAGAGCGTGGGCCGCCTCCTCGTCGCGCTGTGAGCCGTAGAGCACGCGGTCGCGGATGGTGAAAGGCATCGAGCCGACCTGCGCGGTGTGGAGGTCGACCAGCAGGTCGGCCCGCGGGGCCTCGCCCTTCCCGACGAACGCCTCGTACAGTCGCCAGGCGATTCGCTCCTGGACGCGGGGCGGGCGCGAGGAGTCGCTGGCCGGGTCCGGGAAGTGGCGGTTCGGGTCGTCGCCGTGGTAGTAGGAGGTGCGCTCGGTCTGTCGAAGCCCGGCGGGGTTCACACAGGGGAGACAGACGACACACCCTACGAGCGAGTCGGGGTCGAGTGCGGCGCAGGCGTCCTGTGCGGCGGCCACGCCCGTCACCTCGTCCCCGTGGACGCCCGCCGTGAGCCACGCGGTCGGTCCCGCCTCGCTGCCGTTGACGACGACGACGGGGAGCCGTTCGGGGGTCCCCGTCGGGAGCGTCGTCGCGTCCCAGTAGCCCCGCGCACGCTCCCCCGGGGAGGCGCTCGCGGTGCCGAACTCGACTGTCATACCTCTCGACGGGACCCTCCCGACAAAAACCCGTAGGGCGGGAGGTCAGACGAGGACGCGTTCGAGTTCGACGACGGTCCCCGAATCGGCGTCGACGTCCCCGACGAGGTGCCCCAGACAGACCGCCGCCCCGTTCGGCGTGTAGCAAACGACGAGCGACCCACGTGCGGCGTCCGCCGCTGGGTCGGGGCGCAGGCCGTCGAAATCGACCGACTCCGGGGCCGTACCGTCGATGACGCCCGGCGCGTACACGGGGGCGCCCTCCGCGACCTGTTCGGCGGCGCTCGGCGCCACGGTCAGGCCGGGCAGGTGAACCAGTGCGCGTTCGGCGGGCGCGATACACTCGCGGAGGAGCGACTCGTCGCCCGACTCGGCCTCCGCGAGGGCGTCGGTCACGTCGTGCATCGTCACCAGCGACCGGTCGTCGAAGGGGTACGTCTCCACGCGCCGGAGCGCACCCATGTTCGCGCCCGTCCCGAGTGCGAGTCCGAGGTCGTGACAGAGCTTCCGGACGTACGTTCCGCTCTCACAGCGGATGCGCAGGAGCGCCCGACGGTCCTCGCGTTCGAGGACCTCCAGTTCGTGAACCGTCCGCGTCCGGAGGCGCCGGCTGACGGCGCTCTTGCGGGGTGGTTTCTGGAGGAGCGGCCCCTCGAACTCCGCGACGACGGCCTCGAAGTCGGCGGGTGCGGGGCGGTGGAGTTCCAGCACCGCGACGTACCCCTTGACGCTGTCGTCGAACACCTGCGCGGCGCGGGTGGCGTCCCCGAGCAAGACGGGGAGACAGCCCGTCACCTTCGGGTCGAGGGTGCCGGCGTGGGCCGCCCGATCGACGCCGGCGAGGTCGCGGAGCCACGCTGCCACCTGGTGGGAGGACGGGCCGGGCGGCTTGTCGAGGTTGACGACGCCGAACTCGCGGAGGTCGGAGAGCGTGCGGTCGGTCGGCGGGCCACGGAGCGCCATCAGAACTCGTAGCGCACGTGTTCGACGGGTGCCTTCCCCTCGTCGAGCGCCGGGTCGTACGCCTCGACGAACGCCAGCAGGGTCTCGACGACGCCCTCCGGACCGAGGCGGGCGGTGTTGAGCGCGAGATCGTAGATGGTGCGGTCGTCGATGTCGATGTTGTAGTACTCGTGGTACCGACCGGCCTCGCTGGTGGCGCGCGCCTCGGTCTCCTCGCGGGCCGCCTCGGCGGGTTTCTCCTCGCGGTCGGCGATGCGGGCCGCGCGGACGTCGAGGGGGGCGTCGAGCCAGATACGCACGTCGGCGTACTCGCCGGCCATCCACCCCGCCAGCCGCGATTCGAGGACCACGTCGTCGCGGTCGCGGGCGATGTCCCTGAGTCGGCGGTCCAGGTCGCGGTCGATCTGGTCGTCGTCCTCCGCCAACTGGTTGAACTCGACGAGCGAGACGCCGCGTTCGTCGGCCAGCGAGCGGAAGATGTCACCACCGCTGACGTGGTCGTAGCCGAGCGTCTCTGCGAGGGCCGCCGCAGCGGTGCTCTTGCCACTGCCGGCGGGGCCGGAGACGGTAATCAACATGTCCCCACTCACCGAGGGGGAGTAAAAGAGGTTGTCTTACGACGTCGTCGGCGACGTCGAGATGTTCAGCGCCTTGCGGATGATCTGGGTGAACCCCATCGAGCAGACGAAGTACCAGAGGATCCACGCCGGGAAGACGAACGTGGACGCCGTCCAGTCGACCTGCCCGATGAGCGGCATCGTGACCGTCCCCAGGTCGCCCGGGTTCTCGAGGATCATCCAGTAGAGCCAGAGGAACACGGGGATGGTCAGGAGCATGATCCACACCATCGGGCGGAACTGCTCTTTCATCATGCCCATCTGGTCGCCCATGGCGTCCATGCGCTCCTCGTTGATGCGTTCGACCTCGCTCTCGTCGCCGGACTCCTTGGCCGCCTTGTAGCGGTCCTGGATGTCCTTCATGCGCTCCTGATACTCGCCCATCTTCTCGGTGTCCATCAGGTTCGCCTGCAGGAGCGTCGAGTAGAGGCCGGTCACCATCGCGAGGACGAGGATGACGGCGTAGAAGGGCAGCGCGGCCTCGATGGGGCCGAGGACGACGTCGAGGGCGCTCCCGACGGCGTTCCGGACCTGCCCCACCGAGTAACCCAGAAAGAGTCCGAGGGCACCGAGGCCGGCCATCTTGTCGTAGGTAGACCAGCCCTTCCCCCCGTCGTCCGCGTCGGAACTCCCGGTCGCACTCGTCGACGACCCGGACCCGGTGTCGCCATCGAGCGCCGCGCGGACGGCCGCCGGGTCGCGGACCTCGAACCCGTCGCCGCTCGCGCTCCGCAGGACGCCCTTCTCGATGAGTCGGCCCCACTGGCCGCTCGAGAGGTCGTCGTCGACGTCCGCCCACTCGACCGTGCCGCCGTTTGCCTCGGCGCGGTCGAGGACGACCTCGAGGGCGTTTCGCATGGCGGGGTCCTCGCTGACGAGGTCCTCCACCTTCTGAGCAGTGCGTGGCATTGCACCGGAGTAGGAAACGGGTGGTTATCAACCCTGTGACCCGCAGTCGGGCGACAGGGGCGGTACGGGCCGGAGCGCGGGTCGAGGGGGACCGCCCTACTCGTCGTCCGCGACGGCGCCCTCGATGGCCACACGGAGGTCCTCCCAGACCTCGTCGGGCGTCTGGTCCCCCTCGATTCGCTCCAGCAGGCCGCGCTCCTCGTAGAACTCGATGAGCGGCTTCGTGTTCTCGTCGTAGACGTCGAGGCGGTCCCTGACCGTCTCCTCGGTGTCGTCGTCGCGCTGGACGAGGCGGTCCGCAATCGCGTCGTCCTCGGGCATGTCGTACTCGACGTGGTAGTTGTCGCCCGTCTCGGGGTCGACGCGCCGGCCCGTGAGGCGCTTGATGAGTTCCTCGCGGCCCACGTCGAGGAACGCGACGATGTCGAGGTCGGCGTGCTCGTCGAGGAACTCGGCCTGCGACATGTTGCGCGGGTAGCCGTCGAGGACGAACCCGTCGGCGTCCGCGAGTGCGGCGGTCACGATCTCGTTGACCACGGGGTCCGGGACGAGGTCGCCGGCCTCCATGAACTCGCGGGGCTTGCCGTACTCCGTCTCCATGTCCTTGTTCGCGCGCAGGGCGTCGCCCGTCGTGATGTGCTCGACGCCGTAGGTGTCGACGATGTTCTTGCTCTGCGTGCCCTTGCCGGCCCCCGGCGGACCGAGCAACAGGATGCGTGGGTTGCTCATACCGGGTCCACAGGGGCCGGAGTAAAAGGCTTGTAGGAAGCGTCCCCGCTTGCCAGACGTGCCCGAAGACCCCGTCAAACGGACGCTCGCAACCTACGAGACCGTCGCCGAGGAGTACCGCGACCGACACGCCGACCGCTCCGTCGTCGCCCACCTGGTCGACCGGTTCGACGCGTCCCTCGCACCCGGGAGCCGTGTCCTCGACGTCGGTTGTGGCCCGGGGTGGGAGTCCGCCACCCTCCTCGAACGGGGCCACGACGTGACCGCCATCGACCTATCGGCGTCGTTCCTCCGGGCCGCGGGTGAGGTGGCCCCGGACGCGGCCCGCTCCCGGATGGACATGCGCGAACTCGCCGTCGCGGACGGGCGTTTCGACGGCGTCTGGGCGCTCGCCTCGTTCCTCCACGTCCCCCGTGAGGACGCCCCGTCCACCCTCCGGGAGTTCGCCCGCGTCCTCGACGAGGGCGGAGTGCTGTTCTGCGGAGTCAAGCGCGGGTCGGGGGAGTGTCTGGGACGGGCGTACGATGGGGACGACCGACGGTTCACGCTGTACGAACCGGAGGAGTTCCGGGGACTCGTAGAGCGCGCCGGGTTCGACGTGTCGTCGCTCCAGTCGGAGGACGGCTGGTTGCAGGTGCTCGCACGGGTCTGAGACGTCCCGTCTACCGGCGAGACGCCCGCTCGGGGGCGGGGGCCGTGCCGACGTCGCCCGCGTCCGCAACCCATTGATTACCCCTCGCCCCTTCGTCCCCGTCATGACCCGCTTCGAGGCCAGCGACCCCCGCGAGCGACTCGGACTCGTCGTCGACGCCATCACGGCCCACCGCAAACGCGACAGCGAGGGCGTCGTCCTCGAATCCGACGGGGGGCGCGTCGAGTACGCCGACCGGACGCTGACGCTGACGCTCACCGACGACCAGCGAGGGCGTCTCGACGACCTGCTCTCCGAGTTCCCGGTGTTCAAAGTCGAACAACCGGCGACGCGGAAGGCCCCCGAGGGAGTGGTCCACGTCGCGGCCATCGCTGACCCCAAACACGCCGCCGACTTCGTCGAGGCGTGCTTTCGGCAGGTGTTCGGTGCGGACGAGGGCTACCAGTTACGCGTCGTCCGGGTATAGGTACATTTTCAACGGTGCCAGGGGTAGCCGGACGCAGATGTACATCGTCATCGTCGGGGCGGGAGATATCGGCAGACCCCTCACGGAGATCGCCACGCGGGGCGGCAACGAGGTGGTCATCATCGAACGCGACGAGGCACGGGCCGACGACGCGGCCACGGCGTTCGACTGTCTCGTCATCAACGCCGACGCGACGGTAAAGGAGACGCTCGTGGACGCCGGCGCGGACCGGGCAGACGCGCTCATCTCGACGACGGACCGGGACGCCACGAACATCATGGTCTGCCTGCTGGCACAGGAACTGACGGTCCCGGACATCGTCTCGGTGGTCCACGACCCCGAGCACATGGCGTTGTTCGAGCGCATCGGCGTCAACACCATCGAGAACCCCCAACGGCTCATCGCCGAGTACCTCTACCGCGCGGTCAAACGCCCGAGCATCGTCGACTACATGCCCGTCGGCGAGTCGGCCGAGGTGTTCGAGATCCGGGTCAGCGAGGACGCCCCCGTCGTCGGGAAGACCCTCCAGGGAGCCGCCGAGGAGGGACAATTCACCGACGACATGCTGGTCGTCGCCATCGAACGTGACGGGAACGGCGAACCCATCACTCCCCGCGGTGATACCACCATCGAGGTGGGCGACATCCTCACCGTCTACTCCGCCATCGGGGTGACCCCCGAGATCACCGACGTGTTCGGTCACTTCGAGGACCACGAGGGGACCCACCCCGACGTGCGCTGATGGCCCGGCGCCAGACTATCGGCGGTCTCCGTACCGACCTCGCCATCGTCCTCCGAGACGTCGGGTCGCTCGTCCTCATGGAGTCGGGACTGATAACGCTCTCGGCGACCCTCGCGCTCGCATTCGGCGAGTGGTACGTCGCCCTCGCCTTCCTCACCGCCGGGGGAATCACCGCGGCCGCCGGTGCGTTCGTACACCGCCGGTTCGACGCCGCCCCCGCTCCACGGATAAAACACGGGATGGTCATCGCGGCAGGTGGGTGGTTCTCCGTCGCCGTCTTCGGGGCACTTCCGTTTCTCCTGAGTGCGTACTTCGTCCCTCCCGACGTGATGGCGACGTACGTTCCCGCGACCGGAACCGAGGGGTGGGAGCCGATACGGGTCGGGTCGTCGACGACGCTGTCGAGCCTTGCGTACTTCCGGTCGCCCCTGCACGCCCTCTTCGAGTCGATGAGCGGGTGGACCGGGTCGGGCCTGACGATGGCCGTCCACGAACCCTCGCTTCCCCGGACCGTCCAGTGGTGGCGCTCGCTCATGCAGTGGGTCGGGGGCGTCGGCGTCATCGTCCTGACCGTCTCCATCCTCGCCCGTCCGGGGTCGGGGAGTTACGCCCTCTACCGCAGCGAGACGAGAGAGGAGAAGATACACCCGAGCGTCGTCTCGACGGTACGGACCGTCTGGAAGATATTCCTGCTGTACACGGTCCTCTCGGTCTTCGTCCTCTTCCTCGCGCTCCTGTTCAGCCCGAGCGCATACGCGGGGTCGCTCGCGCCGGGGGAGGCGTTCTGGCAGGCGCTCAACCACGCCATGACTGCCCTCTCGACGGGCGGATTCTCCGTCACCGACGGGTCCATCGGGACGTACAACTCACCGCTCGTCGAGACGCTCCTCCTGCCCATCATGACCCTCGGGGCCATCGCCTTCCCGATTCACTACGGCGTCCTGCGGAACCGCGACTTCGGTGTGCTCGTGAGCGACCTCCAGACGCGCTGGCTGTTCGTGCTGTTTGCCGTCGGCTCGACGCTGCTGGCGCTTCAACTCGGCTTCACGGTCGGTCCGGCGGGCTTCGGCGAGGTGGTCGCAGTCTCTAGTCTCGGCCTCTCGACCGGGCAGGTCGACGCCGTGCGCGACGCCGTCTTCCAGTTCGTCAGCGCCCTCTCGTGTACCGGGTTCCAGTCCTCACCCATCGGCGAGTGGGCCGACGGCGGGAAGCTCCTGCTCTCGGGCGCGATGGTACTCGGCGGGGCCGCCGGGTCCACCGTGGGCGGCATCAAGATCATCCGGGGCTACACCGTCGCCCGCGGTATCGGATGGCAGTTCTCACGCGTGTTCCTTCCGGCCAGCGCCATCGTCACCACCCGTATCGGCGACCGGACACTCAGACGCGAGGAGATGGAACGGGAGTTCTCCGAGGCGGCCATCGTCAGCCTGCTGTGGGTGCTCTTGCTCGTCGCCTCCAGTCTCCTCCTCGTGAACGTCGTGCCCGCGGAGTTCGGCTACGCCGACGCGCTGTTCGAGGTGGCGAGCGCACAGGGGAACGTCGGCCTCTCGACGGGTATCACCGGTCCGACGATGCACCCCGTCGCCGAGGGAATGTTCGTCCTGAACATGTGGGTCGGCCGCCTCGAGATCATCCCCATCCTCGTGTTCGCCCGGTCGGTCCTCTACGGGTTCGACCCCTGAGAGGGTGGGACGCTAGGTCGTCAGCTACTCGTAAAGAACCGCAGGCCCAGTCCGAGGGCCAACAGGACGAGACCGATGATGGTCGCCACAGGCGGGATGGGGATGAACAGGAACACGACTCCGGCGAGTATCACGAACGTCGACTTTCGAACCATGCGCTCTCTGCTCCCGGACACCAGATAGGACTGGTGCTTGTCTCGGTCGTCCAAGGGTCCGGTCGGGGACGAACTCACGAAGAAGGACCCGTCTAGACCCGAGGACGTACACTCGCAGGTCCGCGGTGTCTCCGTCGATGTGACCGCTTCGGCGCCCTGTTCGAACCGGCGACGCTCGAGCGTCCCGACCGTCTCAGGACCGCCAGTATGCGCCCGTCAACAGGACGAGGACAGGGAATATCTCCAGCCGACCGACCCACATGAAAAAAACCATCAGGAGCTTCGAGGTGGCCGGGAACCCTTGGTAGCTCCCGAACGGGCCGAGCGACCCGAACCCCGGCCCGACGTTGCCGAGCGTCGAGGCGGTGGCGCTCATCGCTTCGAGGACGTCGATGGGGTAGCCCACCCGTCCCGCGTCCACGATGACGATGATCGTCCCGACGAAGAAGAGGACGAAGTAGAGGAGCGTGAAGGCGTATATCCCTCGGATGGCCCGTTCGTCGATGACGGTGCCCGCGATGCGGACCGGGCGGACGGCCTCGGGGTGGACGGTGGTGAACAGTTCCCGGCGGAGGGCCTTCACGATGACCACCCAGCGGATGATCTTGATCGCGCCACCGGTGGACCCGCCGGACCCGCCGATGAACATGGCGAACAGGAGGAGGTACTTCGCGCCCTCGCCCCACTGGGCGAAGTCGCTGGTGGCGTACCCCGTCGTCGTCACCACCGAGACGACCTGGAAGGTCGCCTGTCGCAGCGAGTTCTCCGCGACGCCCTGCGTGGCCCCCCCGAGGTCGAGGACGGGTGCGCTCCCGGTGAACAGCAGACCGGTCAACACGGCGGTGATGACGGCCATGACGCCGAGGTACGCCCGGAACTCCGTGTCTCGAACGAGTCGCCGCGGGTTGCGGTCGACGAGTTGCCAGAACAGCGCGAAGTTGGTCCCAGCGACGACCATGAACGGGATGACGACCCACTGAACGGCCGCCGAGAACGCCGCGATGCTGTCGGCCTCCGGGGAGAACCCACCGGTGGGCATCGTCGTCAGGGCGTGGGCGACGGCGTTGTAGAACGTCATGTTCGGGGCCATCCCGACGAGGTGGAGCCCGTAGAGGAGGAGGACCTGGAGGACGGTGAAGCCCAGATACACCAGCCAGAGGACGCGGGCCGTCTCCGCGATGCGCGGCGTGAGTTTCTCGATGCCGGGGCCGGGCGCCTCCGCGTCCATCAGTTGCGCACCGCCCACGGAGAGTTCGGGGAGGATGGCGACGGCGAGGACGACGATACCCATGCCGCCGAGCCACTGCGTCAGCTGTCGCCACATCAGGAGCGCGCGCGAGTGGGTGTCGAACGAGATGTCGCCCATCACCGTCGCGCCGGTGGTGGTGAAGCCGCTCATCGACTCGAACAGCGCGTAGATCGGGTCGGCGAGCGTCGACTCGCTCCCGATCCCCGCCAGCAGGTAGGGGACGGTGCCGACGACGGCGACGAGCAACCACGTCAGCGCGACCATCAGAAACCCCTCGCGGGGGCCGAGGTCCGGGTCCTCGTCGAGCGATTCGAGGGCGAGACCGACGACGACGGTGAGTGCGATGGTCGCGACGAACACCTCGATGTCGTCGCCGTAGTAGACCGCGACGGCGAGCGGGAAGGCGAGCGCCACCGAGAGGTAGCGCAGGACGGTTCCGACGAGACTGAGGCTGGCCCGCCAGTCGACGCGGACCCTACTCATCGATGTCCCTCGAAATCACATCGGATGCACCCACGGCGACGACATGAATCCTCCGTCTCGCGGTCGGGGCAGGAGCGCCAGAACGCCACCGTGAGGAGGTTCAGGACGGGGAATATCTCGATACGCCCGATCCACATCATCACGACCATCACGAGTTTCGTCGAGTCGGGAAACGGCTCGTAGCTCCCGTAGGGGCCCGCGAAGTCGAAGGCCGGGCCGATGTTGAAGAAGGTGGAGGCGGCCGCACCCATCGCGCCGAGCAAGCGGGAGTGCCAGAATCTGGAGGATGGTCCCGAGGATGCTCGCGCTGGTCCGCCAGTCGACTCGAAGCCGCATCGCCGCTTACACCCGCGCCGCGATGTCGTCGATGTCCTCCGTCCGGGCGAACAGGACGACGTGGTCGCCGGCCTCGATGACCGTCTCCCCGCGCGGGGTGATGAGTTCGCCGTCCCGGGTGATGGCCCCGATGACCGTCCCCTCCGGGAGGTCCGCCACCGTCTCCTGGATGGGCCGCCCCGTGAGCGCGCTGTCGGCGTCGACGGTGAGTTCGAGCACCTCCGCCTGGTCGCCCTCGATGATGGCGACGTTCTCGGCGCGCTGTTCCCGGGTGAATCGCGTTATCTCCTCTGCGGCCACCTCGCGGGGGTTGACGGCCACGTCCAGTCCGACCGCCTCGAACAGTTCGACGTATTCGCCCGTCTCGGTGAGCGCGACGGCACGCCCCGCGCCGAGCCGTTTCGTGAGCAGGCCGGCGAGCAGGTTCTTCTCGTCGCTCTCCAGCGTGGCGACCACGGTGTCGGCCTCGCCAACGTTCTCGCGTTCGAGGAACGCCCGGTCGGTCGCGTCGGACTCCATCACCGTCGTCTTCGGCAATGCTTCGGCGAGTTCGCGCGCCCGCTCGGGGTCGCGCTCGATGAGTCGCGGGCGGAAGTCCCTCGCCTCCAGCAGGCGGGCGACCTGATAGCCCACCTCGCTCCCGCCGACGATGACGATGTCGCGCGGGCCGGCGTCGTCGGGCGAGATGTCCGCGCCGAACTCCCGGACGCTCTCGGGACTGCCGATGACGACGAGTTCGTCCCCCGAGTTGATGACGGTGTCACCTGACGGGATGATTATCTCGCCGTTCCGGATGATGGCGGCGAACGTCAGCGACGGGAACCGGTCGGCCTGGGCGACGGTCTGGTTGGCGACGGGGCTGTCCGCGGGAACCTCGAACTGGGCCATCCTGACCGCGCCGTTGGCGAAGGCGTCGACGTCCTGTGCGGCGGGCAGGCCGATGAGGCGGACGATGGTCTGGGCGGCGAGCAGGACCGTACAGACCATGAAGTCGATGCCCAAGGCCCCCTCGGTGCCCCGCCACGTGTCGAGGTACTGCTTGTCCTTCACGCGGGCGATGGTGAACGCGTCGCTGACGGTTTTGGCCGTCCCGCAGGTGACGATGTTCGTCTCGTCGTCGTCCGTACTCGCGATGAGCAGGTCGGCCTCCTCGATGCCCGCCTCGCGGAGCGTCTCGAGGTTGCCGCCGTCGCCCTGCACCGCGAGGACGTCGATGTCGTACGTGAGCGACCCCACCCGTTCGGAGTCGATGTCGACGACCACCACCTCGTGGCTCTGACACAGCGAGGCGGCGATGCTCGACCCGACCTCGCCAGCACCGACGACGATTACGCGCACGGCGACCCTCGCGTCATACCACGCAGGTGGACCGACGGGGCTAAATCCGTTTTCATCATCCGGTTCCGAGAACGAAGCGTTATGCGGGTACCGCTCATCGGTCGGTGCATATGCACTCGAGCGACGCCACTGGAGGGGTACCGCTACGATGAGCGGCCTGCTCGCGAACGTCCTCGTTCCGGTCGCGAACGTCGAGGACGCGCGGTCGACGGCCGCGGCACTCGCCCGCTACGACCCCGACCGCGTCACCGTCATCCACGTCGTCGAGAAGGGGGGCGGCGCGCCGGACAAGACGCCCGTCGAGCAGAGCGAGGGCATCGCCGCGGAGTCGTTCGATGCCTTCCGCGAGACGTTTCCGGACGCGGCGACCGAGATGCGCTACGACGACGACATCGTCGGCGCCGTCTTCGACGCGGCCCGCGAGATGGACGCCAGCGCCGTGGTCTTCCTCCCACGCGGGGGGAGCCGGTGGGTCCAGTTGCTCTCGGGCGACCGGACGCTCGCGCTGGTCACCGAGACGGACCGCCCGGTCGTAGCCCTGCCCGGAGGTGCGGATGCGTAAGCCACGACGCACCCGGTCCGGTCGTCCCGTAGCAGCCACTCGGTTCGAGTCACGACGATGAGCGACCAGGAACTCGCGAAGGACCTCGGCCCCCTCGCGGCGCTGACCATCGGCATCGGCACGATGATCGGTGCGGGTATCTTCGTCCTGCCGGGACAAGCCGCCGCCGCCGCGGGACCCGCCGTCGCACTTTCGTTCGTCGCTGGCGGAGTCATCTCACTGTTCACCGCGATGTCGGCGAGCGAACTCGGTACCGCGATGCCGAAAGCTGGCGGCAGCTACTACTACGTCAACCACGCGCTCGGTCCGCTGTTCGGTTCCATCGCCGGGTGGGGCAACTGGATGGGGCTGGCGTTCGCCAGCGCCTTCTACACGCTCGGTTTCGGGGAGTACCTCGCCACCTTCCTCCCGATTCCCGACCTCACCTTCTCGCTAGGTTCGGTAGGAACCGTTGGTCTCTCCTCGTTCCAGGTCGGGGCCCTCGTCGCCGGACTCGTGTTCATCGGTGTCAACTACGTCGGGGCCAAAGAGACCGGCCGTCTCCAGACCATCATCGTCGTCCTCCTCGTGGCGATCCTCTCAGTATTCTCGATTCTCGGGCTCCTACAGGCGAACTTCTCGACCCTTCGACCGTTCTTTCCGCCGGAGACCGGAGGTGCGAGCGCCATCCTTCCAGGGACCGCGCTGGTGTTCGTCTCGTTCCTCGGCTTCGCGAAGATCACGACGGTCGCCGAGGAACTCAAAAACCCTGGGCGGAACCTCCCGTTAGCAGTCATCGGGAGTGTCGTCATCGTGACGACGATGTACGCGATCATCATGGTCGTCCTGATGGGCGTCATCAACTGGAAACAACTGGCACCGGAATTCACGACGACGCCAGTACTCGACGTCGCGGAAGTCGCCTTCGGTGCGTTCGGTCTCGCGGCCGTCGGTGTCGGACTGTTGACGTTCGCCGGACTGCTCGCGACGGCCTCCAGTGCGAACGCCTCCATCCTCGCGTCCTCGCGCATCAACTTCGCGATGGGCCGGGACAAGTTAGTCAGTGCAGCACTCAACGACGTTCACCCGCGGTTCGCGACCCCCTATCGATCTATCGCAGTGACGGGCGTCATCATCGTCGCGTTCATCGTTCTCGGTGACGTGAAGACCCTGGCGAAGGCGGGAAGCGTCCTCCACCTCATCGTCTACGGACTGCTGAACGTCGCGCTCATCGTCATGCGTCAGGCGGATACTCCCGAGTACCAGCCAGCGTACCGGGTCCCGCTGTACCCGGTCGTTCCCGTCCTCGGCGCGCTCACGTCGTTCGGGCTCATCGCGTTCATGAACCCCATCGAAATCGCCCTCGCGGTTGGGTTCGTTGCCTTCGGAGTCGTCTGGTTCTTCGCGTACGCCCGCTCGCGGACCAGCGAGGGCGGCGTGCTGGGCGACTACATCCTCTCGCGGGCCGACGAGATGCCCGACCGTGCGGTGTCGGCGGCCGCCACCGTCCAGCCGGACGGCGGGGAGTACCGCGTGATGGTCCCCCTCGCGAATCCGGCCAACGAGACGGACCTCATCACGCTGGCGAGCGCCATCGCCAAACAGCGCGGCGGGACCGTCGAGGCGGTCCACATCGTCACCGTCCCCGACCAGACGGCGCTCCAGTACGGAGCGGACCACGTGGACAAACTCGATGCGGAGTCCGAACACCTGCTCGAATCCGCCCGGAAGGACGCCGAGACGTTCGGCGTCCCCGTCGAGACGCACACCATCATCTCCCACCGGAGCTTCGACGAGGTGTTCGAGACGGCGAAGAACCACAAGGCCGACCTCGTCGTGATGGGCTGGGGCGAGGACACCCACGGCTCGCCGGGGCGCGTCGAGAGCGCGATGGACGACGTGACCAGCGACCCGCCGTGTGACTTCCTCGTGCTCAAGGACCGCGGGTTCGACCCCGAACGCATCCTCGTGCCCACGGCGGGCGGCCCGGACTCCGAACTCAGCGCCGCCGTCGCCAAACTCCTCCAGCAGGAGTACGGCAGCGAGGTCACCCTGCTCAACGTCGACGACGACGAGGAGGCGGGGCGGGCCTTCCTCGCCGACTGGGCCGAGGACCAGGACCTCACGGACGTGGAACTCCGCGTCGAGTCGGGGGAGGTCGAGACCGCAATCGAACGGGCCTCGCGCGACGCCACCATGGTCATCATCGGCGCGACGGAACGCGGCCTGCTCAAGCGCCTCGTCTCCAG
Source organism: Halomarina litorea (assembly GCF_024227715.1). Taxonomy (NCBI): domain Archaea; kingdom Methanobacteriati; phylum Methanobacteriota; class Halobacteria; order Halobacteriales; family Natronomonadaceae; genus Halomarina; species Halomarina litorea. The sequence goes on along the minus strand of NZ_CP100448.1, from coordinate 2,464,089 downwards.
TTCCCTCGTCATGGACGTGGTCGACGACGTGGACTGCTCGATGCTGCTGGCGGAGAAACGGCGGACCCGGACCCTCCGCGAACGACTGTTCGGGTGACCGGCCCCGCCGGGCGCCCAGCAGAGTTGGCAAGCCGACCCCCACGGGAACGCATATAAAAGGCCAACTATCGTTGGCGTGATATTCATGTGTCGGTGTGGAGACACGCGAACGCTGTCTGTCAGAGGCACATTACGTGTCGTCCGGTCCTCGCCCCGCGTCGTGACCGTTCTCCTCCTCGAACAGTCGGGTTCTCTCTTAGAGCCGTCTCTCCGAACCGAACGGTGACGGCGCTCCATCCCGTTCGCCGCCCCGAACGTCGGAGGGTTCGGCGAACGGGTCGTCCCGGCCCCGGGGTTCCGCTTGCCCATCCGGTCCCCGCGTCGTGTCTCGATTGCGGGACTCGCAACCCTCTTGTCCCGCCGGTGAGGATGCCATCTCATGTCAAGCAGCCCGGTCTCCGCGTTCCAGTCCTCGCTGGACGGACTGGACGTGGGGTGGACGGAGACGGACGCCGCGGGGTTCCCCGCGGCGCTGGACGCGGTTCTCGACTCGCCGGCCGTCGGCGCCCCCCTGCCGTTCGAGGGGGTCGAACTGCCCGACTCGGTGGACACCGACCCGACGCCCGCCGCCCTGCGCGAGGCGGCCACCGGCGTCACGCCGGTCGAGTTCGCCATCGCCGACTACGGGAGCGTCGTCATCCGGGCCGAGGGGAACGTCGAACCCGTGAGCCTCTACGCCGACACGCACGTCGCGGTCCTCGACGAACGCGACGTCCTCCCCGACATGCCCGCCGCCTTCGAGCGGTTCGGGCCGCTCCTCCGGGACGGCGAGAGCGCCATCGTCGCGACGGGACCGAGCGCCACCGCCGACATGGGCGACCTCGTCCGCGGCGCGCACGGCCCGAAGGACGTCCACGTCGTCGTCCTCACGAGCGGTGACGAGGCGGGGACGGACGGGGACGAGGGAGGTGCGGACCGATGAGCGCCGACCGCGACACGAAGGCGGCCCACATCCGCCACCTGCTGGCGACGGAGGGGCCGGCCGTCTCCCGCGGGACGCGGGGGTTCAACGAGGGGCGCTACGAGTCCGTCGCGAAACTGGAGGACTACGAGGCGCTGAAGGAGGAGGCCCGCGGCATCAAGGAGGACGCCATCGACCGCCTGCCGGACCTCATCGAGGAACTGCGCGAGGCCGTCGAATCGCGCGGGGGGCACCTCTACATCGCCGACGACGCCGCGGACGCAAACGAGTACGTCGCGGAGGTCTGCGAGTCGAAGTCCGCCGACCGCCTCGTGAAGTCCAAGTCGATGACCAGCGAGGAGATCGAGGTCAACGACTACCTGCAGGAACGCGGCGTGGACGTCGTCGAAACCGACCTCGGGGAGTGGGTCCTGCAGGTGGCCGACGAGGCTCCCTCCCACATCGTCGCGCCCGCCATCCACAAGTCCCGCGAGGGCATCGCCGACCTGTTCAACCACCAGTTCGACCCCGAGGAACCGCTGGAGACGGCCGAGGAACTGACGATGTTCGCCCGCGAGCGACTGGGCGACCTCATCACCGACGCGGACGTGGGGATGACGGGCGCGAATTTCGTCACCGCCGACTCGGGGTCCATCGCGCTGGTGACGAGCGAGGGCAACGCCCGGAAGAGCGCGCTCGTCCCCGACACGCACGTCGCCGTCGCGGGCGTCGAGAAGGTGATTCCGGCCGTCGAGGACCTCCAGCCGTTCGTCGAACTCATCGGGCGCTCGGGGACGGGACAGGACATCACCTCCTACGTCTCGCTGTTCACGCCGCCGACGCCCTCGCCCGTCGTGGCGTTCGACGACCCCGACTCCCCGCTCGACCCCGAGAGCGCCGAGGACCGGGAGTTCCACCTCGTGCTCATCGACAACGGGCGGATGGCGATGCGCGAGGACGAGCAGTTGAAAGAGACGCTGTACTGCATCCGGTGTGGCGCGTGTTCGAACGTCTGTGCCAACTTCCAGAGCGTCGGCGGCCACGCCTTCGGCGGCGAGACGTACTCGGGGGGCATCGCCACCGGGTGGGAGGCCGGCATCGAGGGTCTCGACACCGCCGCCGAGTTCAACGACCTCTGTACCGGCTGTTCGCGCTGCACCGAAGCCTGTCCGGTCGGCATCGACATCCCGTGGATAAACACGGTCGTCCGCGACCGGGTCAACCGCGGCGAGGACGCGGAGTTCGACTGGCTGGTCGAGGGATTGACCCCCGACGAGGAACCCGGCGGGATGAGCCTCCAGAAGCGCTTCTTCGGCAACTTCGACACGATAGCGAAGGTCGGGAGCGCGACGGCCCCCATCTCGAACCTGCTCGCGGACGCCCGCCCGGCGCGCTGGCTCATGGAGCGGACCCTCGGCGTGGACCGCCGCCGGGACCTCCCCGAGTTCCAGCGCGAGACGCTCGTCGACTGGTTCGCCGCCCGCGAGGAACCGCCCGCCCCGAGTCGGGACGACGCGGACGACTCCCGGCGCGAGGCAGTAGTGTACGCCGACACCTACACCAACCACGTCCACGTCGAACGCGGGAAGGCGGCCGTGCGCGCCCTCGAAGCCCTCGGCGTCGACGTGGTCGTCCCCGAGGTGCCCGACAGCGGCCGCCCGCCGCTCTCGCAGGGGATGATCGCCACCGCGAAGCGGAGCGCAGAGCGCGTGACGGAGACGCTCGGACCGCACGTCGAGGCGGGCCGGGACGTGGTGGTCGTCGAACCGAGCGACCTCGCGATGTTCCGCGGCGAGTACGAGAAGCTCCTGCCGGACGACGAGTTCGAGGCGCTGGCCGACAACAGCTACGAGGTGCTGGAGTACGTCTACGGCCTCCTCGACAACGGGGCCGACGGGTCGCGACTGCGCGACGCTCGCGGCGAGGAACTCGCGTACCACAGCCACTGCCAGCAGCGCACACTCGGCCTCGAACCGTACACCGTCGCCGTCCTCGAGGGACTGGGGTACGACGTGGTCACCTCCGAGACGGAGTGCTGCGGGATGGCCGGGAGCTTCGGCTACAAGGAGGAGTACTACGAACTCAGCGTCGACGTGGGCGAACGCCTGCGCGGACAGTTCACCACGCCCGACACCCGCGACCGGGCCGTCGTTGCCAGCGGTACCTCCTGCTGTGACCAGCTAGCGGACCTGCTGACCCGACCGGTCCGCCACCCGGTCGAACTGCTGGTCTGAGGCGGAATCATCGTCGGGCGGCGAACAAGACCGCGACCAACCCGACGACAACGACGCCCACCAGGGGCACGTTGGCCGGCACGCCAAACCGCGGCCCCGTCGGCGGGCTTGGCGAGCCTGCCGACACTGTCACGGTCGACCTCGACCCCTCCGGCGAGGGTTCCGTCGCCGTCTCGGTGGGTGTTGCCGTTTCGGTGGGAATCGCCGTCCCGGTTGGAACCACCGTTTCAGTGGGTGTCGGCGCCTCGGTAGGCATCGGAGTCGTCGTCTGGGTCGGTGTCTGCGTCGGCGGCGGAGTCTCTACGGCGGTTTCGATCGGAGCGTCACCCTGTCCGTCGCCGTCTAAGACGGTGCTGGTGATCGCCGGGTCGCGGTCGACGTCGGGTGATATCGGTGCGGCCGCCCGGAGGTCGCCGGGGTCGGTCGGCGCATCCGTCTGTGTCGCCACTGTCACCTGCTCGCCGTCGGTGCGGACGACCGTGTCCCCATGGACCGCATTCCAGTATGTCGGGACGTCACGCTCGTCGAATCGGTCGAGTACGGACTCGTGCGGCCGGTCCGGATCGCCCTGGGTGCCGCCGACGACGACCGCCGCCGGGTCGACGACGTCGAGGAATGCCCCTGTCGTCCCGTCGCGGCTCCCCTCCTTGCTGACCTGCAGGACGGTGGCGTCGACGGCGTCCGCGTGCTTCTTGACGAGGTACCGTTCGGCGGCCTCGCCCGCATCACCCGTCAACAGGACGCTCGTCTCGCCGAACTCGATCCGGAGGACGAGGCTGTTCTCGTTGTATACGTTGGTGCTCTCTGGGTCGAGGGCCCGGTCCGGTGGCGAGAGTACCGTTACCTCGACGCCGTCGAGCGGGATGGAATCGCCCGCTCGGAGCTGCTCGCGAGGGACGTCGTGAGCCGACAGCGCGTCGAGATACGCCCTGTAGGCGGGCGTCCCGCGGTCGATGCCCGAATCGTAGGCCGTCCCGACCCCACCCTCGATGACCCGTGGGTGGCCCGCGATGTGGTCGCCGTGGGCGTGGCTGGCGACTAGGTGGTCGACCGTCCCGACGTCGTGTTCCCGCAGGTACGCGAGCACCTGGTCCTCCCCGCCGTGGGCTGCGGTGTCGTAGAGGAGCGTCTCGCCGGTCGGCCCGACGACGAGCACCGAGGTACCGGCGCCGGTGTGGATGAAGTGGACGGCGACCGTTCCCGGGTCACCGGAGCCTACCGGCGCACCGCCCGACCCGACGGCGATACCCGCGAGCAAGATGAGTGCGACGAGGACGACGGGGACGCCGCGACGGAGGGGGGGCATTGCGGGAAACCTACACCCACCAACACTTTGTTAATCACATGTATACGTCTTGACACCGGGGAGAGCCCCTCGGGAGGGGCCACGCGCCACCCGTACGTAGCCCGTATCGGCCCCCTTAACCAGCGTCCGCCCGCCACTTCGGTCCGTATCCACACTATAGTCAAAGGGACCGCTCCCCAACGCCCCTATCGACGCACCTCATGACTCTCACCAGGCGATTCCGGTCGGTCACGAGGGCACCCGCTCGGGTTCCCACTGCTGTCGGACTGGTTGCGCGCAAGTTCTATCGGCTCCTCTCGGCCGGCCGCTTCGCTCAGGCCGCCGGATACGCGAGCGAGTTCGTCGGCGGCGAGAACCGCTACTGGCGGCGGTACGCCGACCGGACCGACGGGCGATACGTCGTCGCCCCCGTTCACGACTACCGGATGTGGCTCGACACCGCCGACCCCGGCATCTCGCGGACGCTACTCGCGTTCGGGATCCACGAGTACGCCTCCTCGCGGGCGTTCCGCCGCGAACTCGAACGGCTGGCGGGGGAGACCGACCGGCCTGTCGCCCTCGAGATCGGTGCGAACATCGGCTACTTCAGCCTTCTGGAGGCGGCGGCGCTCGGTCCGTCGGCCCACGTCTACGCCGTCGAGCCGACCCCCGAGAACGCGGACCTCCTCGAACGGAACCTCCGGCTGAACGGCTTCGAGGACCGGACGACGGTTGCCCGCTGTGCCGTCGGCGACGTCACCGGTCCGGCGACGCTCTACCTCAGCGACCTCTCGAACCAACACTCGGTCCGACCGGAAGGGGGCGACGGTCGCGCTCACGAAGGGGGGTCGGTGTCGGTCGAGATGCTGAGCGCCGCCGATCTCCTCGGCCGCTTCGGCCTCGCACCCGAGGAGGTGAACGTCGTCCGCATGGACCTGGAGGGATACGAAACCGTCGTCCTCGACCAGCTTCGCCCGGTGCTCGAATCGGCCGGTCCGACCGTGGTGTACGTCGAGCTCCACCCCCTGAACCTCAGCGACGAGGAACTGCGTGCCGTCGTCTCCCTGTTCCGCGACAACGGCTTCGAGCCCGCGTCGACGGTCGTCCACGAGACGGCCGCGGGGCTCAACGACTGGAAGAGCTGGCACGGCCACCGCCTCAACCTTCCCGACATGGATGCCGTCGAGGCGTACCTCCTCCGGGCGGGCCACGCCGTCGAACTCATCGCGCGGAAGTAGCGGGTCAGTCGCCTCCGCTCACATCGAGGCGACGACCCGCCGCAGGAGTCCCCCGACACCGTACCCCGAGCCCCTGTCGACGAGCAGCATCGCGGCGACGTAGACGACGACTCCCGTCGGGACCAACACGGCGAGTTCCACCAGGGGGTTCGTCGTCGGGAGCGCGGACGCGAGCGAGACAACCGTCGCTCCCATCATCGCGCTCCCGAGAACTGGGAAGCCCAGCAGGCTGATGATGCTGCGCGCACGCGCACCCGTGAGCCGAAGGGCGAGGACGTGGGCGGCGGGAAGCGCGAGCACCTCCGTACCGACGACGACGAGCGCGACACCGGTCAGCCCCGCCTGGTCGGCCGCGGGGTAGATACACGCGGCGAGTAGGAGGAGCTTGCCGGTCTGGAGCTTCGCGAGCAGGTCCGGCCGCCCCACGGACTTGAACAGAGGCGTGGTCGGAGAACGACACGACCGGAGAATCCCGTAGAGCGTCAGCACCTGCAGCGGACGGACCATCGGCTCCCACTGTTCGCCGAAGACGGCGACGAACTGTGGGGTGACCGCGATGAGACCGACCCCGAACGGAATGGAGACGAACGTCGTCAGCTGGACCGTCGTGAGGAACCCCCGTCGAAGTCGCTCGATGTCGTCCTGTACCTTCGAGTAGGCGGGGAACATCACCCGGGAGACGAGCTGTGCCACCTCGGTCGCGGGGGCGTTCGAGACGCGATACGCGACCTGGTAGAGGCCGAGCGACGCGACGCCGAGGAACACACCGACGAAGGCGTCGTCACCCTCGCTGTAGAGGAAGTTGACGACGCCCGAGCCGAGTATCCACTTCCCGTAGCCGAACAGGTCGCTGGCGTGGCCGCGGTCGAATCCCGGTCGGGGTCGGTAGTCGTGGATGACGTAGGAGACGACCAGCATGACGGCGTTCGAAGCGATGAACCCCGCGACGAGCGCCCACACCGTCGGCGAGACGAGCGCCCACCCGATGGAGACGGTGACACGCGTGAGCGTCCCCGAGGCAGTGTAGACGAACTGGCGGTGGAAGGCGAGGTCCTTCCGCAGGTACACCATTCCGGGGTTCCGGAACGCGAGGATAGCGGGTGCGAGCGCGACGACGCGGACGAGGTCGACCGCCGCCGGCTCGTCGAAGAGGGTGCCGAGGAGAGGCGCGGCGAGGATGGCGACGGCCGCGATAGCCAGTCCCCGGACAACCTGTATCGTCCACGCCGTGTCGAGCATGTGGTCGACGTCGTCTTCGATTCGCTGGACGAGGGCATCCTCGAAGCCGATCTGGGAGAACCGCTGGAGCGCCGAGAGCGCGAGCAGGGCGACGCCCATCAGCCCGAAGGCGGCGGGCCCGAGCAGTCGCGCCAGTACGATAACCATCAGCAACTGGAGCACACGGTCGGAGACGTTGATCGCGCCGACCCAGATGCCGCTCTTGACGGTCCGTTCGCCAACGTCACCATCGGGGGTGAGTCGGGCGAGCAACCGCCTGACGACCCCAATCACGGTCTGCTGGTCAGCTCCTCTTCGACGACGGTGCTGGCGCTGACGAGGTGGTCGGTCAGGGGCATGGCGAGGAACGTCAGGAGGGAGTAGAGGTGCTGTGTGCGGTCCGCTCCATCGAGGTGTTCCCGGTACGTTCGGTAGATGCCGTCGACGTCGAGTTCGGCCATCTGCTCGGCGATCGCCTCGTGGGACGACAGCGCGTCCTCGACGAAACTGTGCGTCCGGATGAGGGCCGCGTTGTCGGGCCACGGCCCGTTCGAGAGGTGTGGCTCCGGCGGTGTGTCGGTCGGGAGGTACGTCCGCCGGACGTGTGTCCACAGCTTCCCCACGTAGTGGAGCAGGAAGGGATGACGCGGATCGACCCCCGTGTTGTTGTCGGGCACGTGGCCGAGTTCGGGCGCTAGTAGGCGCATCGCGCCCCCGATGAGGTTCCCCGAGACGAGGTACCGGCGGGGAATCTGCAGGTGGAGGTCGACGAGCCGGTTGTCCATGAACGGCTTTCGGAGAGGAAGGTACTGTTCGGTCGTGTACTCGAAGAACGGTTTCGCGTTCGAGCGTGGGTAGTACTGATCACAGAGGACGGCGTCGGCGACCGACCGATAGTGGACGCCGTGGTGGTCGATGCCGTCGTCGGTGTCGACGACGTTTCGTTCGAGTACCTCTCGCGGGATGGGGACGTCCTCGCTGAGGTACGGGGGAGCGGGCAGTTCCCGCTGGTCGATGAACTCCTCGATAGTCTCGACGTCGGCGGGAATCGGGAGGTCGAACGAGCCGAAGCCCGGGAGCGGAACCGACTGGGACTTGCGGGGGAGGTAGTTCGCCGCGAACAGCGTGTCCGAGAGGTGTCCGGAGAGCATCACGTCGACCTCCTGTCTGACCTGTTCGAGGAACCCGGTCGCGTGTCCCTCGTCGAACCCACCGATGTAGTTCGAGACGAACGGCGTCCGTTCGAGCGCACGTGCCTGGTAGTCCCGGTCGCGCCACAGTGGTCGGAACGGCCACCCGGCCAAGCGCGCCACCTCGCGAGCGGTCCTCGTCTCCTCGCTCTCCCACCCCGTGAGGTGGTAGGCGACGCCCGGCGACCCGACACCGACGAGCAGTCGCGAGTCGACTCCGCCGCTCAACATGACGCCGTAGTCCACACGATCGGCCATTCGGTCCGCCATCGCGGCCCGGAAGCGTCGTGCGAGTTCCCGCACGAAGTACTCCCGCGGGACGTTCTTGGGGGCGTACTCCGGATACCAGTACCGCTCGGTCTCGGTCGCCCCGGTCGCCGTGTGGATGGTGAGGACCGACCCGGGCGGTACCTTCTCGACGCCGGCCAGTGGTGTCTTCGTCCCGAACGCGCGTTCGTACGTGAGGTACTCCACGAGATAGTCCGTCTCGAACTCGAGGTCGAGGCGCTCGTCAAGCGCGAGCGACTGGATCGCGGTCGAGAACACCGTCGAACCGTCGTCGGCCGTCGCGTAGAAGACGGCCCGAGACCCGAGGCGATCGGTGACCAGTGAGACGGTTCCGGCGTCGTAGACGGCAGCGGCGAACTCGCCGTTCAACCCGGCGAGACAGCCGAACCCGTAGCGTGTGTACAGCGAGGCGAGATACTCGGCGGTCGTCGCTGTCGGGTGGCTCTCACGACGGGGGACGTACCGCCCGTCGCGTTCGTGGCCGTATAGGTCACCCCAGACCAACACCTCGACATCACCAGCGGCGCCGGGTCGGTCGCTGGTCCCCGGCCGCGTCTGGTGTTCAACGCTGTAGGCGTCCACATGCTGCCGGTGCAGCCCCGTGATGAGTTCGTCACCTCGGTAGGCGATTGATTGGGCGCTCAGGAGGGCATTCGATTCGGTCCGTCCGATAGTACCACAGAGGCCGACCATGTCTCTCGGTAGAAACATCTTACCATAGTTAGTGACCAAATGTAAAATCATTGATATTATGATGGTCACGAGCAAAGGAGGATTGAAAACCTCAAAGGACTGTTATATAATTCAACGAGTTGGGAAATTCTCCTCTAATTATATGTTATCTGGCTGATCATGAGAGGTCGAAGTATCACTATCACGTGGTCGCCGTTGCTGGTCCCGTAACGGGCAGAATTACTATTCGTTCGAAAGTGGTGTCGGTGTTCGTGAACGTATTCGCCTACCCCCTCGTTCGGGACGAGGTTGACCCCGCACCGGACAAGACGCCGACAAAGTTCGTCGTCGACGACAACATCGGCGAGGCCGTCCACCTCCATCTCAGGAACTTCCGCCTGGAGATGCGCGTCGAAGACTTCGAGACACTGACCGAGAACATGGCCGACGCACTGGAGGCGCTCGATGGGAATCGTTGAGGAGGAACTGGCGGCCTTCGAGTTCTCGACCGGGACCGCCCATCGCGTCGAGTACAACGCCGGCGGCACCATCCACTGGCACCTTGGCGACGTCCGCATGGACATGTCCGAAGAGGAGTTCCGGCACTTCGTTACCGTCCTGCTGGCCGCCCGCGACCGACTTCGGGAGGTGAAAGACCCCGACGGCAGCATCACGGACCCCGACGACATCCCGACAGAGGTGTGGTGATGGGTGACGAGTCTCGGACACTTCGGCGACTGTTCCGGGCGTTGGAGGCGGCCGACGTCGAGTACGTCGTCGGGCGGAAATTCGAGGACCTCCCGGACACCGTCAGAGGAGACGTCGACATCTACGCGCCACCCGGTGATTTCGCGACGATGCTCGACGTGTGTTCCTCCCTCGGGTTCGACGACGGGAACGGCTCGACCGTCCACAACGTCGCACAGATGGCCGTGCGCGCGGCCCGCCACCCGCGTGAGGCGGCTGCCATCGCCATCGCCAACCCGGAGCTGGTCGTCCGTCGGGGGAAGGGGGAACCGGCCTACAAACACGGGTATCGGAACGTCAAACGGTACCGCGGCGACCTGATGCTCGACCTGCGGAACCACCTCGCGTACGTCTCGCCGTCCAGCGGCGAACGCGTTCGCGCCCACCCCGACGTCGAGGCACAGTTCTTCGACCGCCGCCGGCGCTACGGGAACGACGGCTTCTGGGTCCCGGCTCGTCCCGACGAACTCGTCCACGTCGTCGCACACTGCGTGTTCGACAAGAGTGGGACATTCTCCACGTACTACGTCGACCGCTGTAACGACCTCTTCGAGGTGGTATCGGCGGATCCCGAGGCCGATGCGGCGTTGCGAGACCTGCTCACGGACACGTTCTTCGGAGCGAGCGCCCTCGTCTACGAGTCAATCGCCGAAGGCCGGTACGACGGTCTGCGTCGTCGGTTGTTCCAGTTCCGCAACTACTGAGGCGGTCGACGACGATTCACTCGTGGCCGGTCGCCAAGTGTCCGGTTACCGGGAGATGTCGTTCCCCTCGCAGTACTTCCCGCGGATGCCGTCGTAGTACGGGTTGGTCTCGTAGGTCCGGCAGTAGCCGTTGCCGGGCGACGAGGAGAGGACGACCATCCGCCGGAGGACGTAGTGCTTCCCGTTTCGCTTCGCGTAGAGCGGGTAGCTCCCCTTGTTCTGCTCGTCGACGTACTTGTGCTGGTTGCCGTCGCAGTCGACGTAGAAGCCCCACACCGTCTCGGCGTGGCTCTGCTTCAGGTTGCGCACCTTCGCCCGGTTCTTGTCCCGCTTGAACTCGAAGGTGGGCTTCTTCCGGGGCGTCTTCTCCCAGACGCACTCGCAGATGTCCTTATTGGCTGTGAAACATGACTGAAGTAGATTAGAGATTGTCCTAGAATTGGGCGTGACACGTCCCGCCGACTGCGACCGGTCAGCGGGTGGCTTAACGAATCGTTTGGCGCCGGTTTCGCACCGGTCGTGGAGGGGTCGGTTCCGGGGGACGAAGCCAAGGGTTATCGCGCCGCCGCGAGTCCCCCTGTGCATGCGAGAGACCGAAAGCGCCGACAGGCGGTTGTCCCGTCGCGCAGTCCTCGCGGGCGTGGCCGCGGCGAGCGCCGGCCTCGGCGGGTGTATCACGGTGAACCCGCGCGTCGAGGCCGACCTCTCGGGGTCGAACGTGTTCACGGACGTCTCGGTCAGCGAACCGTGGGTCAACGGACTCGTCGAGGCGAGCGTCTCGCTGACCCGGGAGTCGACCCGACAGGGGGCCATCCGCGAACTCGTCGTCACCTCCCAGAGCGGGAGCGGCGTCTGGGCGGGGAGGGTGGACCCGACCCAGACGACCGTCTCGGGCGTCCTCTTCCCCCAGCGGGGCACCGCGACGCTCGCCGCGGCCGACAACAACGGGAAGTTCGTCGAGGCGGTCACGGTCCGCGTCTCGGGGACGCGCGTCCCCTGACCGGTGGCTGTCCGATCCGAAGAAATACAAATTTCCCGAACATTCAATACGTCGGGCGTGTGTCTGACACTCATGTCGCGGCTCCCCTGCGTCGCGTGCGACGAACCCATCGGTCCCGACGTGTCGAACTGCCCGTACTGCGGGCAGCGCCAGCTCACGCGGGGGACGGCGGTCAGTTACATCACCGCGTCGCTCCCCGTCCTCGTCTTCGGGTCGGCGGGGCTCGTGCAGGTGTTCCTCCCCGACGTCGTCGCGTCGACGGTCGGGCTGGCGGGACTGGTGGCCGCGGCCGCCGCCGTCTACGTCCTCGCGTCGCTCACCTTCTGGTACGCCTACCAGCGGCGGCGGGCGGCGCTCGGCGACCGCACGGCGGACGAGGGGGCGACCGACTGACGGTCGGGCGCAAGCGCTTTCCCCGCCCCGCGGGTCGTCCCTCCCCATGGACGACCAGGTGTACGCCGGCCGCATCGACCTGCTCGAGTTCCTCTCCGCCCTGCTCGACGGCCCGCCCGACGAACGGTTCGTCCAGGGGCTGTTCGCGGGGGAGGTCGCCGGTCCCGCGCCGAGCGTCAACGAGTCGCTCGACCGGGGGTTCGACCTGCTGGCGACGTTCCACGACGACGAGGCGGGTTCCGACCCGAGCGCCGTCGCGGAGCGCGTCGGCGCGGAGTACGCCAGCCTGTTCGAGTCGGGGGCGGTGTCGACGCGCGAGTCCGCCTACCGGGAGCCCGACGCCGATGCCGACCGCGAACTCGCGGCGGCCTACGCCGCTGCCGACTGGTCGGCCCCCGACGGCCACCGGGACGCTCTCGGGACGGAACTCGCCTTCCTGCGCCACCTCGTCGCCCGCCAGCGGGCGGGCCACGCGGCCGCCCTCGAACAGGAACGGGCGTTCGTCGACGAACACCTCTCGCGGTGGGTCGACCCGTTCGCCCGCGACCTCGCGGAGGCGGCCGACTCGACGCTCTACCGGGGCGTCGCACACCTCCTGCGGGGCGTCGTCGAGTTCGAGGACGCACTCGTGACGACACAGCTCCTCGAGTGAGCGGCGACCGGGAGGCGTCCCCGAGCTACCGGGGTGGACTCCCGGCGCGTTCGACCTCCGGGTGAGTGTTTTTACCCGTCGGCCCTGTTGGTCAGGGTACTCCATCACATACCATGACACACGATCCTCCGACCCCACCGACGGTCCGCGTCTCGGGCGGCGAGACGGCGCGGACGCGGGCGGTCCTGAGCGCGGCGCGGGAGGCGGCCACCGACGCGACGGTCCTGTCGACCGGCCCAACGGGCCTCGCGGCGCTCACGCCGCTGGTCGCGCTGACGGACGAGGCGTGGACGGCCTACCTCGCCGACCCGACGCCGGAGGCGACGGCAGACGCCGTCGCTTCCCTCGAATCGGGCGACCGGCCGGCCGACGCCCATGCCGTCGTCCCGCACGAGGACCCGCCGACCGTACTCCCGGCCCCCGACGAGGGACCGCTCTCGGTCGGACGGCGGCGCGTCCTCGCGCGCTGTGGCTGGACCGACCCGACCGCCCCGACGACCGAGGCGAGCGCCGATGCCGACCCCGACGAGACGCTCGCGCGGGCGAGCGACCTCGGCCTCCTCGGACGGGGACGCGGCGACGCCAGCACGGACCGCCCCGTCGCGACCGACTGGGAGACCGCCCACGAGACGGACGGTGAGAGCGTCGTCGTCGTCAACGCCGCCGAGGCCGACCCGCACGCCGACGCCGACCGGACGCTCCTCGCGGGCGTCCCCGGCGAGGTGCTCGACGGTGCGCTCGCCGTCGCGGGCGCGGTCGGTGCCGAGGAGTGCGTCGTCGCGGTCAACGAGGCCCACGAGACGGCAACTCGCCGCGTCGAGGACGCCGTCGCCGCACTCGACGTCGACGGTCGGGTGCAGGTCGTCTCCACGCCCGACGAGTACACGGTCGGCGAACCGACGATGACCCTCGAGTCGCTGGAGGGGGCAGACCGCATCGAGGCGCGTCGCTCCCCGCCCGGCCCTGCCACGTACGGCCTCCACGGGCAGCCCACCGTGGTCCACACGCCCCGGACGCTCGCGCAGGTGCGCGAGGCCCTCCTGCGCCCCGAGTCGTTCGACGCGGACGACGCCGACCCCGGCACGCGCCTCGTGACGGTGGCGGGCGACGTTGCCGCCCCCGCGACGGTCGAACTCCCGACGAGCGGGTCGCTCGACACCGCACTCGACGCCGTTGACCCGACCGGCCGGCCGAGAGCCTACTGCGTCGGCGGCCGGTTCGGCGGCCTCACCCGCTCGCTGGACGTGCTCCCCTCGGCCCCCGCGCTGGCGGGTGCGCGCTTCGGGACGAACGGCGTCGTGGAACTGCTCGACGACACGCGGTGCGTGGTGGCGTTCGCGGGCCGGCGCTCCCGGTTCGCACAGGAGACGAACTGCGGGCGCTGCGGTCCCTGCCGCGAGGGGTCGAAACAGCTGACCGAACTCCTCCGGGACGTGTACGACGGCGACTACCAGACCGACATGTTACGAGAACTGACACGCGTGATGCGCCGGACCAGCCTCTGTGGCTTCGGGCGCGACGCGTCCCGACCGGTGACGACCGGGATGGACGAGTTCGACGGCGAGTTCCGCGCCCACGCCGAGGGGCGCTGTCCCAGCGGTGCCTGCGGGTCCGGGGCCAATCACGACCGCGAGGCGACCATCCGCCGGGGTGAGGAGGCGTGAGTTCCCACTCGGACCCGCCGAACCCGCTCCCCCGCGTCCCCGACCTGACGGACCCGCAACACGAGACGCCGCTGACCGAGGACTTCGAACCCGGCACGGCGAACGACCCGCCCGCCGGCAGTACGGCCGAGGCGACGGTGACCGTCGACGGCGAACCCGTCACCGTCCCGCCGGGGTCGACGCTCCTCGACGCACTGGAGGACGTGGAGACGGCGGGGAACGTCCCCGCGCTCTGTAGTTACGACCGGGAGACGGAGACGGGCGACCTCGTCGGCCCGCGGTCGATGTGCCGGACGTGCATGGTCGAGACGGACGACCACGGCCTCGTCCCATCCTGTAGCTTCCCGGCGGAGGACGGCCTCTCGGTGCGGACGGACGACCCCGAGGCGACGGAGGCCCGCGACGTCAACCTCGACCTGATCCTCTCGAATCACAACCTGCGCTGTACCACCTGCGGGAAGAACGGCCGCTGTGAACTGCAGGACACCTCCATCGAGAACGACGTCGAGGAGCCACGCTACGGCGTCTTCGAGGAGCGAAGCGAGTACGCCCCCCTCGACGACACCTCCTCGGTCATCCAGATCGACCGCAACAAGTGCATCCTCTGTAACCGCTGCGTGGAGGCCTGCAACGACGTGCAGGTTGCGGGCGTCCTCCGGATGAAGGGTCAGGGCGAGGACACCCACATCGGCTTCCAGAACGGCGCGGAGACGATGGCCGACTCGACGTGTATCTCGTGTGGTCACTGCGCGACGGTCTGTCCGACGGGCAGTCTCGTCGAGAAGGGCCTCACCGACAGCACCACCATCCCGGTCCCCGGGTTCAACCAGAAGAACTCCATCGGGACGGTCATCGAGTACGAACCCGCCGAGACGGCGGACGTGGCGGCGAAGCCGAACCGCGACGTGGACGACGAGGAACCATCGGGCGTCGCGGGATTCATGGCGCGGGCCAAGCGGCGAGCGACCGGCGCGGGGAGGCAGTTCACCAGCGACGCGCTCAAACCCGTCGAGCACGCGGCCGAGAAGGTGGCGAGCGAGACGTTCTCCATCGGCCACCTCTTCGACATCGCGACGACGCTCGCGGACGTCCGCCTCGCGCAGGTGGAAGTCGAGGACACCACCTGCGGGTACTGCGCCGTCGGCTGCCGGTTCGACCTCTACGGGAAGGACGGCGAGGTGCTCGGGGCGCGCGCCACCGACCCCGCGAAGGCCCCCGCCAACGACTTCTCGACGTGCGTGAAGGGGAAGTTCGCCTACGACTACCTCACGGCGGAGGACCGTCTGGAGACGCCACTCATCAAGGAGGACGGCGAGTTCCGCGAGGCGACGTGGGACGAGGCGCTCACGCGCGTCCACGACGAACTCTCGCGCATCCAGGCCGAACACGGCGAGCACTCGGTGGCCATGACCGCCTCCTCGAAGTGCACGAACGAGGAGGTGTTCCTCACCCAGAAGTTCGCCCGGCAGGTGCTGGGGACGCCGCACATCGACAACTGCGCGCGCCTCTGTCACTCCTCGACGGTCGCGGCGCTCAAACAGACCGTCGGCTACGGCGCGATGACCAACCGCATCGAGGACATCGCCAACGCCGACTGCATCCTCGTGTCGGGGTCGAACACCACCGAGAGCCACCCCGTTCTGGCCACACAACTGGTCCAGAACGTGCGTGACGGAGCGGAACTCATCGTCTTCGACCCCCGGAAGGTCGAAATCGCCGAACACGCCGACCAGTACGTCCGCACCGACGTCTCCAGCGACGTGATGTGGATCAACGGGATGATGCGCCACATCATCGAGGAGGACCTCCACGACCGGGAGTTCATCGAGGAACGCACGAAGGGCTTCGACGAACTGAAAGAGAAGGTACAGTCGTTCACGCCCGAGCGCGTCGAGGAGGTGGCGGGTGTCCCGCCCGAGGAACTGAAGCGGGCCGCCGAGTCGGTCGCCACCGCCGACACCTGCATCTTCGGGTGGGCGATGGGCCTCTCACAGCACGCCCACGGCACGCAGATGATAACCGCGATGGCGGACCTCGCGCTCATCACGGGCAACCTCGGCAAGCCCAACGCCGGCCTCTCCCCCCTCCGAGGCCAGAACAACGTGCAGGGCGGTGGCGGGGACATGGGCCCCGCCCCGCACAACCTGCCGGGCTATCAGGACCCCGAGGACGACGCCGTCCTCGACAAGTTCGAGGACATCTGGGGCACCCGCCCGCCGGGGGAGATCGGCCTCTACATTACCGAGATGTTCGGTGAGATCGGCGAGAACCTCCACGGGATGTACGTCGTCGGGGAAAACCCTGTCATCTCCGAACCCGACGCCAGGAACGTCGAGAAGCACATCGAGGACCTGGAGTTCCTCGTCGTGCAGGACCTCTTCGTCACCGAGACGGCGGAGTACGCAGACGTGGTCCTGCCCGCCGCGGCCGCCCCCGAGACGTACGGGACGTTCACCAACACCGAACGGCGCATCCAACTGGTGAAGCCGGTCGTCGACCCGCCGGGGAAGGCCCGCACGGACATGGACATCCTCACGGACCTCGCCGGTCGCTTCGGCGTCGAGTGGGAGTACGACTCGCCCGCCGAGGTGATGGACGAGATAAACGAACTGGTGCCCATCTACGCCGGTGTCACCCACGACCGACTTCACGCGAAAGGCGACGGCCTGCAGTGGCCCGTCGAGGACACCGACGACCCCGGCACGCCGTTCCTCTACGAGGAGGCGTTCAACTTCGACGACGGCCTCGCGCGCCTCGTCCCGGCGGACTACGGTGACCCGCCGGAGATGCCCGACGAGGAGTACCCGCTCGGTCTCACGACCGGACGGGTGCTCTACCACTGGCACACGGGGTCGATGACCCGCCGCGTGCAGGCGTCGATGCACCACGTCGGCGAGAGCTTCGTCGAGATCCACCCCGAGACGGCCGCGAAACTCGACGTGACGGACGGCGAGTACGTCCGCGTCGAGTCCCGGCGCGGCGACATCGTCGTCAAGGCGCAAGTCACCGACCGCGTCGCCCCCGGCACCGTGTTCATCCCGATGCACTTCGCCGAGGGCGCGGTCAACGAACTCACGCAGGAGGAACTGGACCCGACGAGTCGCATCCCCGAGTACAAACTGTCGAGCGTCCGCATCGAACCGGTCGGGCCAGACCCCGAGACGGAGACGCTGGGCGACGAAACGCCCGACCACGACGTGCCCGACGACGCGTTCGCGGACGACTGACTACTCGTACTCGCGGGTCCGGCCCCGGACCCGGTCACGCTCGCGCTGGGCGCGGGCCTCGCTCACGTCGTCGGTTTCCAGCAACCTGCCGAGGCGTCGCTCGAACTCCTCGTCGCTCACCTCGCCATCCGCGTAGCGTCGTTTCAGGGTGTCGAGTGCGTCCTCGCGCTTGCGCTCTGCCGAGGGTTCGAGCGCCGAGGAGAGCCCCAGCGACCGGGCCAGCGTGTTGTGTTTCTCCACCTGCTCTGCGAGCAGATGCAGTCGGCCGCCGCGTCCGCGCACGCTCAGGTCCGCCCGCTTGACGAGGAGGTAGGCGACGCCCGCCAACAGGGCGAACTCGACGACGCCGAGAACCGCAGCGCCGACGGCCCACGGGAGGACGTTCACGAGGAACTCCTGGAACGGTGCCCCGATGGAGAGCAGCGCGGTCCACGCGCCGATTCCCACGACGGCGACCAGCAGGCAGGTCACGAGGACCACTCCGACGACCAGTGCCCAGAGCATACCCACCCGTAGGCGGATGGGACTGGTATATCCTCCGCTGGGACGCGGAACGGGGTACTGTCGCGGTCGCTACCGGGTCGGGCCCGCGACTCGCCCCCACCGAACTGTCCGGGTCGACGAACGGGCGGTTACTGGCTCGGCAGTTGGTCGCTGCCCCACTGGTGGTACCGGTGGAGTGCGTCGACGCCGTGGTCGGTCGCGGCGTAGTAGTTGGTTCGACGGTCGATTTCGCCCTTCTCGACGAACTCGTTGGTCACGAGGACGTCGAGGTTCGGGTAGAGTCGCCCGTGCGTGATGTCGCGTCCGGTCCGCTTCTCCAGACGCTCTTTGATGTCCTGTCCCGACGGGCGCTCCAGTCCCGTGATGACGTACAGGAGGTCGCGCTGGAACCCGGTCAACTGGTGGATGTCTCTGTGCACGCCTTCGGACTCGCCGGCTTCTCCCTCTGTTGTGGATTTCGAACTCATGGCCGTTGGCTACGCTCACTGATGGACTGTGCGATGTTTGTTATGTGTTGAATTGTGGATGGAACAGTACGCAACAATCACCGTTTTGCCGGACTCACAGCCCGTCCGTCCTGGAATCCAGCGACGACCGTCGATAGGGAGAGCCGAACGGTCTGACACGTCCTGAGAGTCCGCTTCGCGTGTGAATTGCGCCATCCGAACGGTTCACAGAACGGACTGCTTACTTCCGATAGGTCCGGTTAAGGAGAGCCACACGACCCCTGAAAAAGTCATCATAGCGTGAGAGTCCGGGGTCGTCTGTCCGGGGGAACGCGGACCGCGTCGGTCCGCCGATGTGTATATCTCTCGCACGGCCGATTGTGTCCATGATCGGGCATGGCCTTCTCGACAGTTCGTCTCGCGGGACGAACTACCGCTCTTCTTCCTCGTCACCTTCGTGCTATCGTGGGGTGTGTAGTCGATCGAGGTGTTCGAATCGTGGGGGTTCGTCTCGAATCCCGCACCACCGGCCCTCACACGACTCTTCGGGGCGTTCTGGGCCGACTCTCGCAGCAGTGCTCCTCACAGCGGTACTGCGCGGTCGTGGCGGGCTTCGAACACTCGGAGGCAGGGTGCCTCGGTGGAGCGTCCCGCTTCGATGGTACGTGTTCGCGCTCTTCCCCCGGGGTATCGCGCTCCTCGCCACAGCGATTTCGGTTCTGCTGGGGTCTCCCCTGCCCAATTTCTCGCCACCACCCCTGCTGACTCTGTACCCGCTTCCGGAGGACGTACCTGCCGCCGGGCTTCCGGTCGCCATTGCGATCGTATTCGTCCAGGCGCTCCTCGTCGGGTCACCGTTGGCCGAGGAACTCGGCTGGCGTGGGTTCGCACTCCCCCGCCTCCAGTCGACGCACTCGGCGTTCCGAGCCAGTCTGGTCGTCGGAGTCATCTGGGGACTGTGGCATCTACCCCTGTATCTCGTCCCCGGAAACCCCATCTCCGAGGTGTCCGCTGGCGTGTTGCTGTTCGGAATCGTCGCCGATTCGGTGCTGCTCACGTGGCTGTTCAATAGTACGCGAGGCAGCCTCCTGTTAGCGCCGGTCTTTCACGCTTCGATCGCAGTCACCGAACTCGCCCTCGGTTCCGAGGAAGCGTTCCCCGCGATGACCCAAGTTCTCACGTGGGGCGTCGTACTGCTCGTCGCCGCCCATTTTGGAGTAGCGACACTCTCGTCCAACCGAAAGAAGGTGGTCACCCGGATGCGTTCCGTTCGCGGGTAGGGCCGCCGCTCGACATCGTCGGGAATCCGTCGTCCTAACCGTCCGTTTCGCTCGCCGGAGTCTCTCAGAGTCGGTCGAGCGCGAACGCTCGGGATCGTCGGTGGCTCCGGGAAAACGCGGGGCGACCGGTCAGTCGCTCGACTGGCCAAACATCTGGCGCATCATCGGGTGCATCTCCATCAACTGCTCTTCGGCGATCTCCTCGTAGAGCTTGTAGGTGATGGACACCGTCAGCAGCAGGCCCGTCCCGGAGACGGTGCCGATGGTACCGAGCATGTTCGCCGCGACGGCCAGCAGGCCGACGAGCGCGCCGCCGATGACCGTCACCTGCGGGATGTAGCGTTCGAGCACCTTCTCGATGACCCCCGGCGACTTCCGGAAGCCCGGAATCTGCATCCCGGAGTTCTGAATCTGCTTCGCGGTGGCGTCGGGACCCATCCCCGTCGTCTCCACCCAGAAGATGGCGAAGATGGCCCCGCCGGCAACCATGAACGTCAGGTCGACGCCGATGCGCAGGAGGATGTCGAGCGGGCGCGTGCCGAGCGCACCGAGCCAGTCCTGCGGCGAGTAGATGGGCGCGAGGTAGTAGAACAGCCCGCCCACCGGCTGGGCGACCCCCTGCTGGACGACGTACTCGCCGAGCCACCCGGGCATCCCGTCACCGAGCTGGGAGTGCAGGATGCGCCCGAGGAACTGCAGGTTCGCCTGCAGGGCGCGGACGAGGATCATCGGCAGAACGCTCGCGTAGATGAGCTTCACGGGGAAGCGCCCGCGTGCACCCTTCACCCGCGAGTGGCTGAGGGGAATCTCGACGCGGACGGACTCCGCGTAGACGACGATGAAGAAGATGAGCAGCGTCGTGATGAGCGGGATGATGGCCCCGGCCCCGAGCAGGAGGTCCTGGAGGCCGGTCAGCGTCAGCGGCGACCCGATGGGAACCGAGCCCGTGATGATACCGAACCAGGTCACGAAGAAGCCGTCTGTCGCCCCCTCCGAGAGACCGCTCCAAGAGAAGAACCCGCCGATGAGCCGCTGGCTCACGCCGGCGACGATGAACAGCCCGATACCGCTCCCGACACCCCACTTCGAGATGACCTCGTCCATGAACAGGACGAGAATGGCGCCGACCGCTATCTGCCCGAAGATGATCCACGAGAGGCCCCACGTGGGGATGCCCAGCTGCTGGGCGACCTGCGGGTCCGTCGGGAGGAAGTTCCCGAGGAACACCATCGGCAGGCCGGTCAGGAAGATCATCACGACCACCAGCAGCTTCTGGAGGCCCTGATAGAGCACCTGGTCGCGGGGGTCGTTCGTGTCGAGTCCCAGCAGGTCCGCCCCGCCGAGCAACTGCAGGACGATGCTCGCCGTGACGATGGGACCGATACCTAACTGGAGGATGCTCCCCTGACCACCCGCGAGGATGGACCGGAACTGCCCGTAGATGTCTCCGCCCCCCGTCCCGACGCCGTACAGCAGTACGTTCGTCAGGAAGAAGTACAGCACGAGGACGCCACCCGTCCACGCCAGTTTCCGGCGGAAGGGCACGTGGCCCTCCGGCCGGGTGACGCTGGGCATCCGCGTGAGTACCGGTGCGGCGGTCTCCTTCCAACTCATTCTGATTCGGCTTACCTTCGGGGGAAGGTAGTTCCTTCGACTCGCATGTTAGCCCGGCGGCGCGTGAACGCATCACATCGCCCGACGGCGCGGCCGTCGCTCCCGGGGAAAAGGTTCACTGATCGGTCGCTAATCGGCCGCTAAACCGCGGGTGAAGAGGGTGCGCTCGACTACTCGTCCGACTCGTCTTCGTCCTCGCTCTCCTCGAGCGCGGCGAGTCGTTCCTCGCCCTTCTCGGTGAGGACGGCCTCCCCGCCCTCGCCCTCGATGAGTTCGCGAGCGCTGTCGCTGAAGATGTCCGCGGTGATCTCCAGCTGGTTGAACAGCTGACTCGCGCCGAGGACCTTCACGTAGTCGACCTTGCTGGTCGTCTCCGCGAGGTCCCGGGCGTCCACCGCGTAGCCGTCGTCGGTCTCCTCTGCGACCCCCTCCTTGACGAGGACGGCGATGTCCTCGTCGAGCTTCTGGAGGTCGACCGTGGCGACGGTCGCCTGTGCCTTCTCCGGCCGGTTGAAGCCGTGTTTGCCGAGCGGTTCGTAGTTGTGGAACTCGTGTTTCGCGCGCCCTGCGCGACCACGGCCACCGCGGTTACCGGCACCGCGACGGTTCTTGTGCGTTCCACCGCCGTGCGTGCGAGAGCCACGCTGTCGTCGTTTCTTGCTCGTCATCGCATATCGTGGAGGAGTTCGTCTATCTCCTCTGTCGTGTGCTTGCCGAGCTGGCCGCCCTCCACCGCGGAGTGCTTGAGCCCCCGGTGGCCGCCACGCGGGGGGTGGAGACGCAGGACCGGGGAGAGCCCCTGCTCGCGCAGGGTCGTCTCCTCGGCCACCAGCGCCGAAGCCAGCGCGTCGATGCTGTCGTAGTCGGTGTTCTCCGAGACCCACTCGTCGGTGAGGTCCTCGCGACCCTCGGCAGCCTCGCCGCGGGTCCGCAGGAGTTTGGCCACGACGTCCTCGCTGGGCTCGCCGTGGGCGACCCAGTCGTTGACTTTCGTGATCATGCCGCGGTAGGTGTCGGTCTCGGGGACGAACACGCAGTGGTTCACCCGTCCGAGGTTGAGCATGTCAATGGTGTCTTGCACCTCGTAGCTCATGTCCACCTCGCCGCGAAGCTGAACGAGCGCCTGCATCACTCGATCACCTCTCGCTGTTCGGCGGCGCGCTCGGGCACCCGTGCCTCCGCCGTGTTGCGAAGCGCGTTGAACGTCGCCTTCGCGAAGTTGACGGTGGTGCGCGTGTTCCCGCTGGAGCGCGTCCAGATGTCCTCGATACCGGCGAGTTCGAGCACCGAGCGCACGGTCTCACCGGCGGCGAGACCCAGCCCACGCGGGGCCGGGCGGAGTTCGACCTCGACGCTGCCGGCCTTGCCCGTGGTGCGGAGCGCGACGGTGTGGGGTCGCCCACAGCCACACTCCCACGAGCCACAGCCACGCGAGACGTCGATGATGTTCTGCTTCGCGACACCGATGGCCTTCTGGATGGCACCGCCGACCTGGTCGTCACGCCCCTCGGCGTAGCCGACGAAGCCGTCGCGGTTGCCGACGACGACCGAGCAACGGAACTTCACCCGTCGCCCGGAGTCGGTCATCCGCTGGACCATGTTGATGTCCAGTACGTTGTCCTCGAGGTCCGGGATGAGGCGGTCGACGACCTCCTCCTCCTTCAGCGGGAGACCCGAGTCGAGGGCCTCGCGCATCGTCGTGATCTCTCCTTCGAGGACCTGTCGTCCGAGCCGTGTCTTCGGCTCCCAGCCGTTGTTACTCATAGTTCGTCCTCCAGTCGCTGTCGTACGTCGTCGAAGTGCTCGGGGAGCGTCGTCGCGTCGAAGTCGCCGCTGTACAGCGGTTCGTCGCGCTGTTCGGCGTACTCGGCGATGTCGCCACCGCGGGTGCGCTCCCAGTCGGCGAACACGCTCTCGTTGTGCGGGACGTCGAGGCCCGCGTCGATAGCGCCCTCCTGGACGGCGAACACCTTGCTGCCCGGCGTCGCCGTGTTCAGACCGATGTCGAGGACGGCCTCTTCGAGGCCCGCCTCGATGGCGCGCTTCCCCGCGAGGAAGCCGGTGAGGTACGCCGCGGGCAGGTTGCCCGTCGGTGCCTCCCAGCCGAACTCGCGCAGGTCACTGGAGTGCGCGCTCGCCAGCGTCTGGTCGCCCTGTTCGCCCATAGTCACCAGCTGCGCCCTGACGTGTTTGTTGCTCGTCCGAGCAACCAGGCGTGGCTTGCCGGATTTCAGCAGGCGCAACCGCTGATGGTAGTCCGTACGTGCCTCGCGGCGACGCCGCATCGGCACTTTGTATCGTGGTCCGGATGCCATTATCAGTAGTTGTTGTCGATGTACCGCTGCAGGTCGGCGACACTGTCGAACTCGCCACCGCTGGCCTTGCCGTAGAGGTCACGGTAGTCCGAGCGGTCGAGGTCACCCTCGTCGCGGAGTTCGCGCAGTCGTTCGCGCTGTGCGCGAATCCGACTCTGCCACTTCTTCTTCGATGCTTCCCGGGCGCCCTTCTTCCCCTTGCGGGAACCGGGGCCCTTCCGGTGGCCGTAGGCGCGCTTCTCGTTGCGCTCGCGGGCCCGTCCACGCGAGTTGCCGCGCTTCTCGGACTTGACGTCGATGACGCCGTCGTCGACGAGTCCACGGATGTCCTCGCGCGTGATGGCGTCCGCGATTTCGCTCTGCGCCTCCGGGTCGAACCAGACGCGGTTCTTGCCCACGTCCAGCACGTCCGCGGCCAGTCGCTTCTGTGCTTTCAGGTCACTCACTGTCGGTCACCTCGACTTCCACGTAGGTGGGGTTGAGGACGCGAATCCCGGCGTCCTCGGCTTCCTCCTCGATGGCCTCGCGCTTGCGCCCGCCGACCGTCGAGGCGATGCGCACCGCCTGCCGGTCGCCGTCGACGCCCTCCAGGTCGTCCAGGTTGTGGACGCGGACCTCCTCGAAGCCGCTCGGGTGGAGTCCCCGAACCGCTTCGGGCGTCCGGTAGCCGGCCTGCACCTTCGGGCCCTTGCCCTTGATGCCACGGCGCTGCTTCGAGAGCTGCCCACGGGGGCGACGCCACGACTCGGGCGTGCGCTTCTTCTTGTGGTAGTCCTGGCGGCGGAAGGCGGGTTTGCCCTCGCCCTTTCGCTGGGCCAGGAGTCGCTCGGTGTTCTCGTCGAGGTCGGGGGTCTTGTCGACGAGGCCGCGAGGCTGGAGTTCCGTCTCGACGTCCTCCCGCTCCTCGGTTTCCTCCTCGTCGGCTTCGACCTCCGCCTCGGTCTCCTCTTCTTCCTTGATCTCGAGGCCGCCGACGTCCGCCTTGATGCGGGCCGCCAGCGCGTTCCCGATGCCCGAGACCTCCGCGAGGTCGGACTGCGAGGCGCGTCGAACGTCCTCGACGGTCTCGTAGCCGGCCTCGCGCAGAGCCTCTGCCTTGCTCGGACCGACACCGCTGATGTCCTCGATGTCCTCGGGACCCGCCTCGGCGTCGTCGACCTCGACGTCCTCGTCCTCGTCGAGTTCCTCCGAGACGCCGCTCACGTCGGCCACGATGCGGGCGGCCAGCGACTCGCTGATGCCCTCGACCTCGGTGAGTTCCTCGGCGGTCGCTCCACGGACGTCCTCGATGGACTCGTAGCCGGCCTCGCGCAGGGCCTCTGCCTTGCTCGGACCGACACCGTCGATGTCTTCGAGTTCCTCGATCTCCTGTTCGTCGTCGGCCATCAGGCCTCACCTCGTTCCGGTTTCTGCGTGATGTACACGCCGTCCTGGAAGACGCGGGTGTCCTTGTCGGTCACGCGCGTCAGCTGTTCGATGTCGGCGGCGGTCTGCCCGACGTCCTCGATGTTCGGGCCGCTCAGGGTGAGCTCCTCGCCGTCGACCTGTACCTGCGTGTCGCCCCGGATGGGGGTGCGACGCGGCGACTTCTCCCCGAGGAAGTTCGAGATGACGACCTCGTCGCTCTCGACTTTCACCTGCATCGGGAAGTGGGAGTAGAACACTCCCATCTGGTACTCCCAGCCGTCGGTGACGCCGTGAACCATGTTGCGCACGTGGCTCGCGAACGTCCCGACCGTCGCGCTGGCTTTTCGGTTGGGGTCGTCGGTGGCGACGACGACGGCCTCGACCTCTCGGTCGTCCTCGTCCTCGTCGCCTTCGATGGTGACTTCCTCGACCGTGACCGTCACGTTCGGGTACCACAGCTTCCGCGTCACGGAGCCGTTGGGCCCCTCGACCGTCAGGTCGAGGTGGTCCAGGGAGGCGTCCACGTCGTCCGGAAGTTCGATTTCGGTTCGGGTCATTAGTAGACGTATGCGATTACCTGGCCACCGACGCCCGCCTCGCGGGCCTCGTAGTGGCTCATGATGCCCTCCGAGGTGGAGACGATGAGGGTCCCGTAGTCGCGTGCGGGGAGGAACCGCTTCTCCCACTTCTCGTACTCGCCGGCTCGGGCGGAGTACCGCGGCTTGACGGGGCCACACTCGTTGATGGCACCTTTCAGTTCGACCTCGAACTTCCCGGCTCGACCGTCCTCCACGAACTGGAAGCCGTCGATGTACCCGCGGTCGTAGAAGACCTCGAGTACGGAGCCGATGATGTTCGAGGCGGGCGATACCGTCTGACTCAGATGTCCGACGCTCTCGGCATTGTTGAGCCCCGAGAGTGCACTGGACAGGGGGTCGTTGTCCACCATGGTTAGCTGTACTTCTTGAATCCCATACCGCGGGCGATCTCGCGGAAGCACTGCCGACACAGCCAGATGTCGTACTTGCCGACGAGGCCCTGCTTGCGCCCGCAGCGCTGGCAGTCCTCGAGCTGGCCGGTTCGCTTCGCGGCGTGTTCGCCCGCGTCTTCGGTCTCGCTTTCGCTCATTATTGGACCTCCACGTCGAACTCCGATTCGAGGAACGCGATGGCGTCCTCGACGGTCAGTCGGTGTCGCGACGGGATCTGCTGGTTGGCCACGTCGCGCTTGTGGACGCGGTAGCCGGGGCGGACGAGGTTGACCGTGACGTCCAGCCCGTAGATACCGACGTTCGGGTCGTACTCCTGGCTCGGGAACTCGGTGTGTTCGTCGACACCGAAGCTGAAGTTCCCCGTCTGGTCGAACTGCTTGCGCCGAATCTCGACCAGCGGCAGGGCCGTCGCGAGGAACTCGCGGGCGAGGTCGCCACGGAGGGTGACCTTCGCGCCGATGGGGTCGCCCTCGCGGATGTTGAACTCGGGGACGGTGCGCTTTGCGACCGTCCGGACGGGTTCCTGCCCCGCGACCTCTTCGAGGATCTCCTCGGCGTTCGCGAGTTCGCGCCCGCCCTCGCCGACGCCCATGTGGACGACGACCTTCTCGACGACGGGTTCGCGCATCTCGTGGATCTCCTGTGTGGAGCTCATTCCTCGGTCACCTCCTCGTGTTCGTCGGTCTCGGCGTCGGCCTCGGACGTCTCGTCCTGAATCTCCGTCGCCTCGATGGCGTTGTCGCCGGTGAAGTTCTCGTCGATGACGACGACGTACTCCTCGATGGTCTCGTAGGAGTCGTCGTCCTGCGAGACGAGGACGTTGTTCGGGCCGCTGCCCGGCGTCTTCGTGATGGTGTCGACGGTGCCGATCTCGCCCGCGTGCTGGCCGCGGACGGCCGTCACGAGCGCACCCTCCTCGTAGGCGAAGTGCGCGACGACGTCGGCGTCCTCGTTGCCGACGACGACCGAGTCGTTACAGCGGATGGACTCGTCGTCGGTCAGCAGTGTCTGGCCGTCGTGCAGCGTGAGCTGCGTCCGGCCGCCGGCGACCTGCTGTTTGCCGACGACCTTGCCGAGCTTCGAGTCGGCGGCGTCGGCGTCGATGGGCGTCAGGGCGAGTCGACCGCCCTCGCCGGGGAAGACGCGGTAGTACTCGTCGCGCTCGACGAACGCCAGGATGTCGAACATCCCGATGGGGCGGCGCGCGTCGACGGACGAATCGCCGTTGACGAGCACGGAGCCCTGTTCGAGCGCGTAACGCGCCTCCTTCTTCGAGTCGACGTAGCCGAGGACGTCGCGCAGCAAGACGAGCAGGGGGACCCCCGCCTCGCCGTGCGGCCCGGCGCCTGCCTTGACGGTGTAGACGCGGGTCTTGCGCTCGACCGGCCACGAGTTCGGTACTGCGAGTCGCTTCTGGTGCTTACTCATCGTTCTCCTCCGTGGATTCGAGTCGCGCCTCGCGCCGCTCGTCCTCGAGGTCGAGGTCGGTCACGCGGACGTTCGAGGCGTCGAGGGCCTTGGGAATCTCCTCCCCGTCAGCCTTCTCGACGACGACGCCCTCCACGAAGATGACGGCATCCGAGAGGTCCACCCGCTGGACCTCGCCGGTCTCGCCCGCGAAGTCGCCACGGAGCACCTCGACGGTGTCCCCGGCGTTGACGCGGACGCTTCGCTGGCCGTACTCCTCGCGGAGGTCACCCGAGAGGGTCGCACGGACCTGATTGTGCCGCTCGTGAAGCGGTGCGCGAGCGCGGCGGTTGCGCTGTTTGCGTGGTTGTTTGCTCATTGGTTAGACGATCATGGTCGCCGTGCTGGCGATGCTCCCGAAGCGCTCTGCGACCTCGCGAGCGATGGGACCCTTGATCTCGGTCCCGCGGGGGTCCTCGTTCTCGTCGACGATGACCGCCGCGTTGTCCTCGAACTTGACGCGCGTCCCGTCCGGACGGCGGATCGACTTCCGCTGGCGGACGATGACGGCTTCGAGCACCTGACGGCGCATCTCCGGGGTCCCCTTGGTCACCGAGACGGTGACCTTGTCACCGAGTCCCGCCTTCGGGTGGCGGTTCTTGGTGCCGTGGTAGCCCGAGACGCTGATGACCTTGAGTTCGCGCGCGCCGGTGTTGTCGGCGCAGTTGATGAGCGAACCCTTCTCCAGGCCCTGGGTGACGTCGGCGTTGAGCGCCTGCATCAGTTCTCACCCTCCGTGCTGCGGTCGTCGGATGCGCCCTCGGTCACTGCACCCGAGGTGTTCTCTGCGGCCTCCGTGGAGGGGGCGGTGATGCCACCCGACACTTCGGCCTCCTCGACGAGCTCGACGACCACGTGCGATTTGGTCTTCGAGAGCGGTCGAGTCTCTGCGATACGAACCGTGTCGCCCTCCGAGAGGTCGAGACAGTCCGGGTGGTGCGCGGAGATGCGCGACCGTCGCTTCATGAGACGGTCGTACTTGGGCACCCGAACGTCGTACTCTCGCTCGACGACGACGGTCTTGTCCATGGATGTGGAGGCGACGCGCCCCTCGACCAGCTGGCCGCGCACGGAGAGCGTTCCGTGGAACGGGCAGTTGGGGTCGGAGCAGGTCTCCTCCGGTTCCGGTACGTTCAGTCCTATTGCCATCGTGAATCACCTGTGTGCTCGGTCCGTCGGGCCGGTCGCGCGACGAGTCGCTCGCCCTCGACGACGACGTACTCCGTGTCGCCGTCCTCCGAGGGGAGTTCGAACTCGAACGTCGCGACGGCCTTCGGCACCTGCACGAGCCGAGACCCCGTCTCGCCCTCGCGGGCGACCGAGAGGGTCTTGGTCGTCTCGTCGACGACCTCGCCCTCGACCCCGACGAGCGTCGGGTCCGACGACTCGACGACCCGCACGCGCAGGCCGGCGAGTTCGTGTCGAGTGAGGGTCTCGGCGGTCAGCATGCTATTCGTCGTCCTCCTCGTTGTCGCCTTCCTCGCCCTGAATCGTCTTGATCCGGGCGATGGTCCGGCGAAGCTCCGTGATGCGACCCGGATCCTCCGGGGCACCACCCGCCGCCTGCACCGCGTTGGCGTTGAGCAGTTCCGTCTCGAGCTCCTCGAGTTCGGCCTGCCGTTCGGCGGGCGTCATGTCGCGAATCTCGTCGACGTGCAGGATGGCCATTACTCCTCCACCTCCTCGTCGTCGTCGGACTCGTCGTCCGCCTCGTCGGCGGATTCGTCCTTGACGTCGGTGGTGGGGGCGTCGGCCTCCTCGTCGGCGCCGCCGGCGGACTCGTCGTCACCCTCGACCGTCTCCTCGACGGGGGCTTCCTCGGTGTCCTCGGCCTCCATCTCCTCCATGAGGTCCTCGGCCGCTGCCTCGGTGTCCTCGGAGAGTTCGCCCTCGACGGCCTCTTCGAGGTCGTCGAGTTCCTCCTCGATGTCCTCGTCGCCCTCGGGGGTCGCGATCTCCTGCTCTTCGTCGAGGACCTCCTCCTCGACGACCTCCTCTTCGGCCGTCGGGGGTGCGTCCTCGTCGACCTCCGCCTCGGTGACCGGTTCGGTCTCCTCGGCGTCGGCCTCGCCGGGTTCGGACTCGAGGAGTTCCTCGACGCCCTCGCCCTCCTCGGGCTCGACGATGAGCTCCGAGATGTCCGCGTCTTCCTGGATCCGGAAGTCGTCGGGGAGTTCGGCCTCCGGCGGGATGATCTTGACCGTCACGCCGATGGTCCCGAGTTTCATCACGGCGACGCCTTGCCCCTCGTCCACGATGGACTCGGCGGGTTCGCCGTTGTGCTTGATGTAGCCCCGGTTGAACTTCTCGACGCGCGAGCGCGCGCCCGTGACCTTCCCGCTCAGGACGATCTCGGCGCCCAGCGCGCCGGCGTCCATGATGCGGTCGATGGTCGTGTGACCCGCCTTGCGGAAGTACCAGCCACGCTCCAGTGCGTTGGCCAGTCGGTCCGCGACGATCTGTGCGTTGAGGTCGGGTTCGTCGACCTCCTGCACGTCGATCTGCGGGTCGTCCAGGTCGAAGCGGCTCTCCAGTTCGGACGTGATCTTGCGGATGTTCTTCCCGCCCTTGCCGATGACCATCCCGGGCTTCTCGGCCTTGAGGACGATCTGAACGCCCATCGGGGTCTTGGCGACCTCCATGCCGCCGTAGCCCGCGCGGGCGAGTTCGTCGCCGAAGAACTCGTCGATCTGGGTCCGCTGCAGACCGTTCTCGATGAACTCGTGTTCGTCGGCCATCAGTTCTCGACCTCCTGGAGGATCATCTCGACGTCCACCTGCGGCGTGTTCCACGCCGTCGCGCGACCGAACGCGCGGGGCTTTCGCCCGGGGGACTCGCCGACCTTGTGGGCGGCGACGTGCATGATCTCCATCGAGTCGCCGTCGAACCCCTGGTGGTCGGCGTTCGAGACGACGTTCTCGATGAGGTCGAGGAACGCCTTCGTCGCCTTCTCGGGGTACCGTCCGGCGTCCCAGCCGTCGATGTCGGAGCGGTGTCCGACGCCGGAGTTGTGGGACTTGAACGGGACCGAGCGCTCGCCGTCGAGCACCGCTTCGAGGTACTCGACTGCGTCCGCCGTGGTCATCCCCTTGATGGCGCGGGCGATCTCCTTGCTGTGCTTGTGGGACATGTGACGCTCCCGGAGCATGGCTTTCGCCGTCGTGTCCGGGTCGGCGTCGACGCTGTAACTGATTCCCATATTATTTGAGTGGGACGAACTTCGAGGAGCGCGTCGCCCCGATGCCCGCCTGACCGTGCTCGACGGACGTGCGCGTGAGGACGAACTCGCCGAGGTAGTGCCCGAGCATCTCGGGCTCGATTCGGACGCGTTCGAACTCCTGCCCACTGTAGACGGCGAACGTCTTCTCGACGAACGCCGGAACGACGGGCATGTCGCGCAGGTGCGTGCGAATCGGATTGTTCGCGGACGTCTGCGCGTCGCGCTTGTCAGCCTTCTCGAGCAGTTTCTCCTGCTCTGCGGTCAGGCCGCGCTCGATGGTTCGCCGCTTGCGGGCGGGAAGCAGTTCCGCGAACTCCGCGAGGTCCATCTCGCGCAGTTCCTCCAGGGTGTGGCCGCGGTACGTGAACTCCTCGTCCTTGTCGCGACCGAGCTGGTAGTCCGTGCTCATTTGTCCCTTCCTCCTTTACCCCCGCGGCCGGTCCGGCGGGACGCGATGTCACCGACCTTCCGGCCGGGCGGGGCGTTTCGCGAGACGCTCTTCGGCTTGCCGGGGTGCTGGCGGCCGCCGCCACCGAACGGGTGGTCGACGGCGTTCATCGCCACACCGCGGACGCGCGGCCACTTCGTCCCGCGGGCGCGCATCTTGTGGTGCTTGTTCCCGGCCTTGACGAACGGCTTCTCCGTCCGACCGCCACCGGCGACGACGCCGATGGTCGCCCGGCAGTCCGGGCTGAGGCGGCGAATCTCGCCGCTCGGTAGCTGGACGACCGCGGCCTTGCGGTCGTGGGTCAGCAGCGTGGCCGAAACGCCCGACGAACGGGCGAACTTCCCGCCGTCGCCGGGCTGGCGCTCGACGTTACAGACGGGGACGCCCTCGGGGATCTCCCGCAGTGGGAGCGTGTTCCCGCGAGCGATTTCGGCGCTCACGCCGACCTGAATCTGGTCGCCGACCGCGATGCCCTCGGGCGCGAGGACGAGACGCTGGTCGCCGTCGTCGAACTCGACCGCGGCGACGGGCGCGCTGCGGGCGGGGTCGTGTTCGATGTCCACGACGGTCCCGCTGACCACGTCGGCGTCCTCGACGTTCCGGTGGGACAGGTTAGCCTTGTAGCGGTGCGACGGTGCACGGAACGTCGGCGTCCCGCGACCACGTCGCTGGCCCTGGATTCGGCGTCCCATCTCAGAACACCCCGATGCGGGAGGCCACTTCCTGTGCGTCGTCGTCCTCCGACAGGCGCACGGTGGCCTTCTTGGTCCCTCTCGGCGTGACCTGCGTGTTCACGCTGACGATGCTGATGTCGAACTGCTCTTCCAACGCCTCCCGAATCTCGGGCTTGTGGGCGTCGGCGGCGACGACGAACTCGAGTTTGTTCTCGAAGTCCATGCCGTTCATCGCCTTCTCCGTGACGTTGGGGTACTTGATGATGCTCATCAGTTCTCACCTCCGGTGGACGTGATGAGTAGAGAGCGCGCGGAGCGTGCTCGCGTACTCATCGGTTTGCGACCTCCTCGAGTGCAGACTCGGTGAAGACGGTCAGGCGACCCGCGTGGGTGCCCGGCGCGAGGTCCTCCGCGTTGACCTCGCGTGCGGTGGCGACGTCGACCCCCGCGAGGTTGCGGGCGGCCTTCGACGGCTCGCCGCTGGTCACGAAGAGGATGGACTTGGGGCGCTTGTACTTGCGGCCGCGGGTCGTCCCGCGCCCAGCACGTACCTTCTTTCCGTCGTCCGCGCGCTCGATGTCGGCGTAGACGCCGAGCTCCTCGAGCAGGGAGACGACCTCCTTCGTCTTGACGAGGTCCTCGAAGTCGTCGGAGACGACCAGCGGCAGTTCGAGCTCGTCGTCGAACTGGTGGCCGCGCTCGCGGACGAGTTCGGGGTCCGCGGTGGCCGCGATGGCCGAGCGGACGGCGAGCTTGCGCTCCTTCTTGTTGACCTTCTCCGTGCGGTCCTTCTCGGCTTTCGGCGGGTGGGCGCGGCGCCCCTTCACCGTCTGGGGGACGCGGCGGCCCTGCCCGTTCTCACGGGGGACGTGGGCCATGCCGCGCCCGCTGCCGAACGATTCCGCGGGGGTCCGGAACCCGGCGAAGGGGTCCGACCCGTAGTCCTGCTTGCGGTTGGCCTGGGCGGCACGAACGGCCCGCCGGATGAGGTCCGGGCGGTACGGCGTCTCGAAGACCTCCGGGAGGTCCACGTCGCCTGCCTCGCCGCCGTCCAGGTCGTGTACTCGTGTCATCCTTGGTTACTCTCCGTGGAGACGTAGCGCACCTCGGGGTCGAGGCGCGGCTGCTCGTTCGGCCGGACGGCCGGGCGGAAGCGCAGGAGGCGCTTGTCGGGCCCCGGCAGGGAGCCCTTCACGAGCATGTACGGCCCACCGACCTCGCCGTAGTTGACGAAGCCGCCCGACGGCGAGACGTCCTCGTCGCCGATGGCGATGATGCGCTTGTTGAGCTCGGTGCGCTGGTGGTAGCCGGTCTGCCCCTGCTGGGGGACCGTCGAGCGCACGCGCGAGGGGTTCCACGGGCCGAGGTTACCGATGCGGCGCCGCCAGCCCTGACGGGCGTGTTTGCCCTTGCGCTTCTGGACGCCCCAGCGCTTGACGGGACCCTGCGTCCCCTTCCCTGAGGTGACGCCGGCGACGTCGACGAACTCGCCGGCCCGGAACACGTCCGAGGCCGAGTGTTCGCCGCCCTCGCCGACGAGGTCGAAGGCGTGGTCGACGCGCTCTTGCAGCGACCCGCCGCCGACGCGCGTCTCCATCACGTCCGGTTTCTTCTTCGGGATGCCGGGCACCTCGCTCGGGACGGTGTGCGTGATGAGACGCACGTCCCCGAGGTCGCCGGATTCCGCCGCATCCCTGATGAGCTGTTCCTGGCCGTCGCCCTGCTCGGGGAGGTCGATGGCCCGTTCGAGGTCCTCGTGGAACTCGTCGGTCCAGACCTCCGTCAGCGGTCGCAGGCCGTACGGCGTGTCTTCGTAGGCTCGAAGGGCCACCGCCCGCATCGGCGGGGTCTCGACGACCGTGACAGGGACGGTCTCCTCCATCCCCTCGCGGGGCGAGTTGGGCTCGTCGTTGATGAGAACGACGTGGGACATCCCGGCCTTGTAGCCGGCGAAGCCCTGAACCCCCGATTGTCCGTCGTCGTCGGGCCAGGTGCTGATCCGTGGCACCTCGCTCGACGCACGGACGCGCGGGCTAAAGCCCATCGAGCCTTTGCGTGGTCTGCTTGGTTGTGGCATTGTGTTACTCCAGGTTGAGCGGCGAGAGCGTGGCGAACAGAGCCTCCTCCGTTCGTATCACCTCGCTGCCCTGGTGTGGAACCGTATTCAGCCAGAGGTCGAACCCATCTGTGGGTTCGTCAGACCGCGGTGTCGCGGTTGCGTCGTCGCTGGCGTCGTCCCCTGTCGGTGCGGACACCGACTCCGGGGTGACGCCGAGTATCTCCGGCAACCCGCGCTCGGGGGCCCCGAACGTCGCGGTGAACCCGTCGCGCACGCGCGGAGCGAGTTCGCCCAGTCGCGCGACGCTCAACGGCTCACCGTGACGCGACGCGGCGATTCGGACGCCCGCGTCGGGCCACGAGAGCGCAGTCGCCAACTCCGCCTCCCGCACCGACACGCCCGGAACGGGCGCGTCCACGATGCGAGCGCGGAGCGGTTCTCGCGAAGATACCCTGATGGTAACGCGCTCTCCCTCCTCGACCACCATCTCCGGTGGGACGTTGAGGGAGATTGGGTGTTGCATGCCGCAATTGACCCGGACGCGCCCGTCAGGTCCGACCTCGGTCACGATTCCCTGTCTTAACGACCCCGAATCGTCCGATCCGGAGCCGGTCTCCGTGACAGCACGGAGCGGCGGCAGCACGCCGACGTACTCTAGCTCGTCGCGCCGACCCCACGCGTCCTTTCGGAGGTAGGGTGGTGTGGCCGCGTAGGCCAACACGGTGCGAACGAACCCGCCGCCCCACCTGCGTTCGCCATCCCGGTCGGGATAGACGACGAGGCGGTCGACCCGGAATATCGTCGCCGCGCGGGCGACGTAGCCCAACTTGCGTGTGGCCTCCCGTTTGTCACGGGACTCCCGGACCAGCGACGACGGCACGAGTACGGTTCGTGTCATGCCGTAACGCTTCCTCGCTGTACACGAGACTGTGCCGCTTCTTTCCGACGCGCCCGTAAAAGGGTAGCGTTCCGCTACTCGACTGAGAGGGCCTCACACGAGGGTTCCTGGTGCGAGAGTGTCCCATGCGACGAGGGGACGAAGAGGGCACGACTCCGGTACGTTTTTATTCCTCACCACCCTCGAATCGAATGCGAAGGACGCGCACTGATAGTGTAGTGGTATCACGTGACCTTGCCATGGTCACAACCTGGGTTCAAATCCCAGTCAGTGCACTTCTCTCAAACCCACCCGACGCGGAGTTCCATCTCCGCGTCACTCACGGGTTTGTGTGTCTGCACTCTGGATTTGAACAGCG
Organism: Halomarina litorea; assembly: GCF_024227715.1. Lineage (NCBI taxonomy): Archaea > Methanobacteriati > Methanobacteriota > Halobacteria > Halobacteriales > Natronomonadaceae > Halomarina > Halomarina litorea. The sequence goes on along the minus strand of NZ_CP100448.1, from coordinate 2,428,896 downwards.
AGCGAACGCAGTGAGCGAGTGAGTTCAAATCCCAGTCAGTGCACTTCTCCGACTTCACGACCGCGCCGAGTTTCATCTCGGCGCGGAACGCTGTCACGACTACGTGTACTCTGGATTTGAAGCAGGGAGCGACTGGAAGGAGCGACCGAGGTTCAAATCCCAGTCAGTGCACTTCTCTCGAAACAACTCGCCAAGCGGCGCATATCGGTTTCTTCGCGTGCACGCGCCCCCGCGAGAGGAGCGCACCGCACCCGCACAGTCAGGCCCAGCGTTCACCTGTCTCCCGCGTCTCCCCTCTCGTATGGCACAACTCGTCCAGCGGATGGCGACGGCGATAGACGACATGTGGCGGTCCATCTGGCACGACTCCAGTACGGCCGAGAAGGTACTCGTCGCCGTCTTCCTCCTCGTGACGGGGCTTGCGATACCCGTAATCCCCATCGTCTGGATCGCTCGGTTCGTCGCCCGGTAGGCCGAACTACTGGCTCACCGCGTCCGTCGGAACCGCGTAGGGCTGGCCACAGCCGTGTATCTCCAGCGTGCAGTCGGGACAGGCGGTGTGCTTCCGGCGGCGGTGGGCCACCGACTGCCGCCCGCGGTCCGGGTCGGCCTCCAGTCGCTCGCGCAGGTCGTCGGGCAGTTCCGCGAACGGGACGAGGTCGTCGCCGCAGTTCGGACAGTCCATACGCCCGCGTGGGGCGCGTCGAGGAAAAGCGGTCGTGGTCGGAGGCGCTCCGAGGGGCGGGTTACTGCTGGTCCTCGCCCACCGCCTCGAGGAGCGACGTGAGCGGGATGCCGTCGACTATCCCGAGGTCGACGACGATGCCGACGTTCCCGGTCAGCGTGGCCGCGAGGCCGCCGTCGGTCGAGACGGCGAGGAAGACGGCGGGTCGGTCCCCCGTCGCCGGCGTCCGCGACGCCGTCCACGCCGTCCATCGAGACAGTCCAGGTGCGGGACTCCGACTCGACGACCATGCTCGGTCGGGTGGGCACCTCGATGACGTGGACGTCGAAGTGGCGGACCTGTCCGCCCGCCGCGGGTTCGTCGGGGACGGTCCCGGTAGCTGGGCTGAACGGGTCCTCGGTGCGGAGAACTGGCCCGCGCCGAACACCGACGGGGCGACACCCCGGCCTTGAGGACGTCGCGTCGTGACGTCTCCAGGCCCTCTAGCGCCCCCTCCTTCGATCCGGGGGCGTACTGACTCGTCGGAAGCGACGCCCTCTCGTCGGGGGAATCTTCGCTACTCATCCGACACCTGCCGTCGGCCGGTCACGGGCCGGCGGATCCGCGGACGAACCCGTCGTACAGTTCTCTGGACTGTCATCGAGTGAGGAGCCAACTCATCGTCAGTTAGCTATTAACGGTGTTGGGGATTCTAACGGTAGCCTGAGATACTTTTTAATATGTCTAATGTCTTATCCTCGGCGACGCGCTCGACGGGTGGTTCGCTCGAGCCGTCGAGCACCCGTCTAACGACCGATTCAGCGCCGTAATCGTCCTGTTATTTTGCAGAGAGGTCGGCGGTAGCGCTCGTCCCCGATCCCCGGAGGACACTCGCGACGAACCGGATATCAGATGGAATTGAGGAACCGTTTAGTCCCCCGCCACGTCGTCTGACGACCTCTCGGGGTCTGGTTCTCGGGAGGACGACTCCCCATTCCCAAGGCCCGACGGTCGGTGTTCGTTTCGACCGACACGTCCCGAAACGCGGCGGTACAGCTATCTGTCGCGCGACGAACGCGTCGTCCACAGACGATGTCGAACTCCGACGTGGCGCGCGCCGTCGTCCGGACCGTCCGTCGCCGCGAGGCCCTCGTCGAGTGTCTCCTCGACGGACGACGCGACAAACGACAGCTCACGACCGACCTCGGCGTCTCGCGGTCGACCGTCGATCGTGGAATCCGTGATCTGGAGCGACACGGCCTCGTCGACTACGAGGACGGCGAATACGGCCTCACGCCGCTGGGCCGAACGGTCGCGGACGGCTACTCGGTCTTCGTCGAGCGAGTAGCCGTCGCGGAGCGACTGGAACCGTTCCTCAGCGTCGCGCCCCCGGCGCTCGACGTCGACCCCCTCCACCTCTCGGACGCCACCCTCGCCGTCTCGAAGCCGAGCGACCCGCACGCGATGATCAACCTGCACGTCGAACGGCTCCGTGAGACCGACGACCACCGCCTGCTCCTGCCCGTGACGGGCCTCCACGCCTACGAGGTCGGCCACGAGACGGTCGTCGACGGCGGCGCGCGGGCAGAGTCGGTGGTCACGCCGGGGGTCGCAGACCTCTACCGGGGCGACACCCCGTACCGCCCGCTGTACGAGGCGATGACCGCGACCGGCCGGTACGAGTGTCGTGTTACCGAGGAGCCGATTCCGTTCTACCTCGGCGTCCTCGACGACACCGTCCAGGTCGGCGTCACCCGGGAAAACGAACCGCACGCGGTCTTGGAGACGCGGAACCCCGCGGTCAGGCGGTGGGCGAAGGCGACCTATCGGGAGTTCCGTGAGTCGGCCCGACCGCTCGGGACCGAGTGAGGTATCGCCCGACTCAGAATTCGATGGGTTCGGCGACCTCGCGGTACTCCCGGTAGGTTTCCTCGGCCCACTCGCGGGCGGCGGGCGAGTCGGACTCGAGCATGGCCCGCGGTTCGTCGCTGTCGTGGACGATTATCTGGACCACTTCCTCGTCAAAGACGTGGACCGCGTACGGGACGTGCGTCCCTCGTGGCGTGACGAGCAGTCGAAACCGCTCGCTCTCGATCATCTTCCCCATGGTGTCGGCGTATCCAGAAGACCGCTGCGTCGCAGCCACATCGTGGGTCACCACTAGCTCGGCCCGTGCGCCGTTCTCGAGGACGGCTTCGCCGCCCGCCTCCGTCGCGTGCTGACCGGTCGCGGGGATGACGCCGCGATAGGTGTCCATCTCCCGTATCGTCTCGACGTGCCGGTTGATGGGCGCGTAGGGGTCTCCCGGTCGCGGCACGTACACGTCGGCGTCCGCGAGCAGTCGCGGGTCGACGTCGAAGTCCTCTGGCGACACCCACCGGTAGATGGGTTCGAGCCTCCAGCTCACGTCGATGGTCTCTTCGAGCCGTGCGTACGCCTCCGCGACGACTTCCCCGAACGGGGCCACCGCGTACGCCCCGTCGACGAACTCGACGATTCCGGCGGTCTCGAGTTCCCGCATCGCGCGGTCCACGGTCGACCGCGAGACCCCCAGTTCGTCGGTCATCGCCCGCTTCTCCAGCGGTCGCTCGCGGAGACACCTCACGAACTCGTGTCTACGGACGAGCAGGTCGATGGTCTCCTCGACCCCCGCGGTCGCTCCCTCTCGGCGGCTCATGGGTCTATGTGAGTCAGACGCACGATATTACTGACTGATATTTTCACCGGCGTGAGCCGATGTACGAACGTGGGCATCGGCGGCCGTCAGGGGGTGGAGTCGCCCCCCGACCGCGGCCACACGGAGGACGACCCGGCCGACGAGTCGGTCGCCCGGGACCGTCGCCCGCTCTCCACCCGCCGTCCGGAACCTGATTCGGCCCTCGCGGCCGAGCACGGCTTCGACCCTGGCCGTCGCTACCCGCGCGTCGCCGTCGGCCCCGGCGACCCGGTACGCGATGGAGTCGCCGACGTGGACGGCCTCGGGCGGGACCCGGTCGACGAGGACCACGTCGGCCACGTCGACGCCCGGTCCGCTCCCGGGTCGCACGAGGTACCCCTCGTCGACCCCGAAGGCCTCCGGGACGGCCACGCCGACGAGTGGGAGGGCGACGGCCACCACCACCAGGAGCGCGCCGAGTTCGAGCGTCCGCCGGCGCGTCCGTCGTCGAACGCCCATCCATCCACCCGGCGGGTCACCGCTTCGGACTCGGTCTCGGCGGGGCCGGGCGAGTCATCGCCTGACCTCCGGCGGGGGACCGTCCGCGCCGAGTCGGCGCTGTCGACTGTGGTAGCCGTGTCCCACCGCGGAGGCACCGACCACCGCGACGACGACCGCCGCCCACCCCAGCGGGGGAACGAGGCCGAACGGCGGGACGCCGGCCCACGCGAGTCCCACGACGACCCCGCAGAGCACGGACAGTCCGAGGTAGTAGCCGCTCCACGGGAGGTCACCGCCCGCGACGACGTCGAGATAGCACTCGAGGTCCGACGCGGCGGGGGCGGGACGGACCCGCCCGAGGCGGGCGTCGTACTCGACGACGCCCACGTCGTCCATCTTCGGCAGGTGGAACTGGTGGAGCGCCGTCTTGACCCGTTTTCGCTCCCGCCGGTCGAGGTCCCGGACCGCCGAGTCGTACTCCCACGCGGCGACCTGTTCGGCCAGGTCCCGCAGTTCGACCGTCCCGCCTCGCTGTTTCAGGTAGTGGAGCGCGTATCGCCGCCGCCGGTTGCTGAGCAGGTCGAACAGGTCGTCCTCGTCCGGTTCTTCTGCCGCGTCCGCCGCCTCCGTCGTCTCCGTCTCCGCGACGTCGCTCTCGTCCACCTCCCCCGGCGACGCCGTGACCACCGGGTCCGCGCTCCGGGTCTGGCTCATCGTCCGACCCCGCCCCCCTCCGCCCCCGGTCCGCGGTCGGTCCGTCCCCCGTCGGTCGCCCCTCGCTGTCCCCCGAACATGACTGACAGCGAGGACGAAAGCGGCTTTACCTCACCCATCGGGACGATGCCCGCGAGCTGAGAACTCCTACTTACCTCTTTCCCCGCGTTCGGGCCGATTCTCGTGGCGGCCGCCACCCGGTCGGGGGAGGCCTGCAATTGCAGGGGCCTCCCCTATCCGTCCGACGCGTCTACGCCACGATGTACTGCGACCGTCGAACCACGAGTCGCAACTCACCGTACCTCTACCATGACCGACACCACAACAGTCAGAGAGCCGTCCGACGGAGACGTAGCGCGCATCCGAGAGATCGCCGACAGCACCCTGACGGCGTCGTACGCCCTGAGCCCGCAGCAACTCGACGGCATCGTCGAGGCGCGGTTCGGCGAGGACCAGATCCGCGAGTGGATCGGCCGGGACGACGTCGTCGCCCTCGTCGCCGAGGTGGAGGGGCCGGACGGCGACCGGCGCGTCGCCGGCGTCGTCGAGGGGACCGTCGACGGCGACACCGGGACCGTCCGGTGGCTGTTCGTCGACCCGGAACTGCAGGGGCGCGGGGCGGGGACGGCGCTGTTCGAGGCCGTCCGGGAGCACCTGCGCGACAGGGGCGTCGACCGCGTGCGCGCCAACACGCTGGAGGCGAACACCGAAGGTCACCAGTTCTTCGAGTCCTTCGACTTCGAGCAGGTGAGCGAACGCGACCTCACCATCGGCGAGGAGGAGTTCGTCGAGTACGTCTACGGCGAGGCCGACGAGGAGGCCGAGACGGACGCCGACACCGACGCGAGGGACGACGAGACCACCTCGTTCCCCGACACCGAGCGGACCGACGGGACGCGCCGGGCGACCACCGAGGACGGCGAGACGGTGTTCGTCGACGACGAGGACGGCCGGTCGGGGACCGTGGGTGCGTTCTTCCCCGCCTACAGCGACGAGTCGTTCGATGAACGCTTCGGGTTCTACTGTAGCAACTGCGGGTCGCTCCAGACCGCGATGGACAACGAGGAGCGCGTCGAGTGCACCGAGTGCGGGAACACCCACGAACCGCGCTCGAGCGAGGCGTACGACGACGCCTACCTCTGAGTCGGCGGCCGGTCAGGGGAACAGCGTCGCGACGAAGTCACGCACGTTGAGGCCGCCGGTGACCCGGACGGTCCGCCCGTCGGCGGCGACGGCCACGTCCTCCACGTCGTCGAACGACTCGCCCGTCCCTCGGTTGTCCTCGACGAACGCCCGGACGGCGTCGGTCGGGACCGCCCGCTCGCCGTCGAAGACGTAGAGGCGGAGGAACGCCACTCGCTCCTCCTCCTCCTCCTCCGGGACCGTAAACCGCAGGCCCGAGGCGACCTGCCCCTCGAACCGGCCCGCCTCCGTGTCGCGTCCGGGGAGGCCGCTCGCGCGCGCACCGAACAGGACCGTCCCGTCTCCGAGCGACCGGGTCAGCGTCCGGACGGTGGAACTCGCGTCGACGTACCGCGGCACCTCACCGGCCTGGGTCTCGACGAGTCGCTCGACGGCCGCCCGCGGGTCCGGTCCTCCCTCGGCGAACGCGAGATACGAGTCGGCGACGCCCACGACCCGGTCGCCCTCCGGCGGGAGGTAGACGCCGACGCTCTCTGTCTCGCCGACCCGCCGGAAGTCGTCGTACCCCAGTTCCGCGCGGACGTCCTCCCGGTCGTACTCCCCCTGTAGGACTACTGACGAGCGATCCGCACCGACGAACAGCAGCGAGTCCACGGCCTCGAAGTCGACGTCGACGAGGTCGAGAAATGACTCCCCGACCCGGCGCACACGCTCGTACGCGAGCGGGCCGATGTCCTCCGCGCGCTCCGCGAGGGCGGCCGGTCGCAGGAGCGTGAACCCGTAGTCCCCGACGCCGGCCTCGTCGGGCGCGTAGAGCCAGTCGGTGTACTGGGGGTCGGGGGTCGCCCCGACGAAGGGCAGGGAGCTACAGCCCGCGAGTCCACCGACTCCCACCAGCGCGCCGCCCACCCGGAGCGCCGCCCGCCGGGACAGCGCGTTCCTGTCGTCCATTCCAAACGTGAAAGCGGCCCGCGAGCAAGAGCGTTTCTCCGCGTCCACCTCGCCCGGGACCGTCGGGCGGGCCGACTGCTCGGTCGCGTCGGCTCCCGCTCGCTCGGCACACGAGGACTCCGTTCGCTCCGAACACTCCCCCTCTGCTCGCGGTTTCACCGCTCGCTCTGCGAGACGCTCACTCGCTTCGCTCCGTTCGCATCTCGCGTGGCGTCCACCGCAACTCGACCGACACCGCGTCGTCTCCGAACCCGAACTCCGGGGACTCGTCGACGGTCAGCGACTGGGGCGGGTGGAGGGCCACCTCCTCGCCGTCCACGACCACGGTGACCGACTCGGGGTCGTCGTCCAGCAGGCGGGCGAGGCGGTCCAGTTCGCGGACCAGCGTCTCCCGGTCGGCCAGCGGTCGGTCGTGGCCGCGCGGGACGCCCCCGAACACGGGGTCGATGCTCACGTCCCGACTCCGGTTCGAGAGGACGGCGTTGACCGCCACGCCGAGCAGGATGACCAGCCCCGAGAAGTAGAGCCACGTCAACAGGAGGACGACGTTGGCGACGACGTTCGAACTCGACCCCTGACTGGAGAACTCGACGTAGTACTGGAACAGCGTGGCGAACGTCGTCAGGCCGACGGCGGCGACCAGCACCCCCGGCAGCACCTCCACGACGCTCACGTCCGTGTCGGGGAAGACGTAGTACATCGGGAAGAACGTCACCGCGAGGCCGACGACGAGAATCGCCTGCCGGAGCGCGACGGCAGGGAGTCCCGCGCCGTAGACGGGGAGGCGACCGCCGACGTAGCTGGCGGCGACGATGGCCACCGCGAACGTCCCGAGGACGACGAGGCCGTCCGCGAACTGGTCGAGGGCGGTGTTCTCGGCCTCCGACTCGTAGATGTCCGAGAAGGCGGTGTCGAGACCGCGGAAGATGCGGAGCGTCCCCCACAGGAGCACGAGGCCGCCGAGCGCCGAGAGGCCCGCCGACTGCTCGGAACTCGTTATCTGCTCGACCAGCGCCGTCCCCGCCTCCTCGGTGAGCATCGCGCGGGTGAGCGAGGCGATGCCCGCCTCCAGCGAGATGCCGAACGAGGAGAAGACGGCGATGAGGAGGACGAGCAGAGGGAGCAGGGAGACGAAGGCGTGGTAGGCGATGCTGCCCGCCATGAAGGTGAGTTTCTCCGCGCGGGCCTCCCGGACGATGGCGCGGAGCACCTCCTCGATTCGTGCGAGGCGGGCGCTCCGGGCCCCCTCGTCCGACCCCGGCACGACGTCGTTCATACCACCGAGTCGTGAGATGTGGACATATAGCCGCCGCACGTCCGACTCACGCGAGCCAGTCCAGCACCTCCGCTGCGACCACGTCGGGGCGTTCGCGGTGCAGGAAGTGCCCCGCCTCCCGCACCCGCGCGACCCGGCGCTCGCCCGTGAACGCCTCGCCCGCCCCCGCGAACAGTTCGGGGCCGATGCAGCCGTCGTCGGCACCGTGGAGGACCAGCGCGCTCGTATCGAAGCGCGCTGGCGGCCCACCGGCGCGAAACGGCGGCGACTGCCGGTAGTACTCCAGGGCGGCCGTCGTACTCCCCGGCGTTCGGAGGGTGTCCCGGACCGCGTCGAGGCGCGCCTCGGGGTAATCCCACCCCGGCGACCACGTCGACCAGAGGAACTCCACCAGCGCGTAGTCGGCCATCCGCAGGAGGCGCTCGCTCCCGGGGAACTGGAAGGCCGCCATGTACCACGACCGGAGCCACTGGCGGGGATGCTCGCGGAGGCGGTGGCCGAAGTTGGGCGGGACGGCGAGTGTGACGAGCGACCCGACCGCCGAGGGGTCGAGGGCGGCCGCGACGTAACACGCCGCGGCCCCCCAGTCGTGGCCGAGGAGCACCGTCTCGTCCGTCCCGTCGAGTTCGGAGACGAGCGCGAGGGCGTCACGTCCCAGCGCGAGCGCCGAGTAGTCGCCGTCCGGGGCGCGGTCGGTGGGGCCGTAGCCCCGCATGTACGGTGCGACGGCGTGGTAGCCCGCGTCGGCCAGTCGGTTGAGGAGCGGGTCGAACGTCCCCGCGTCGTCGGGGAATCCGTGGAGGCAGAGCGCGAGTCGGCCGTCGGGGTCGCCCGCGTGGCGGTACTCGAAGGTCAACCCGTTGGCAGTCACCCTGCGCACGTCGGTCATAGCACCCAGTCGCCCGCCCGGGGCAAGAACGTTCCCGCGCGACGGACCTACCGGAACCGCCGGACCGCGAGGAGGCCGCCGACGAGCGGGAGGCCCACCACCAGCAGGTACGGGAGCGCGTACGCGAGGCCGACAACCGTCGCCCGGAGGAGCGTCCCCACCCCGCCGACCGAGGAGACGAACGCGTCGACGACCGCCGTGTCGTACCACGAGGCCTGCGGTTCGGTCGCCGGTTCGGGTCTGGGTTCGCGCAGTTCGACGGTGACCGTCGAGAGCGCGACGCGACCCTCGAGCGCCCGGAGGCGCGCTTCGAGGCGCTCGATGGTCTCCTGTACGTCGGAGAGCTTCTCGCTCACCGCGAGGACGTCCTCGGTGTCGCTCGCGTTCTCGTAGAGCGCGCGCAACCGGTCGCGCTGGGCGCGTTCGTTGGCGAGGCGGGCCTCGATGTCGACGAGTTGGTCGGTGACGTCCTCGGTGGTCGTTGTCGCCGACAGCACCTCGCCCTCGGCCGTCACCGCGTCGAAGAACGCCGTGAAGTTCTCCGACGGGACGCGGAACACGACGGTGCCCGTCGTAAACGAGTCGTTGCCCACCTCGTGGGAGCGCTCCTTCGAGTCGGCGACGAACCCGCCCATCGCCGTCGCGGCCGCCGTCAGGTTCGCCCGCGCCGCGTCGTAGTCCGAGACGTTCAGATTAGCCGTCCCGGTCCGTATCAGCGCCTGCGAGGCGGCGACCTGTCCGACTGACCCACCCGTCTCCGCCTCGCCCTGCGCGGGCGCGCCGCCGCCGTCACCGCCGCTACTCCCACTTCCGGGACCGTCTCCGGCCTGCCGTTCCTGGGCGCCGTCGCCGGCCCCGCCGTCGCCACCCATCCCCGAACAGCCGGCGAGGACCAGACAGCAGACGAGGGCCACCACCGCGAGGGTTCGACCTGTCGTGCGCATGGTCATTTCTCGTCTCGGGCTGATAAGTGTGCTACCGAGCGACAAATCGCCGTTTCACCCATCTGAGTCCTCGGGCACGCCGACCACCCCCACGGTTTTGCCCCCGACCGGCGTACCCCGTCCATGACAGTCATCGCGATGCTGAGCGTGGCGCCCGTGGTCGAAGGGAGCATGAGCGAGGAGGTGGCGAAGGCCGTCGCCGCCCTCGACGACTTCGACGTGAGCTACGAGACGAACCCGATGGGGACGGTCATCGAGGCCGACACCATCGGCGAACTCCTCGACGCGGTGGAGGCAGCCCACACCGCCGTCGACGGCGACCGGGTGAGCACGTTCCTGAAGATAGATGACAAGCGCACGAGCGACCAGCGTGCGAGGGACAAGGTCGACGCCGTCGAGAAGCACCTCGGACGGGAGGCGAAGCGGGAGCGCTGAGTCGACCTCCGAACGCTCTTTACCTCGGCCGGACTCCCCTCGACAATGAGAGCGGCCCTCGTGATTCTGGACGGGTGGGGTCTGGGCGTCGACGACGAGTACGGTCCCGGGACGGGCGGGCGCGACGCCGTGAGCGCGGCCGACACACCGACGGTCGACGACTACCGCGAGTCCGGGGCGTTCACCACCCTCTCGACGCACGGCCGATGGGTCGGCCTCCCCGACGGCCAGATGGGCAACAGCGAGGTGGGCCACCTCACCATCGGCGCCGGCCGGGTGGTGAAACAGGACTCGACGCGCATCTCCGACGCCATCGAGTCGGGCGACATCGCCGAAAACGAAGCGCTCGGGGGGGCGTTCGACCACGCCCGCGAGCACGGGGGGCAGGTTCACTTCATGGGCCTCGTCAGCGACGGCGGCGTCCACTCCCTCCAGACGCACCTCCACGCACTCGTCGAACTCGCCGCCGACCGGGGAATAGAGGCCGTCACCCACGCGTTCACCGACGGCCGGGACACCGCCCCGAAGGGCGGCACGGGCTACCTCCGCGAACTGGAGGCCGTCGCCGAGGACCACGGGACGGGGCACGTGGCGACCGTCTGCGGGCGCTACTACGCGATGGACCGCGACACGAACTGGGAGCGCACGAAACGGGCCTACGACGCCATCGTCCACCGCGAGGCACCACACGAGGCCGCGAGCGCCGTCGAGGCGGTCGAGTCGTCGTACGAACGGGGGGAGACGGACGAGTTCGTCGAACCGACGCTGGTCGCGGGCGGGCCCGCGCTGGACGATGGCGATTCGATCGTCTTCGTCAACTTCCGGTCGGACCGCGCCCGCCAACTGGTGCGAATGCTCGGCGACGTCCGCCCCGAGTGGGAGTTCGAGACCGACCCACCGGACGTCCACCTCGTGACGATGACCGAGTACGACGAGACGTTTACCTTCCCCGTCGCGTTCCCGCCGACCCAACCAGCGGACACCCTCGGTGAAGTCGTCGCCGGGCGAGGGTGGACGCAGGCCCGCCTCGCCGAGTCCGAGAAGTACGCCCACGTCACCTACTTCCTCAACGGCGGCCGGGAGGTGGAGTTCGACGGCGAACGCCGGCGCATCGTGGAGAGTCCCGACGTGCCGACCTACGACCAACAGCCCGAGATGAGCGCGCCGAAACTCACCGACACGGCCATCGAGGTGGTCGAGACCGAGGACCCGGACCTCCTCGTGCTCAACTACGCGAACGCGGACATGGTGGGTCACACGGGCGACTTCGACGCCGCCGTCGCGGCCTGTGAGGCGGTGGACGAACAGGTGGGCCGCCTCGTCCCCGCGCTCCGCGAGGCGGGCGCGGCCGTCATGTTGACCGCCGACCACGGCAACGCCGACGACATGGGGACACCCGACGACCCGCACACGGCACACACGACGAACCCCGTGCCCGCCGTCCTCCTCGGGTCCGCGGAGGGGCAGCGAGAGTACGCACTCCGCGACGACGCGGGACTGGCCGCCATCGCCCCCACCCTCCTCGAACTGCTGGACATCGAGACGCCCGAGGCGATGACCGGCGAGTCGATGCTGTCCTGATCGTCCGCCGAAACTGCCTTTCGCCCCCGGTCACACCGTGCCGACGTGTCCCGTGCAGACTGGCTGCTCGTCCCTCTCACCTTGCTGGCCGCACTCCCGGCGGCGTACCTCCTCTCGCTGTTTCTCGCACCCGACCCGACGAACACCCTCGCGTTCACGCTCGCCGTCGAGGCAGTCGTCGCCCTCCTCGTCGGTGCGGCCGTCGCGCTCGACTTCGGCGTCGGCGGACTGTGGCACGTCTCGCTGTGGTTCCTCGCGTTCGCGGCGGTGGACTTCGTCGGCATCGTCGTCGCCGACGAGGTGTTCCCCGGCGGGGGGACGGCCTCGTTCGTCACGCGAGTCGCCGCCCTCCTCCTCGGACTCGTGGCGGCCCGGGTCGCCACGCGCCGGTTCTCCCTCGAACGGGTCCGGCGGGTCGTCGACGGTCGGTAAACGCTACGCTCGGACGCACCCCCACCGTCACCCGACAGGTACTGGTCGAGTCACTCGACCCGGCGTCGGTCGTCACGTCCCTCTCGGGTGTCCTTCCGGGCGGCGCGCTCGGCGTTCTCCCAGTCGGTCGACTCGACGGTCCGCCGCGACTGCTCGTCGCGGACGAGGGCGTAGAGGACCAGCGGTGCGCCGACGGCGAAGGCGGCGAACAGCGCGAAGAGGAGGGCTTCTTCGGCCATACACCACGTCGAACGCCCGACAGGTTAGTCGTTCCGCCGGTGGACGACCCGCCCGTCGACGACGGTGTGGGTCACGTCGACGTCGCCGATTCGCTCGGAGGGCACCTCCCACGGCGACTCGGCGAGGACGGTGAAGTCGGTGCGCTTTCCCACCTCGACGGTCCCCGCCTCGTCCTCCTCGAAGGCGGCGTAGGCCGCGCCGCGGGTGTACGCCCGCAGTGCCTCGCTCACGGTGAGGCGCTGGCACTCCCCGGGCGCGGTGACGGCCTGTTCGACGCCGAGGAGGGGGTCCATCGGCATGCAGTCGCTCCCGAACGCGAGGGGCACGCCCGCGTCGAGGAGGTCCCGGTAGCGGTTGGTCGCCCGCGTCCGCTCGCGCCCGAGTCGGTCCTCGTAGAGGCCGTCCTCGCGCGCCCACTTGAGGAAGTTCGGCTGGACGGAGGCGACGACGTCGAGGTCGGCGAATCGCCCGACCGCCTCGTCGGTGAGCAGTTCGGCGTGTTCGACGCGGTGGCGTGCGCCTGCCGGGTCCGCCGTGTCGGCGTAGGCGTCGAGGACCGTCTCGATGGCGTCGTCGCCGATGGCGTGGGCGGTGAACTGCAGGCCGGCGTCGTCGGCCCGCGCGACGAACTCGCGGAGTTCGTCGGGGTCGACGACCCACTGGCCGTCCTCGTCGGTCCCCTCGTAGGGGGACGAGAGCTTCGCGGTCCGCGCCCCGAAACTCCCGTCGGTGAAGCTCTTGACCGCGCCGACGCGGACGAACCCGGTCCCGTGGTTCGTCCGCACCCCGAGGTCGACGAGCGAGTCGAGGTGGTCGGTCCAGTAGTTGAGTCGCACCCGGAGGTCGAGTTCCCCCGCGGCGTCCAGTTCCCGGTAGACCTGCGGCGCGGCGGAGTTCCGAACCATGTCGTGGACGCCCGTGACGCCGAGTTCGTGCGCCCGGTCCCGCGCGGCGACGACGAGGTCACGCATCCCTTCGGCGTCGGGGTCCGTCGCGGCGAAGACGGGGTCGACGGCCGCCTCGACGACCACGCCTGTCGCCTCGCCGCCCTCCCGTTTCACGTCGCCCTCGGGCATCGAGTCGGCGAGGCGGTCGAGGGCCACGCTGTTCAGACTCGCCGTGTGCATGTCCTCGCGGAAGGCGGCCACCGGTCTGTCCTCGCTCACCCCGTCCAGGTCCTCGCGGGTGAGGTAGCGCGACTCGTCCCACGAACTCTCGTCGTAACCGTAGCCGAGTATCCACTCGCGGTCGTCGCGGGCGGACTCGCGCAGGAGGGCCACGGCGTCGTCGGGCGACTCCGCCGTCGAGAGGTCGGCGTGGACCAGCGACCGCCCGACCATCGGCAGGTGCGTGTGGGCGTCGACGAACCCCGGCAGGAGGACGCCGCCCGCGAGGTCGACCACGTCCGTCCCGACGCCTTCGAGGAAGGCCACCTCGTAGGCCGACCCGATGCGGACGATACGCCCGTCGCGGACGGCGACGGCCTCCGCGTCCGCTTCGCCCGCCTGCTCTCCGTCCCCGTCGTCTCCCGCCAGCGTGTGGACCGCCGCGTTCGTGAAGATGCGGTCCGCGGGTGCAGTCATACCGGGTGCGCGTGGCGCGTGGGCAAAAGGGTAGCCACTCCCCACGCCTCCTCCCGGCTACGCCTCCTCTCCGTCCTCGGACTCCGCGTCGCCCTCGTCGACGACGAACCGGTAGTGGTGGGGCACCATGTAGTACTCGTTGCCGCAGTGCTTCGCCATGTACGTCGTCCCGTCGATATCGAGGTTCACCTGCCACTCGACGGCCGCGCCGCACTCGGGACAGCGGGCGTCCTCCAGTGCCTCCACGAACGACACGACCGCATCGTCCTCGATTCTCACCATACCCGACCGTGACGGCGACGGGACTTCAAACCCGCTTGCGTGCGATTGATGTGCCGACTGCGCGACCCACGACCATGCCCGGACCCGCCTTCGCCGAGGGGACGCGCGTCTCCCTCCACCCCGTCGCCGACGAGGACCACGATGCGATTCAGCGCGACATGAACGACCCCGCGGTTCGCATCCCCGGCGGGGGACCGGCCGGCCCGTTCACCGGCGAGGACGTCGCGTCTTTCCTCGACGGGTTCGGCGAGGGCGGGGACGTCGCCCTCGTCGCCGTGAGGGAGGGCGAGTACGCCGGCCTGCTCACCCTCCGGACGGACTCCCAGACCGAGGTGGGCACTCTCGGCGTGTGGGTCACGCCCCGTGCGCAGGGCGCGGGCGTCGCCCGCGAGGCCTGTTCGCTCCTGTTCGACTGGGCGTTCGACCACCTGGGGGTACACAAGGTGGCGGCCCGGGTGTTCGCGTTCAACGACGCCTCGCGCGCCCTCGTCGACTCCCTCGGGTTGTCCGAGGAGGGCGTCCACCGCGAGGAACGCTACGCCGACGGCGCGTACCACGACGCCCACTACTTCGGCCTGCTGGCGGGCGAGTGGCGTGCCCGGCGAGGCGACGGCGATGCGTAACGGTTAGTCCCCCGCGCGCCGAGGCCCGCGTATGACCGACAGCGACGCCGACGGGACCAGCGCCGAGGCCCTCGCGGACCGCGTCCTCGACGGTGACCTCAGACTGCACGAACTCGAGGACCACGCCGACGCCGACACCGCCGCCGAGGCCCGCCGGATCCTCCTCTCCCGTGAGACGGGCGCGGACCTGGACGCCGTGGGGAACTACGCCTTCGACGCCGCGGAGGCCAACTCGAACATCGAGAACATGGTCGGGGCCGCACAGGTGCCGATGGGCGTCGTCGGGCCCGTCCCGGTGAACGGCGGGGCCGCCTCGGGCACCCACTACCTCCCGATGGCGACCACCGAGGGCGCACTCCTCGCCTCCGTCAACCGGGGCTGTTCTGCCATCCGGGCCGCCGGCGGGTCGACGGCGCGCGTCCTCAAGTCGAAGATGACCCGCGCGCCCGTCTTTCGCGTGGCCGACGTGGCCGAGGCGAGCGAGGTGGTCTCGTGGGTCCGGGCCAACGAGGAGACCCTGCGCGAGACGGCGGAGTCGACGACCAGCCACGGCGAACTGCGCGACGTCACCCCCTACGTCGTCGGGGACAACGTCTTCCTCCGGTTCGGCTACGACACGAAGGACGCGATGGGAATGAACATGGCCACCATCGCGACGCAGGCCGCCTGCGAAGTCGTGGCGGCGGAGACGCCCGCCGCCCTCGTCGCCCTCTCGGGCAACCTCTGTACGGACAAGAAACCCGCCGCAATCAACGCCATCGAGGGGCGCGGGCGCACCGTCAGCGCGGACGTCCTGCTCTCGCGCGAACAGGTCGAAGAGCGCTTCAAGACCACGCCGGAAGCCATCGCGGAGGCGAACACGCGGAAGAACCACGTCGGGTCCGCGAAGGCCGGTGCCCTCGGGTTCAACGCGCAGGCCGCGAACGTCGTCGCCGCCGCCTTCCTCGCCCTCGGACAGGACCCCGCGCAGGTCGTGGAGGGCGCAAACACCATCACCACCGCCGACGTGCGCGACGGCGACCTCTACGCGAGCGTCACGCTCGCCTCGCTCGAGGTGGGGACGGTCGGCGGCGGGACGAAACTCGCCACCCAGCGCGAGGCGCTGGACGTCCTCGGCGTCCGCGGCGGCGGCGACCCGCCCGGGACGAACGCCGACGCCCTCGCGGAAGTCATCGCCGTCGGCACGCTCGCCGGAGAACTCTCCCTGCTCGGGGCGCTCGCCGCCTCCCACCTCGCCAGCGCCCACGAGGAACTCGGGCGCTGAGCGGCCGTCCCGGCCGATTCAGCCGTCGGCGCCGGCGTCGTCGTCACTCTTCGTCTCGTTCGGCTCGCTCGTCTCGTCCGATTCCGTCGGCTCCGGTCGGTCCCCCATCCTCGCGGTTCTGAGGTACGCCTGTACGAGGACGGGCGCGAGGACGAGTGCGGCCCCGAGGGCGCTCACCGCGAGGCCGAGGTCGGCGAGTGTCCCGACGAGCACCACCGTGAACCCGATGGCGGCAGTCACCTGCAGTGCCGCCTGCCTGCGCTTGCCGACGACGAGGCTCCCGGCGGCGGCGACGACGAAGGCGAGACCGTAGATTGCGACGCCGAGCGTCGTCGGGTCCTGCCCGGCGAGGCTGGAGAGGCCGAACCCCTCCGAGAGGAAGAAGACGGCCCCGACGACCAGCAACACCCCCTGTACCAGCGTAGTCTGCTCTTCGATTCGCTCCATGGAACGGCCTTGGTCGTCGCCCCGTATGTACGAACCGGCCGCCGGTTATCAGGTTCTCGCCGGGGAGGGACCGACCGGGAGCGGTCCGACCCGGCGCCCGCCCGCGTCAGGGCTTGTCCGTCCCGTGCATCCACTCCAGAGCCGCCTCCAGCCCCTCCTCGTCGCGTATCTCGCGGAAGCGCTTCGCCGTCCCCGACTCCATGGTCAGCGCCCCGACGTACTCCTCGACCCGCCCGTAGCGCCGATAGCCCCCCGTCTCCTGCACGTCGTTTACCATGTCCTTCGCGATGGCGACGGCGGTGCTCGGCGTCTTGCGGATGTGGGCCAGTTCCTCCTCCACGGCGTCGGTCAGTCCCCCGTCGAGGACGACGTGGTTGACCAGCCCCATCCGTTCGGCCTCGCGCGCGTCGACAGTCTTCCCCGAGTACAGCAGTTCGCGGGCGTGTTTCAGCGAGTTCGTCACGAACGGGAGGACGAAGTTCGGCGGCGGTTCCCCGAAGTGCATGTCCGGGTAGCCGAACGTCGAGCGCTCGGTGGCGAACGTGAGGTCACAGCAGACGGCGAGGTTGCACCCTCCGGCCACCGCGGGGCCGTCGACGGCGGCGACGACGGGCAGTCGCGCGGAGAAGATGGCTTCGAGGTGCGTCCGCTGGTGGAGTATCTGGTCGTCCACCGAGCGGTGGGCCTCCTCCGCCCCGATGTCGTAGCCGGCGCTGAACGCCCGGCCCCGTCCAGTGAGGACCACCGCGCGGACGCCGTCCTCGTCCTCCGCGCGACCGATGGCTTCCTCCAGTTCGTCGAGGAGCGTCGGGTTCAGCGCGTTCAGCGAGTCGGGGCGGTCCATCGTCACCCACGCCGCCCCGTCCTCGACGCGGTACTCCAGACAGTCGTAGTCGGGCATGAGCGTGGCATCGTGACGCACTCACATATAGCGTCGGGGGCGAGGCCGGGAAGGGTCGAATCAGTCGAGTCGACGGGACTCGCCCGCGAGGAAGAGGGCGCCGCCGACGAGGGCGGCGATGCCGAGCCACAGCGCCACGACGCCGACGCCCGAGGCGACGAACAGGAAGCCAAAGCCCACCGCGCCGACGGCGTGCCCGATGCCGACGAGACGCTTCCCTCGTCGGAGGTACACGAGCGCACCGAGGGCGAACCCCGCCGAGAGGACGCCCGTCGAGAGGAGGAACGCCGGGAGGCGGACGCCCCCGAGGGCGACCCGTCCGAGGACCGGTTGGCCGAGCATCAGCAGGCCCGCGCAGGCGACGAACGCGCCGACGACGAGGGGCCACGGGTCGAGCGTCGAGAGGTCCGCGAGGCTGGTCGGCGGTCCCGGCTCCGCCCCGTCGGGGTCGAACTCCGCGTGTGGGTCGGGGTCCGGGTCCACGGTCCGACCCGCGGAGTCGCTCGCGCTCACAGCAGTCGGTAGCGCCCGCCCGTCTCGCTCACCTCCCCCCGGTGGCGGAGTTTCTCCAGCGCCGTCCGCACGTAGTCGGCGGGGACGCCGTTCTCCTCGGCGTGTTCGACCACCTCCGCCTCGGTGGGTCGGTCGAGGGCACGCAGGGCGTCGAGGACGCGGTCCTTCCTGCTCCCCGAGGACCCCCGTCCCCGTCCCGCGCGCTCCCCTGCGGCGGCCACCTCGTCGGCGTCCAGCCCCGCGCGTTCGAGGTACTCCTCGTCGTCCATCCCGGCCTCGTCGGCCGCCTCGTCGATGTCCGCGAACGACCCCACCTCGTTGTACGCCGCCTCGTTGCCCCCGCGCTGGGCCAGCAGGCGCGCCCGCGCCTCGCGGGCCGCGTCGACGTCCTCGCTCCGGTAGAACGCGCGGAGCTTCTTGAACTGCGAGCGCCGGCCACACCGCGGACAGCGCGTCGTCTCGGGCCGTCCCTCGACGAGTTTCAGCGCACCGCAGTCCCGACAGCCCACCACCGTGTACATACCCGGACTACCGGTCGGACGGCCCTGAATCCACCGAAGGCTTAGGGTGTTGCCGAGAGACACGGTGCCATGGACGTGTTCACACGCGCGGACCGGGAGGTAGTCGAAGTGACCGACGGCGTCTACCTCGCACAACTGGTGTCGGGCGAGGCGATGAGCGCCCAGTACTTCCGACTCGAACCCGGCGCCAGCCTGCCCGAACACAGCCACGAACACGAACAGACGGGCTACGTCACGACGGGCGTCCTCACTCTCGTCGTCAACGGCGAGGAACGACGCGTCGGCGCCGACGACGCCTACCTCATCCCCGGCGACGAACCCCACGCCGCCGAGAACCGCACCGACGGGCTGGTCGAGGGGGTCGACGTGTTCTCGCCGCCGCGGGACCCCTCGGACCACCCGGTCTGAGATGACCACCCCCGCCCGCCGCGGACGGCGGGCGCTCCTCGTCGCCCTGGCCCTGACACTGACCGTCGTCCTTGCGGGGTGTAGCGCACCCCTGGGGTCTGACCCGGGAGGTGATCCCCCGACGGTCACGCCCGCGTCCGTCCCCTCGGACGTCCCGGGCGGGCCGAGTCGGGCGATGGAACTCGTCCCCGGCCTGACGAGCGAGGGCGTCGCCAGCCCCGTCAGACTCGCCGAGGCCCACCGCGAGCGACTGGCGGGGACGACGTTCACCCGCCGGGTCACCGAGACCATCACCGGTCCGTCGGGACCGCTCCGGACGACGAACGTGACTGTCCGGGCGAACCTGGCCGACTTCGCGTTCCGCTACGTCCGGACCCAGCGGGCCGCCCCCGGGTACCCCGTCCGCGCCTCGACGCCGCTCCTCGACGTCTGGAGCAACGGGAGCCACACGCTGAGCAGGGTCGGCATCGGCGACGACGCCCGCTACCGCTCCGAGCGCGGACTGGCCTACGGCGAGGCGGTGACGGGTATCACGGGCAACGAGGCGGTCATCTCGACGCTGTCCGCCTTCGAGGTGCGCGTCGAGGCGGTCGACGGCGGGTACCGGCTCACCGCGTCGGGGGCGACCCGACCGGACGGCCTCCGCCCGCCGACGCTCACCCGGAACCTGACGAACGCGACGCTGTCGGCGTTCGTCACGGGCGAGGGGCTGGTGCGGTCGTACCGGGTCGAGTACGACGTGGCCCTCGACGGCCGGCGGCTACACGTCGTCGAGACCAGTCGCATCACGGGCGTGGGGTCGACGTGCGTCGACCGGCCGGAGTGGGCGACGGAGGCGGCGAGAAACGGGAGTGGCGGTCGCGACGTGCCGGGCCGGGGGGACCCACTCGGCGTGCGCGTCGGCGACCCGTAGCCGAGCGCGGCCGCTCGGGGCAGGTGGCGCGAAAGAGAGAGGTGTCGAAGGCGGAGACGGGGTTCGCTTACGCGTTGTTGCGGATGTGCTCTGCGACCTTCTCGGCGAACTCGCTGGTGGCGAGTTTCTCGCCGCCGTCGATCTGGCGCTCGATGTCGTAGGTGACCTGCTTCGAGGAGATGGTCGCCTCGAGGGCGTCGCGGACGAGGTCCGCGGCGTCGGTCCAGCCCATGTACTCGAGCATGATGCGCCCCGAGAGGATCATCGCGCTGGGGTTGACCTTGTCCTGCCCGGCGTACTTGGGTGCCGAACCGTGGACGGGTTCGGCGAGGATGCGACCGTCGCCGATGTTGGCGCCGGGTGCGATGCCGAGGCCGCCGATCTGTGCGCCGGCGGCGTCCGAGAGGTAGTCGCCGTTGAGGTTGGGCATCGCGAGCACGTCGTACTGCGAGGTGCGCGTGAGGAGCTGCTGGAGCATGTTGTCCGCGATGCGGTCGTTGACGACGACGGTGTCCTCGGGGGCGTCACCGTCGCGCTCCTCCCAGAGGGTGTCTTCGGTGATGACCTCGTCGCCGTACTCCTCCTCTGCGACCTCGTAGCCCCAGTCTCGGAAGGCGCCCTCGGTGAACTTCATGATGTTGCCCTTGTGGACGAGGGTGACCGAGTCGCGGTCGTTCTCGAGGGCGTAGTCGATGGCCTTGCGGACCAGCCGTTTGGTGCCGAACTCGGTGATGGGCTTGATGCCGATGCCGACCGGGCCGTCGTGGATGGTCGAGTCGAAGCCCATGTCCTCCTCGATGAACTCGCGGACCTGCTCGACGCCCTCGCTGCCGGCCTCCCACTCGATGCCGGCGTACACGTCTTCCGTGTTCTCACGGAAGTTGACCATGTCCATGGCCTCGGGGTTCTTGACCGGCGAGGGGACGCCGTCGAGGTGGTAGGTCGGCCGCATGTTCGTGTAGAGGTCGAGCTTCTTGCGAAGCGCGACGTTGAGGCTGCGGAAGCCCGCGCCGACGGGCGTCGTCAGGGGGCCCTTGATGGCGACGTTGAACTCCTTGATGGCCTCGACGGTGTCGTCGGGGAGGTTCTCGTCGTACTTCTCGCGTGCGCTCTCACCGGCGTAGAGGCGCATCCAGTGAATCTCGCGGCCGGTCGCCTCGGCGGCCGCCTGGAGGACGGTCTGGGCGGCGGGACCGACGTCCTGCCCGATACCGTCACCGTAGATGATGGGGATGATGGGATTGTCGGGGACCTCCAGTTCGTCGTTCTCGGCGTCGGCTACCGTTATTCGCTCGCCCTCCTCCGGTACCTCCACTTTCTCGTAAGACATAGGTGGAAATCCCAGCGTCACGCTAAAAGGTCTGCCGTTATCCGACAGTCCGCAAGTATTGCGGCACCGTCGAGCGGTACCGAGGGGACTCACCGGGAGTTAAGCCGGCACCCCGACTCGCCCGTATCATGTACGTCATCGCACACGGCGGCGCGGGCGGCCCCGTCGAGGAACCCGAGTCGCAACAGGCGGTGCTCGACGAAGCCGTCGCGGCGGGCGAGTCGGCGGCGACGCCCGTCGAGGGCGTGGTGGCGACCGTACGCGTCCTCGAATCCTCCCCCCGGTTCAACGCCGGCGTCGGCGGGTCCGTCCAGTCCGACGGTATCGTCCGCACGGACGCGGGGATGATGACCGATGACCGGCGGGTGGGGGCGGCCTGCTCCATGCCCGGCGTCGAACACGCCTGCGAGGTGGCCCGCCTCGTCATGGAGGAGACGCCCCACGTCTGCGTCTCGGGCGTCCACGCCGTCGACCTCGCGGACGCCTTCGGTGTCGAGGTGGGCCGCGATCTCCTGAGCGACCGCACCCGCGAGCAGTGGGCCGACGAGGACCCGCCCGCCCGCGACGATATCCGCGCCCAGTTGGAGTGGCTCCGAGAGGACTTCGGGGGCGCGCCGGAGGGCGACGGGGCCGAACACGACCACGACACCGTCGGCGCAGTCGCCACGGACGGCGACACCGTCGCCGCGTGTACCTCCACGGGCGGGCGCTGGCGTGCCCTCGCCGGGCGCGTCGGCGACGTCCCGCAGGTCGGCTCCGGGTTCTTCTGTACGCACGCCGGCGGGGCGAGTGCGACGGGGGCCGGCGAGGACATCGTCCGGGTCACCCTCTCGCGTCGGGCCGTCGACCACCTCGAACTCGGTCGGGACCCGCAGACGGCCGCCGACCTCGCCATCGAGGAGTTCGAGGACATCACCGACTCGTCGGCGGGGGTCGTCGTCATGGACAACGAGGGACGCGCCGGGAGCGCGTTCAACTCCGAGGCGATGCAGACCGGCCGCGCCGCGCGGTCGGAGTAACCGACGCCGACGGAAGCGAACTGGTCATCAGACTCTCGAACGGCGACGGCGTCTGGGTCGGTCAGCCAGCGTTCGTGCGCGAGAACCACGCCATGGCCGTCGCGGACGCCGTCGCTGCCGTCGCGAACCGCCGCGTCTGAGACGGAATCGAGGGCGCTCAGTCCTCGTCTTCGTCCCGCACGTCGTCCGCCCGGACCGCGTGTCCCGACACCACCACCGGGCGATACCGGTCGTCGGATCCGGTCGCCCCGGAGAGGCGGTCGGCGGCGGTCATCGCTCGTCCGCCTCGTCGGCCACCGACCCCTCGTAGTCGAGTGGGTCGCTCTCGAACGGGCGGTCGGGCGCTCGCTCGCGGGCACGGCGCATCAGTTCCCCGTGGGTGTTGCGCGCCGCCCTCTCGGCGGGACGACACTGCTCGTAGGTGGCGTCGGGGTGCAGCGTCCAGCGCTTGCAGTCGTCAGCGAGCATCACGTCGCTCGGGTCCAGTTCGTCGAGGAGCGCCCGCGGGCGGTCGTAACATCCGTGGACGTCGCCGACGACGTAGATGTCCTCCCACGCGCTCGCGTCGACGGGGTGGTGGTGCGCGGCGACCTCGGTGTGGAGGTCCGCGTCCGAGGCGCCCCGTTGGGACGGGGGTCCCCCCGACTGCCGTTCGTGCGCGGTGACGGCACCGGCCGAGGTACGGTCCGTGTCCATTCACCCCCTCGAGGCGTCGCGGGAGATACTCTGTTGCTAAGTGCTCTCTGGAGCGCTATGTACCCGTCGTGTGACGCCCCGTCGCACGACACGGCGCGGGGGCCCGCGCGGACCCGCGCACCGAGCAAAACCCATAACCCCCGGTCGGTCCGAGAGGCACCATGAGCAGCGTGGACCTCACCGACGAACAGTACGAGAAACACCGCGAGGCGGGCGAGATTCTGGCAGAGGTGCGCGACGACGCGGCCGAGATGGTCGAGGTCGGTGCCTCCCATCTGGAGGTCGCCGAGTGGGCGGAAGAGCGCATCCGCGAACTGGGCGGCGAACCCGCCTTCCCGGTCAACATCAGCATCGACCACGAGGCGGCCCACGCCACTCCGAGCGTCGGCGACGAGTCCACCTTCGGCGAGGAGATGATCAACCTCGACATCGGCGTCCACGTCGACGGCTGGCTGGCGGACACGGCCGTCACGGTCGACCTCTCGGGCCACGACGACCTCGCGGAGGCCAGCGCGGAGGCCCTCGACGCCGCCCTCGACGTGGTCGAACCGGGCGTCCACACGGGCGAGATTGGTGCCGAGATCGAGGACGTCATCGACGGCTACGGCTACAACCCCGTCGTCAACCTGACGGGTCACGGACTGGGCCACTGGCAACAGCACATCCCGCCGAACATCCCCAACCGCGCCGTCGAATCGGGGACCGAACTGGAGGTGGGCGACGTCGTCGCCATCGAACCGTTCGCGACCGACGGTGGCGGGAAGGTCGGCGAGGGAGCGACCGAGGAGATCTTCGCGCTCGAACGCGAGCGCTCGGTGCGCAACCGACAGGCCCGCGAGGCCCTCGAACAGATCACCGAGGAGTTCCGCACGCTCCCGTTCGCAACGCGGTGGCTGGACGTCGACCGCGCCGAGATGACCGTCCGCCGCCTGAAACAGCAGGGTGTCCTCCACGGCTACCCCGTCCTGCAGGAGGAGGAGGGTCGCCTCGTCAGCCAGAAGGAACACACCGTCATCGTCACCGAGGACGGCTGTGAAGTGACGACGCGTTCGCGGTAGGACCCGCCCGTCCTCGCGTCCGTCCCCACCCGACCGGTGAGCGACGCCACTCGACGGGTGGCGAGTGTCGAAAAACCGGTCCGCTCAGGCGTTGTTCATCCGCTGGCTCGTCTCGGACCCACAGACGCGGCAGCTACTGACCCGGTACGGCTCACGCGAGAACTGCGCGTTCTCTTTTTTCGTACTCTCGGTCAGTATCTGGAGGGACACCGAGTGGGGCGTCTCACGGCCACAGTCCGGGCAGTGTTCGTCCATGTCGTTTGACCGGTTCCGTGTCGCTTCCATCGCTCTCCGCTACCGACTACGGGGGTATAAAAACCCCATTCCGTTGAGATGCGTTCTCCGGCGAAATCGGCCGGTGTGAACGGTTTCCGTGTAGAATACGCGCATCTCCCGTGGAACCGTTCACAACAGTTGCTCCGACCGTTTCGGCCCGAAATCGGCGTCGAACGGCCACGTCAGTTAAGTAGGGGTCGACGGTCCGATGAACACGCTTACGCGGGCGGCCCGCGGCCCTCGGACCATGGACAGACTGTTCGCCCCGTGGCGCATCGATTGGGTCGAACGCGACGGCGAGGATGGTCCCGAACCGGGGGAACCCGACTGCGTGTTCTGTCGACTCCCCGAACGGACCGAGGACCGCGAGTCCCGCCTCGTCGCCCGAAGCGACCACGCGTTCGTCCTCCTGAACAACTACCCCTACAACCCCGGCCACGCGATGGTCATCCCGTACGACCACACGGGCGACTACCGCGACCTGTCGGACGAGGTGCTCCTCGACCACGCGCGCCTGAAACAGCGCACGTTCGACGCCGTCGAGGACGCCCTCTCCCCGCAGGCGTTCAACGCGGGCTTGAACCTCGGTGGTCCCGCCGGGGGGTCCATCGAGGACCACCTCCACACGCACGTCGTCCCGCGGTGGGGCGGCGACACCAACTTCATGCCCGTCGTCGCGGACACGAAGGTCATCGTCGAGGCGGTGGCGGACACCTACGACCGCATCCACGAGGCGTTCGCCGCACAGGCGGGGACGACGGTGGCCGACTCGGGGGCCGTCCGGGTGGAGTAGACGCGACTCGAATCGAGGTTTCGAGGCGTCTAACGCCCGCATTCGACGGATAAACGCCGAAGCGACTTTAGGGGCCAGTCGCATAGGAGGGGTCATGGACCGCGTCTCCGCCCTGCGTCGCGTCGGCCTCGTCGTCCTCGGGGTCAACGTCGTCCTCGCACTGGCGAAAGGCGCGGTGTACCTCTCGACGGGCAGTCTCGCCGTCGGGAGCGAGGCGGTCAACAGCATCGCCGACGGGGTGTACAGCCTCGTCATCGTCGTCGGCCTCTACCTTACGACCCAGCCGCCGGACACGGACCACCCGCACGGCCACGAGCGAATCGAACCGTTCGTCGCCCTGTTCGTCGCCGTCGGCGTGTTCGCCGCGGGTGGGGCGGTGCTCTGGCAGGCGGCGCAGGCCGTGCTCTCGGGCGGGACGACGCGGGCCGGCCCCGTCGCGATGGCCGTCCTCGCCGGGTCGGCGGCCGCGAAGTACCTCCTCTTTCGCTACTGTGCCCGGATGGCCGAGACCTACCACTCGCCGGCGCTCCGGGCGACGGCCCTCGACAACCGCGCGGACATCCTCACGGCGGGTGCGGCGCTCGTCGGTGTCGTCGGCGCGTCTCTCGGGGTTTCCGTCCTCGACCCTCTCGCGGGTGGCGTCGTCGCCCTCGGCATCCTCTACACGGGCGTCGAAATCGCCCGCGACAACGTGGGCTACCTCGTCGGACGCGCGCCCTCCGAGGAACTCACCGACGACATCGTCGAACGCGCGCTCGCCCACCCCGAGGTGAAGGGCGTCCACGACGTCGTCGCCCACCACGTCGGCCCCGAGGTGGACGTGAGCCTCCACATCGAGATAGAGGGCGAGCGGACGCTCAACGAGGCCCACGACATCGAGACGGACGTCGTGCGGCGCATCCGCGAGATTCGGGAGGTCGACGACGTGTTCGTCCACCTCGACCCGCGGGAACTCGGGGAGTGGAAGGAGGGTGACGAGGGGGGCGTCCCTCGGGGTCCAGACGGGCAGGGACAGCCCCCGAGGGCACCCCCGCACTCGCGCTCGAACAGTGGGCGCAACTGACCGCCCCCGTCTCACTCGGTCCTGACGGTGAACGCACTCGACCCGAGCGAGCGCTTCGAGACGGTGAGTATCCGGAGGATGTACGACGACAGCAGGACGTACGGCGAGAGGGCGACGACGTACGCCACGCTCACCCAGAGCAGTCGCGGCGCGATGCCGGGCACCGTCAGCGCGGGGAACTGGCCCGCGTCGATGGCCAGCAGGGTGTAGGAGGTGAACACGATGGTCGGCAGGGAGACGACCAGCAGGCCGAACGACAGGTTCCGCACCTCGCGCTTGAAGTAGAGCGTGGTGAAGTACTCGCGGCCGGTGGCGAAGAACGTCAGCAGTTCCGTGAGGTTCTCGAGGGCGGTCCGCTCGACCGACCTCAACTCCTCCTCGTAGTCGTACTGGATGCGACGGGCGGTGTATATCTGGTGGGCGTAGTCGTAGTCGAGGCCCGCCAGCAGGACGTTCGAGACCATCCCCTGGACGCCACGGACTCGCTCCTCGACGAGGTCGGCTTCGGCTTCGATGCCGTCGACGAAGGCCAGTATCTCCCCGTGGTGGTCGCCCGTGTCGGTCCCGGTGGCCGCCCGGAGTCTCGTCGCCTCCGTCCTGAGTGCCCGCAGGACGAACAGGAAGAACTCCCCGAGTTCGGCGGGGCTGACGCCCGTCTCGACGAACGCCTCCAGTTCGGACTGGAAGGCCAGCGACTCCTCTATCTGCTCCTGTTTGGTCCGGAGCGGGCCGAACTCCTGTGCGAGGACGGCGATGTTGATGGAGAGGACGACGGAGACGAAGAGGATGATCCCGCCGAGGAAGGTGTTGAACAACGTCTGGACGGCCCGCGTCTCGGAGACGAGTCGTTCCATCTCCAGTTCCCATACCGTCCCGGCCACGACGAGGACGACGAGGACCACGAACGAGAGGGAGAGGGCGACGACCCGCCGGTCACCGTCGAGCAGGAACCACCGCACCACCGGATGGTCGGTACCGTTCGCCGTCGTGGGGGCGGGGCGCGTCGGGGCCGCGGAGTCCGGTATCGTCGTCGTTGCCATTCGTGAGACGGTTCAGTTGGACGGCAGCGCGCCTAACCGCGCGGGCCGCAGGTGCAAGGCCGACGGGGTCTCAGTCGCTCTCCTCGTCCGTGGCGTTCGACGCGTTCGTCCCGTTCTCGGCACTGCCGACGGGGACCGTGAACTCCCGGCGGCCAGCGTTGGTCGTCAGCGAGAACGCCACCTCCTCGCCGGTCGTGACCTCGTCGCCGACCGCGTGTGCGGCGGTCCCCGACTCGCCGGCGGGCACGTCGAGGTCGACGGCGGTGGTCGACGCCGTGGGGGCGGTGACGTTGAGGCCCCCGAGGAGGCGCCCGTCCGTCGAGGACTCGTTGGCGACGGTGACGCGAACCTCGAAGGACCCGCCGGAGGGGACGCGGTCGGGGTAGTCGACCGCCTCGTAGGCGAGCGAGGGGACGGGGTCGGCGAGTGCGTCGCCGGTCTCCTGCGGGACGGCCCAGCCCGTTCCCGTGTCGCCGAGGGCGATGGCCGCACCCTGTATCGGGACGCCGCCGGGACCGGTGAACGCCACCCAGCCGTCGGACCGGGTGCCCCGAACGCTTTGTGTAGGATGAGATGTCTCTTTCACCGTCAGCTCACGGGAACAGCGACTCAGGGAGGTAGGCGGAGACCACCCAGTTGGGCGCGTCGACCACTTCGCTCACCTTGCAGTCTACCGCCACCGAACAGAGCATGTAGGCCTCCGCGCGGGTGAGGCCGCGGTCGGTGTGCAGGTGGTCGACCATGTGGCTGACGGCGAGGCGCGTCGCCTCCAGGAGGTCGTCGGCCACCCCGGTCGTCCCGTACATCGGTTCGTCGCGCCCGGTCGGGGTGAAGGGGCCGGTCGTCCGGAACTCGGGGTGTTCGACGGACCGGTCCGAACGGACGTCGAACCGGACAGTCACGTCCATCGGCGCCTCGATGCCCGTCACGCACACCTCGCCGTCGCCCTGTGCGCCGTGACAGTCCCCGATGGAGAACAGGGCACCCGGACACTCGACGGGCAGAGAGAGCGTCGCCCCCTCGGTGAGGTGTTTCACGTCGAGGTTGCCGCCGACCCGACGCGGGGGCGTCGTGCTGTGCGCACCCGTTTCGGCGGGCGCACACCCGAGGTTGCCCGGGAACGGGTCGAGGGGCACCTCGATTCCCTCGACGAACCTCCCGACGCCCCCGTCGAGGTCCCACCAGTGCATCCCGCCCTCGGGGAACTCCTCGGGGAGGAGGCCCATCCCGCGGTCGCCGGGGTAGAAGTACGTCACCCCCCAGCCGTGGTGCTCGAAGTCCAGTAGTTCGACTTCGAGGACGTCGCCCGGTTCGGCACCCCGGACCGCGACGGGACCCGTGAGGGGGTGGCCGGGGAA
Source organism: Halomarina litorea (assembly GCF_024227715.1). Classification (NCBI taxonomy): domain Archaea; kingdom Methanobacteriati; phylum Methanobacteriota; class Halobacteria; order Halobacteriales; family Natronomonadaceae; genus Halomarina; species Halomarina litorea. The sequence goes on along the minus strand of NZ_CP100448.1, from coordinate 2,400,382 downwards.
CTCGCGGGACGTGAGATCGTCGACGGTCGAGTCGGGACCGAACGCGCCGTCGGCGGCGTCCCGGCACACGAACTCGACCACCTCGCCGGGGTCGACGGTGAGGACGGGGTCGAGCGAGTTGTCCCACTCGTAGTGGACGTGCGCGTCGCTGGCGTCGAGAGTGTGGTCCGGCGCGGGCGTGCCACTCATGCCCACGCTGGGCGGGGAGTGGTGATAAAAGCGAGTTCCGCGGCCGCGGACGCCGGTTCAGACCGGGTCGCCGAAACAGTAGACCCGTTCCGCGCTCGTGATTTCGACCTTCAGGAAGTCACCGGGTTCGACGCCGCGTTCCTCGGCGTTCGTGACGACGACCTGCCGGTAGGCCTCGTCGTAACACTTCACGGAGTCGCCTGTGCCCTGTTCGACACAGAGCACCTCGTGGGTCTCGCCGACCATCGACTCGTGGGCTGCCCCCACGACGTCCATCTTGAGTTCGACCATCTCCTTCGAGCGCTCTTTCTTCAGCGTCCCGCCGAGGCCCTTCATCTTCGCGGCGTCCGTGCCGGGGCGCTTCGAGAAGCGCGTGACGTTGACCTTCTCGGGACGGGTCTCCCTGAACAGCGCGAGGCTCTGTGCGTGGTCCTCGTCGGTCTCGGTGGGGAAGCCGACGATGAAGTCCGTCGAGAGCGTCCAGTGATCCAGTGCGTCGTCGAACGTCTCGACGACCTCCACGAACTCCCGGACCTGGTGCTGTCGGCGCATGTCCCCGAGGACGTCGTCGCTCCCCGACTGGACGGGGATATGGAGAAAGTTGTAGAGCTTCTCGTTCTCGGTGAACACCTCGGCGAGTTCCTCGCGGATGCCGTGGACGCCCTTCGGGTTCGCCATCCCGACGCGCACCCGGAAGTCGCCCTCGATGTCGCAGACCCGGTCGAGCAGTTCGTGGAGCTTTCGCTCTCCCGTGTCCCACCCGTAGACGCCGGTGTCCTGCCCGGTGATGCGTATCTCCTTCGCGCCCGCGTGGACCAGCGCGCGGGCCTTCTCGACGTTCTCCTCGACCGGCGGGGAGTCTATTTTCCCGGTCGCCTTCTTGGTGATGCAGTACGAGCAGTCGCTCATACACCCGCGGGCGATAGGGAGGATACCCACCACGCCGTCGAGGACGGGTTCGGAGTCCGGCGTCGGCGTCGGGCACTCGCCGTTCAACACCGCGTTCGGCACGTCGTCCCAGTGGAGGACCTGTGCGTCGACGCCCGCCTCGCGGAACTCCTCGCCCTGCGCGAGGGCCATACAGCCGGTGACGATGAGGTCCGCCGTCTCCTCCTCCAACTCCTTGGCCCGCGTGAGCATGTTGCGCTCCGTCTTCTCGACCACGGTGCAGGTGTTGAGGATGGCGACGTCCGCCTCCTCGACGCCGCCGGCGGGGTGGTGGCCGCCGTCTCGAAGCGCCTGCTCGATGTGGCGACTCTCACCCCGGTTGGCAGTGCACCCGTAGGTCTCGATGTGGTACCGGGCCATCGTTGGCCGAACTGGGTGGTCGGCGGGCAAAAGCGCGGCGTTCCGCGCGCCCGAGATGACGACGAACCGAACGTATTTGCGTTCAGATACGAATGCTCGAACGATGCCCTCCAGACGACGGTTCCTCGCGGCCACGGGAGCGACCGTGACGACGCTCGCGGGCTGCCTCGGCTCCGACGACCTCCCCGACTACACGATGCCCGACAGACACGGCCCGCCGCCGGACCCCGGGAAGCACGTCTTCGGGAGCGACGGGCGGTGGTCGAGTCGCGGCTTCGACGCCGCCAACACCCGCTGGGACTACGCGGGGACCGGCCCCGTCGACGACGCGGCGGTGCGCTGGCGACACCCCATCGCGCAGGTGGGGCGGCGCGCACCCACCGTGAGCGACGACCGACTGTTCCTCCCGGACGGCGACCGACTGGTCGCCCTCGACGCCGGGGACGCCGACGAACTGTGGACCGCGTCCGGAACCGCCCCACCCCTCGGGAAACCCCTCGTCAGGGAGGGCGTGGTGTACGCGGCCCTCGGCGACGACCTGCGGGCGCTGGACGCCGGGACGGGCGAGGTGCGGTGGTCGCGGTCGTTCGACGGACCGCTCACCGCTCCGGCCACCGTCGCCGGACGGGACCTCGTCGTCGGGGACGGCGAACGGGTACGCGTCCTCGACGCCGAGACGGGCGAGGAACGGTGGTCGCGACGGCTGTTCGGGGCGGTGAACTACCCGGCGCTGGCGGTCGCCGACTATCCGGTAGTGTCCACGGAGGCGGGCGAGGTGTGCGCGCTCGGCCACGACGGGAGGGGCGGCTGGCGGCGCTCCCTCCGGACGACGACCACCGCGCCCGTGACGATGGGCCGTGACCACGTCTACGTGGCGGGCGACGACGGCACGGTCCGAGCGCTCTCGTTCGGTGGGAAGACGGAGTGGGTCGCCCGAGGCGTCGAGGCGGGGCGGTTCGGCGTCGCCTACACCGACAGTTACGTGTACGCTATCGACGGCGATACGCTCCACGCACTCGGCAGCGAATCGGGCGACCGCCACTGGACGTTCGACCTCGGGGCGACGACTGGCGCCCCCACCGTCGTGGGCCACTCGGTGTACGCTGGCGGTGACCGACTGTACGGCCACCACCCCGAGGGCGACGGCCCGCGGTTCTCGCTGGACCTCGGCGGGACCGTCGGCCCCGACGTGACGTTCGGCGACGGCATCGTCTACGCCCCGGTGTCGACGGGGGACGGGGCGGAACTGGTCGCCGTCGAACCGCGCTGACTCACCCGACGGGTCAGCCCTCGCCCTCGGGGAACCCCTCAACGATGTCGACGCCCGAGGACGCCCCGATGCGGACCGCGCCAGCGTCGAACATCGCCGTCGCCTCCTCGTAGCTTCCGACGCCGCCACTCGCCTTGACGGGGAGATACTCGCTCATCAGTTCGACGTCCTCGACGGTGGCGCCCCCCTCGGCGAATCCGGTGGAGGTCTTGACCATGTCGGCGTCGGCGTCGGCGGCCGCCTGACACGCGCGGTGCTTCTCGTCGTCGGTCAGGAGCGCCGTCTCGATGATGACCTTCACCGGACAGGGGGTGGCGGCGACGACTTCCTCGATGTCCTCGCGCACCCGTTCGTCCTGTCCGGCCTTCAGGCGGCCGACGTTGACGACGAGGTCGAGTTCGTCGGCCCCGTCGCGCCAGACCTTCTCGGCCTCGCTCCGTTTGGCGTTGGTGGCGTTCTGGCCGTGCGGGAACCCGATTACGGTGGCGACCGTCGCCTCGGTGTCCACGTCGGCGACGTAACACGGCGGGATGCAGACGTTCATGCCGTGGGTCTCCGCCTCCTCGACGCACTGCTCGACGTCGGCGGGGGTCGTCTCGGGTCCGAGGACCGTGTGGTCGATGCGGGCGGCGAACTCGTCGCGGTTCATACCTCTCCCTGTGAGTCCTCCCACAAAAGGGGGGACGGTCGCGCCCGCCACGCGTCGCCGTGCCGAACTGCTCGCCGTCCGCGAGTCGTTCGCGTCAGTCGCTCCCGCGCCCGCGCTCGCTCGTGAGGCGGTTCAGGCCGTGCCACCCGCGCTGGGCGACGTACCGCCCGGCGCGAATCGAGAACCCGACGGGTTCGGCGGCGAACTTCGCGGCGTAGCTCCGACTCTTCGCTTCGACCTGCGCCAGCGTGTCGGGCGTGAGCAGTTCGTTGGTGTCGTAACAGTACACCGGCTTGCCCGTCTCCTCGACGATTTCGACGGACTGCCAGTGGGAACTCTCGACGAAGAGATTGGCGTCGGTCGAGGCGTACACCTCGGCCTTGTACTGGCCGTGGTCGCCCGCCTCCCGGCGGGCCTCGGCGCTCGGGTGGTCCATCATGACGAGTTCGTCGTACTCGATGCCGTGTTCCGCCAGCCACGCCTCCGTCTCCTCGCGGTACTGTTCGAGTCGGCTGGTGACGAGCCAGCCGATGCGCTTGCTTGGGACGACCTGCGGGTCGACGGTCCTGACGAACTCCCGGTAGCGCTCCCCATCGTCGTTCTCCTCGTCGGTCGGGTCGCGACAGAGCACGCCGTCGATGTCCACACAGAAGTTCTGCAGGAGGGGGTGGTGCATCAGGTTCCACTCGAAGACGCGCTTGCGCTCGACGACGGCTCCCCAGTGGTCGACGTGCTGGTAGCCCTCGGGGGAGATGTAGATGGCCGCGTACTCGATGTCGTACGGCAGGTCCTCGTCGCGGATGCGGCCCTTCGTGTCGCGCATCTGCCGGCCGCTGGCGACCGAGTCGTCGATGACGAGGACGCGGTCGACGTCCGCGAGGCGCTGGCCCGCCTCGAATCGGTAGCCGGACTTCAGGATTCGACCCTCGACGAGCCCGTCCACGTCGGTCATCGGGCGGTCGAGGTGGAGGCAGAGCAGGTTCGCGGCCAGCAGGCCGCTCCGGGGGATGCCCACTACCAGGTCGATGTCCTTCGGGAGCCGGTGCGCCAACCGACGCGCCTCGGCGTTCAGATCGGCGACACTTCGGTAGTTCATTGTCCCCTCTGACGGCCGGTAGCCCTATTGGTATGGCCTGATTTCGAGGGGTTTCCTCGGAATAACACGGAGTTTCGCACCGACTAATGGCGATTCAATGATACCACGACACGGCGGTGAAACACACACGCCTTTGGGGCGGCACCGCGAGTCACCGGTATGCTCCTGCAGGTCCTGCCGGAGGGGTTCGCGCTCCCGCCCCTGCCGTACCTCCTGATCGTCCTCGGCGCGGCGGGTCTGGCGGTGCTCGCACTCGTCCTCGCCGACCCGTCCGTGACGGAGGTGACCGTCGTCGCCTTCGCGCCGTGGATGGTCGCCGGGGCGACCCTCTACGCGCTCAACCAGGTCGGCGTCGTGGTGGACGTCCTCGCCCCCCTGTTCGGGTCGCCGACAGTGTACGTCACCACGTTCTCGCTCATGGGGTTCCTCTGGGGGGTGGCGTCGCTCGTCGGGCGCGACCCCCGGTTCTCGACGGTGGTCCTCCTGCTCGGCGGCATCGGCCTGATGAGTTCGGTCCTCGGTCTCGCGCTCGTCGTCGGCCTCTCGCGGCCGCCCTTCCGCGTCCTCTGGCCCGCCATCGGGTTCGCGGTCGCCGTCGCCCTGACGGGCGTCGCGTGGATGGTCCTTGGGGCGCTCCGACCGCGTGCCACCTCCATCACGGGGATGGCGGGTCTGCTCGCCGTCTTCGGCCACACCCTCGACGGCGTCTCGACCGCCGTCGGCGTGGACGTACTGCACTTCGGCGAGCAGACCCCCCTCTCGGCGGCCATCATCGAGGTCGGCGCCTCGCTCCCCACCGCCCCCTATCTCGGGACGGTGTGGCTGTTCGTCCTCGTGAAGGTGGCGCTGGCGATGGGCGTCGTCGTCCTCATGGCCGACTACGTGGAGGAAGCCCCCCGCGAGGGGTTCCTCCTGCTGGCGGGCGTCGCCGCGGTGGGCCTCGGCCCCGGCGCCCACAACCTCGTGCTGTTCTCCATCGCACAGACCGCCGAACCGTCCCTCCTCGCCCCCCTGCTCTCTCGATGACCCTCCTCCTGCACGCCGGTCATATCACCGCTCCGCCGCCGGTCGTCCGCGTCGCCATCGCCATGGTCGCGGGGTTCGTCGCCAGCGTGGTGATGGGCCTCCCCATGCGTCGCCTCTCCGAGGGGATGGTCCCGCCGTACACCGCGGCCTCCATCCTCTACGGCAAGCCGCCGGCGAACCTCTCGGACGTGGAGGCGCGCTCCGCCCACTACGCCGCCGGCATCCTCGCGGGCGTCCTGTTCGTCCTCCTCGCCGTCGCCGCCGAGGCCGTCGTCCCGCCGGTCCGGGTCCTGCAGGGCGGCCTCCCCCTCTCCTCGCACCTGCTGGCTGGCGTCGGCGTGTTCGCCGTCCTCTACGGCTTCTTCGGCCACGTCGTCCTCCCGCGGTTCGGTCGCGAGAAGCGCGAGGTGGCGGGGACGGTCCGGCGCCACTGGGCGGTGTCGGCGGCCGTCTACGTCCTCGCCCTGTGGGTCCTCGTCGTCGTGGTGACGGTGCTGGTGTACTGATTCGTCGTCCCGCCGAAACACCCAACCCGCCCTCGCGCGTGAGAGCGGACGTGCAGACGGCCCTCCTCTTCGACCTCGACCTGACGCTGGTCGAGTACGACCCCGCAATCCCCGGCATCTTCGCCACGACGTGCGAGAGCCTCGACCTGCCGGCCGACGAATCGACGCTGGCGCGTTTCGGGAAACGCGTCGGCGCTCGGTTCACCGCGTTCCGAGGCGACCCCTTCGCCGCCGCGGTCCGCGAACTCGCCAACGAGTTCGGGTGGTCGGTCCGCCCCGAACGCTTCGCCGCGCGCCTGAAGCGGGCGGAACTCGACGCGATGTACGTCTCCGAGGGCGTCCACGACGCACTGGGGACGCTCGCCGCGGACCACCCAATAGCGGTCGTCACCAACGGCTACGGCCCGGTTCAGCGCCGAAAGCTCGACTACGCGGGCCTCTCGCGGTTCGTTGACGTGGTCGTCACGCCCACGGAAGTCGGCGTCGGAAAGCCCGACCCGCGACTGCTCCGAGCGGGGGCCGACGCCCTCCCCGCGGACCGGTACGTCGTCGTGGGTGACAGCGTCCGCGGTGACCTCGACCCCGCCTGCGAACTCGGCTTCGAGTGCGTCCTCGTCGGGAACGCCGACGACCGGGCGGTGGCCCGTCTCGACGGTCCCTCCGACCTCCACCGTCTGTCCGGCCTGCTCGACTGACCCCGCTCCCCGAGCGCCCGCCGCGAACCCGAGGGACTTTTCCTCACGCTGGCAGACCCCGACGTATGGCCAAACAGCCCCACATCCTCGCCGAGGAGGGCGACGTGAACGACATCGCGCTCATCCCCGGCGACCCGGGCCGCGTCGACCGCATCGCGAAGCACTGTGACGACGTCGAGACGGTCGCGGAGAACCGCGAGTACAAACTCGTCAACGCCACCTTCGAGGGCCGCGACCTCACCATCTGCTCGACGGGTATCGGCTGTCCCTCCGCCGCCATCGCCGTCGAGGAACTCTCGCGCGTCGGCGTCGAGACGTTCATCCGCGTCGGTACGACGGGCGCGCTCCAGTCGGACATCGACATCGGCGACATGGTCGTCGCGACGGGCGCGGCGAAGAACGAGGGCACCTCGAAGCGCTACGAGGCCGTCGAGTACCCCGCCGTCCCGGACTTCGACGTGCTCACGCAACTGGTCGAGAGCGCGGAGGAGAATGGAGAAGACGTGCACGTCGGCCCCATCGCCTCCGACGACGCCTACTACGCCGAGACGGACGCCTACGTCGAGGACTGGGAGGACGCGGGCATCCTCTCGGTGGAGATGGAGGCCGCCACCGTGTTCACCCTCGCCCGGCGCAAGGGCCTGCGCGCGGGGGCCATCTGTACGGTGGACGGGAACCTCGTCGAGGGGACCCAGAAGGGCGAGACGGAAGACGAGGAACTCCCCGAGAAGGCCCGCGACAACGTCGAGCGCGCCATCCGCATCGCGCTGACCGCAACGACCCACCTGTAGGCGGGTCCGGCGGGCCGTCGGCACCTCACCCCCGAGACGAAACGCCCATTGCCGCCGGACGTGGCCCTCGTGTATGTGCGGCAGGCGGGTGCGCGAGGCGTTCAGGCGACTCCGTCGCATCGAGCGACGCGAGGTGCGGGAGTTCCGCGTGTGGCTCGAACACACGCGCAACCTCGTCCACCTCTCGGTCCTGCTGTTCGTCCCGCTGCTCATCGCGCTGGTGACGGCCATCTCGAACGCCGTCCCCGCGTTCTCGTTCCTGCTGTTCCCGCCGCTCGCCTCCGGTACCTACACCCTCTTCGCCAACCCGTCGGGGCGCTACTCCTCGCCGACGCGGTTCGTCGCGGGCCTCACCGTCGGGGCGGCCTGTGGTTGGGTCGCCTTCGAGGTGGGGCGGGCGTTCTCCCCCGTCGCGCCGATGAGCGTCGACGTGGCGGGGGCAGCCCTGTCGGTGTTCCTCACCGCCGTCGTCACCTGGGGATTCGACATCGAGGAACCGGCGGCGTTCTCCAGCGCACTGCTGGTCCTCGTCGCCGACATCCCCGGGGACGCCCCCCAACCGTTCGGCGTGTCGGGACGCTCCATCTACGTGCTCAGCATCGCGGCGTCGAGCGCCCTCATCGCGGCGGCGTTCGTCCTCTGGCGTCGGAAGTTCTACCGGGAGCGCGCCCGCTACCTCTACCAGTCGACGAAGGGCGACGACCACGTCCTCGTCCCGTTGCGCGGCCCCGATCCGGACGAGACGGCGATGCTCGCCGCCCGCCTCGCGGCGGCCCACGACGCGGGGAAGGTGGTCCTCATGGACCTCGTGAGCGAGGAGACCATCGACGAGGCGAGTCGGGTGGCCGAGGGCCGGACGGACCCGGACGGCGAGGCGGTCGCGTCGGACGGCGGCATCCCGTCCGACGCGGGGGGCGACGTGGAGACGGTCGACGAGGCCGAACGGGAGGCGGCCGCCATCGTCGCCGACGACCTCGAGTCGCGGGCGGCGGCCATCCGGTCGAAGGTGGGCGTCCCCTGCGAGGTGGTCGTCGCCACCGAGGGGGCGAACCCCGCGGACACCGTCGTCAGGACCGCCCACGAGACCAACTGCGACCTCATCGCGGCCGCCTACGAGACCGAGGACGACCACCTCTCGGGGTTCCTCCGGGCACTGTTCGGGGGGGACGTCGACGTGGTCGTCCACCGCTCCAGCGGCGGCCGCCAGCGCTGGAAGCGCGTTCTCGTCCCCGTCCGGAAGGCGGGCGACACCGCCCACGAGATGGTGGACTTCGCCACCCGTCTGGCCGGACGCACCGGTCGGGTCGCGGTCTGTCACTGCATCGACAGCGAGTCCCGCCGCCGGGACGCCGAGGGGATGCTGGCGGACATCGTCGAGACGGTCAGCGCCGCCTGCGAGACGCGCGTCTCCCGGCAGGACATCGCGGACTTCCTCGATTCGAACGCGCCGAGTTACGACCTCGTCATCATCGGTTCGAGCGGCGACCGGACCGCCGCCTCGCGGTTCATCTCCCGCCCCACCTTCGAGCGCGTCCAGAACCTCGAGTGCGACGTGGTCATCCTCGACCGGAACTACCGGGGCTGAGCGGCGCGTCGCGCGCGCCGTGTCAGCATAGCTGTCTGTGCGGCGATACGTTCATCTCCTCGGGCGTCCTCTCACCCTTCCATGAACCGCACCGCCCGAGGAGCGGCCGCGCTGGTGCTCGCGGCCCTCGTCGTCTTCGCCGGGGTCGCCGTCACGTCGGTCGACTTCGCCGCCATGGAGAGTCAGACCGAGGCCCGATCGACCGTCGCCGCGAGCGCGACGAACGGCTCCGGTGCCGCCCTCGACGACACCCTCTCGCTCTACGTCGCCGAGGAGGGGCCGTTCGCTGACGCCGTCGCGGACGCCCTCGTCGCCGCGTTCGCCGCCGAGGGCGTCACCGCCACCCGCGTCGACTCGCTCGCGGGACTCGACGGCCCCGTCCTCGCCGTCGCCGTCCCCGACTACGGGTTCGACTACACGCCGTGGTCCTCGGAGGGGGCCGCGACGGTCCGGTTCGTCTACTCGTCGGTCGGCAACACGACGGCCTTCGAGGCGCACCTCGCGGGCGAGAACGGCGTCGTCGGCGACGAGTCGAACCCCTACGTGATGCTCGGCGACGTGTCGCTGACCGACCGCTCGACGGGGCTGATGTCGCTGCCGGCGTACGACCGCCACGTGACGGCCGCCACCGCAGACGAGACGGTCACCCGGTTCCTCGCAGAGGCCCGCGCGTCCCCGCGCTGACCCGGTTCACTCTCTCGGGTCGCCCCCGTCGTCCTCGCTCAGGAGGCGGTCGGCGAGGTCCTCCATCTCCCCGTCGCCCAGCGCGCTCCGGACGAGGAGGTGCCCGCCGATGACCGCGGGGCTGATGACGGAGTCCGCCCCCGCCCGCCGGAGTTTCTTGGTGTTCTCGCGGTCGGTCGCGCCCGCGACGATGCGGATGTCCGGGTTGAGTTCGCGGGCGGTGAGGATGGCGAGTGCGTCCTGTGCGTCGTCGTCGGTGGCCGCGACGAGCGCCCGGGCGCGTTCGATGCCGACGCGTCTGAGGGGTTCCTCGTCGCTCGGGTCGCCCGTGAACACCTCGAAGCCGCGATCGCGAAGTTCGACCGCGCGGTCCGTCGACCGGGTGACGATGACGGTGTCGACGGAGTCGGCACCGAGTTCTTCCAGTATCGGTTCGGTCAGGTCACCGAAGCCGACGACGATGACGTGGTTCTCGAGGAGGTCGATATCTGTGTCGCTCATGGTTCCGAGTGCTTTCTCGAAGCGCGCTTCGATGGCCGGGCCGAGCAGCGTCCCCAGTGCGATGGCGAAACTCGCCGTCCCGACGATGAGGTAACTGAGGCCGAACAGCCGTCCGACGGGGCTGGTTGGCGTCACGTCCCCGTAGCCGACGGTGCTCGCGGTGACGACGGCGTACCAGAGGGCGTCGATGGGGTTCGTGATGGCCCCCTCCGGGAACTCCTCGCGCAGGACCCACGACCCGGCGGTACCGTAGACGAGGCTGCCGACGAGTGCCCCCAGCGCGGCGAGTTGCCCCGTCGTCAACTGCGTCTCCCGGGTGAACACGCGGCGGTTGGCGAGGACGGCCGGAAAGCTCACCAGCGAGAGGACGACCAGCGGGAGCGAGAACTGACTCGCCTGCAGGACGCCCTGTATCGCCGTCACCGGCAGCAGTACGACCGTCATGTACCACCCGGTTCGCAGCCCCTGCCGGAGCGCGTACGCGCCGACGAGCATCAGGAAGCCCGTCATCGTCCCGGTGAACCCCGCGGTCTGCTGGATGGACTGGGGGACGACACCCGCCAGCGGACCCGGCAGGTCGAAGCCCGTCGCCGCGATGTTGACGACGCCCGTCGCGAACGAGAGCAGGGCGACGAGGGCGGTCAGGAGGACGGCGACGCGCGCACGCAGGAGGCGTGGCCGGTCGCCACCCCCGGTCGACTGTCGTCGTCCTCCCCGGTGTGCCATACCTCTCCCTGTGGTCCCCGGGGAGAAAAAACGGCTTCTTTCGGTCGATACCGGGACCCAATGCGTTCGGTACGCCTTTGTACGCAGATTCCCACCGCGGAACATGGCATCGTTCCCGCTCGAACTCGTCTACGGTCTCTATCTCGGCCTGCTGACGGGCGTCATCCCCGCCCTCGTCTCGTGGGTGCTGGGGTTCGTCGTCCGCTACCTCACGGGGGTGACCATCCCCGGGTTCGGCGTGGTCGTCCTCGGCCTCGCCATCGCGGGCGTCAATGGCGGGTTGCTCGCGCTCTCGGACCCGACGGTCATCGGGTCGGTCGGCACGGGCGTCCCCGTCATCGTCGGCATCGTCGTCATCGTGATGATGTCGCTGTACGCCCACGCGAAGGGCGACGCGATGGGGGCGTCGTTCCCCAAGCGCGTCTCGCTTCGCTCGATTCGCGAGCGCACCCTCTCTGCGGACGTCGTGGACCTCGTCGGCGGTCGCGGCGAGGTGACCGTCCGCGTCACGGGCGACGTCGGCGACATCGAGGGCTACCCGTCGCTCTCGCCCGACCTGCGGGCCTCGGTCCGGGGGGCGGAACTCACCCTCCCCGCCGACCTCCCGCTCTCGGAACTGGAGACGCGCTTCGCCGACCGACTGCGCGCCGACTTCGACCTCTCGGAGGTGGTCGTTCGCATCGACGAGCGCGGGCGGGCCACCGCCAGCGCCGCCCCGCCGCTCTCCGGCGTCTCGAAGCGCGTCCCGGAGGGAAAGCGGGCCGTCTCGGTCGAGACGCTCGTCCCCACCGGGGTGGCCCGGGGGGACGAGGTCACGCTCCTCACCCCGGGAGAGCGCGTCACCGGGACCGTCGTGAGCGTCGGGGAGGCCGCCGCCGGGGGTGACGCACCGGTCCCCGAGGCCACGACCGAGGCGGTCACCGATGGCGGCGAGGAGGGCGACGCGCCGCCCGCCCCCGCCCGCGTCGTCACGGCGACGGGCGGGGAGGGCCGACTCACCGTCGCCGTCGCCCGCCCCGACGCCCGCACCCTGCTCGGCGTCGAGACCGACCCCGTGGTCCTCGTGACTGCCCGCGGCACCCGTCGGGAGTTCGAACTGCTCTCGCTCCTACGGCGGGCGGGCCGACGCGTCAGGCGACTCCCCGTCGGCGAGGGGGTCCTCGACGGCGTGACGCTCGGGAGCGTCGGGGTCCGCGAGGCCTACGGCGTGGCCGTCATCGCGGTCCGCCACGGGGGGACCTGGCGGTTCGTCCCGCACGGCGACACCAGCCTTGAGGCCGGCGACGAGGTGCTGGCGGTCGGGACGGGCGGCGACCTCGAGACGTTCCGGGGGGCCATCGCGTGAGCGTCCTCCAGTCCACCCCGCTGGCCGAGACGCTGCTGGTCCAGGGGGTGCGCGTCCTCGGCATCGCGCTGCTCTCGGGAGCCACCGCGGGCGTCGTCGGCGTCCTCCACCGGGGGTACGCCCGCTCGCGCATCCCCGAGGGGCTCGCGGTCCTCGCGGGCGTGAGCGCCGTCGCCCTCGTCTTGAACACCAGCGCGGTCCTCGAGGGCGTCATCAACGAACCGGGCGCCGGAACGCCCGAAGCGGGGGCGATGCTCGCGAACGTCGTCACCTTCCTCGCCGCCGGACTGGCCGCGAGCGCCGGTGGCCGCGCGGGCGACGGCGTCGGCCACTCGCTGTTCTCGGAGGGGCCGGACGTCCGCCGCATCGTCGACACCGTGGGTCGGCAGGTGACGGTGACGCTCCCCGAGACCCTCGCGACCATCGAGGACCACGACCCCATCCCGCCGGAGACGAACGAGCGACTCGCGGGCGCGTCGCTGTCGTTCCCCCGGCGACTGACCGTCGAGGAACTCCACGACCGACTCGTCGCCCGCCTGAAGACGGACTACGGCGTGGGCTACGTCGACCTCGAACTGGCGGACGACGGGACGGTGGAGTACCTCGCCGTCGGCGGGCGGGTGGCGGGCCTCGGCCCGACGCTCCCGCCGGGGACGACGGCCGTCGCGGTCCGGGCCGACCCCGCGGGGACCGCCAGTCCGGGCGACCTCGTGCAGGTGTGGGACGAGGGGCCGGAACTCGTCACCACCGCCGAACTCCGCGGCGTCGCGGGGGACGTGGTGACGCTCGCCGTCGACGAGGGCGACGCGACCGACCTGTCGCACACGACGACCTACCGACTGCTGACGCTCCCCTCGCAGGCGCGCAACGACCGCGAGTTCGCCGCGCTCTTCCGCGCCGCCGAGGAGACGATGGCCGTCGTCACGGTCGCCGAGGGGAGCGCCCTCGACGGGATGGCGGTCGGGGCGCTCTCCCCCACCGTCGTCGCCATCCGGGTCGACGGCGCGTCGTCGGTCGAACCGACGCCGTCGCGCACCCGGACGCTCGCGGCGGGCGAGACGCTGTACGTCATCGGCCGCCCCGCCGTCCTCCGACGACTGGAGGCGGCGGCCGCCGGCGACGGCACCCCGCCCACGGTGGAACCGACGCCCGGCGACTGACTCCCGGCGGCCCTCGTGAGGTAGGTTCTTTTCGCCGGAGCCAGTACCCCCGGTATGCGCTGGAAACTCTTCGCGAACCTCGCAGAGACGGCCGGTGAGCGTGAGGTGGACGTGGACGTCGAACCGGGCGCGACGTTCGGCGACGCGATGGACGCTCTCTTCGACGCCCACCCGGAACTCCGCGCGGAGGTACTCGACGACGACGGCGAACTCCGCGAGCACATCCGCGTCCTCCGCAACTCCAAGAATCCCTTCGTCTCGAACGAGGGCTACGAGACCACGCTGGAGGCGGGCGACGAACTCGCCATGTTCCCGCCGGTCAGCGGCGGTTCCTGACGGGTCGATAACGATTTGTGGGGCGGGGTCGACCGTCGGGGTATGTCCTGGGTCGCCCGCACCTCCACCCAGCGACCCTCCGTGGTCGTCTGGGTCCTGTTTTGCTTCTGGGTGAACGGCTGGCTCGCCACGTTCGCCCTCACGCTCCTCGCCGGTCCGGACGGCCCCCTCCCGCAGTTCCTCCCCGGACAGGGGCTCCCGCGAGCGCTCGTCGGGAACGTCGTCAGCGTCTTCGCCCTCGCGTTCGTCCTCGCGGTCACCGCCGCGGAGGTCCGACTCGTCGTGCGATACCTCCCCGCGCTCGACACGGGGTCCGACACGCCCACGAGTCGCCGTCGGACCGCCCTCCTCACCGCACTCGGTCTCCCCGTGCTGGTGGCCGTCCTCACCGGCGAGACGGGCGTGGACCCCTTCACGGCCGTCGTGCTGGGGCTGCCGCTGCTGGCGCTCGCAGTCGAGTTCGTCGTCCTCGGCGTCTCCGGGGGCGCGCAGTCGGGTCCGACGGCGGACGGCGAGTGACTCCTATCGCCGGTCGGTGAGGTCCGCCGCCAGCACGAAGTCGGGTTCGTCGCTGATGTCGGTGCGCGTGTAGGCGACGTCGCTGACGTGCCAGACCGTCTCCGGAATCAGAACTCTCGTCTTCTCGGCGTCGCACGCGGCGGCGTCGGCGGCGATGGCCGCGAACAGCGAGCGGGCGACCTCGACGTCCGACCACCCGGCCGCACCGTACTCCGCCCACGTGGTCGGGTCGCCGTCCTCGTTCAGCCGTTCGTACATCCGGGTGCGGTAGGCCATCCCGCGGACGCCCTCGTCGTGGACAGCGAAGGTCCGCTGTTCGTCCGCGGCCCTGTGCAGGCGGTCACGGGTGACCTCCGAGAGCGCCCACGATTCGTCCATGTCGAGGCCGAGGCCCGCGAGGTGTTCGCGGGCGGGGCTGTCGGTCCAGAAGCGCCACGCGGCGGTCGGGTCGTTCGTCACGGGCAGGTTGGGGTCGGCGTTCGGGTCCGGGTCGGGGTGCGCCCAGCGGAACTCCGTCTCGGGGGCGAACCCCGTCGCCCGCGACTGGCCGAGGCCCGCGATGTTCCACGAGAACACCATGTTGCGACAGACCGTCGCGCCCTCCCCCGCCGCCCAGTCGAAGACGGCGTGTGAGAGGTCCAGACTGACCCCGCGCCCGCGGTAATCGGGGTTGACGCGCATCCCCTGTGCCCACGCCTCGTCCTCACTGAGGAGGACGCCCTGACAGATGCCGGCGACGTCGCGACCCGCGTCGAGGACGAACGTCATCTGCCCGTCCCCGTCGTTCGCTATCCAGTCGTCGAAGACGTGCGGGATGTAGTCGCTCCCGCCGCGGTCGGCCCACGTCTCGCTCGTGAAGTCGACGACGGCCTCCTTGTCCTCGGGGCGGACGGGGCGGACCTCGATGTCCCCGCCGCTCATGCCCACGGAACCGAGCGGTCCGTAATCTCCCCGGCGAGCGAGGTGCGCATGGTCTCCTCGACGGACTGCGCGTTCGCCAGCGCCCACATGAGTTTCACCTTCGCGGTGCCGGGGAGGGTGTCCTCGGCCTCCACGACGCCCGCGTCGATGAGGTCGCGCCCGGTGTCGTAGACGCGGTCACAGACCCGCCCCTCCAGACACTGGCTGGTCATGACGACGGTGGTGCCGTCCTCGACCAGTTCCTCGATTCGGTCGATGAAGTCGGTGTGGACGTGTCCGAGACCGGTCCCCTCGACGACGACGCCCGACTTCCCCTCGCAGACGTCGAAGAACGCGGGGTCCATGCCCGGCGTGAACTTCAGCAACTCGACGTCCGTCGCGAGGTCTGCGTCGATGGCGAGTTCGCGTTCCCCGCGGGGGACGTACTCGCGGACGAACGAGACGTCCTCCGTCTCGTAGTCGACGGTTCCGAGTGGCGTGTTGCCGACCGTCTCGAAGGCGTCCCGACGGGAGGTGTGATTCTTGCGCACGCGCGTGCCCCGGTGGAGCGCACAGCGGTCGTCCGACTCGGAGGCGTGCATACAGACGAGCACCTCCGCGCAGTCGCTCTTGGCGGCCTCGACGGCGCAGACGGCGTTCATCACGTTGTCCGAGGAGGGCCGGTCCGCCGAGCGCTGACTGCCAGTGAAGACGACCGGGACTGGCGTGTCGAGCATGAACGCGAGGGCGCTGGCGGAGTACTGCATCGTGTCGGTGCCGTGCATGACGACGACGCCGTCCGCGCCGTTCTCGATCTCCTCGTGGACCGCCCGCGCGAGGTCCTGCCAGACGTCGGGGGTCATGTTCTCCGAGAGGATGTTCGCGACGACCCTCCCGCGATAGTTCGCCCGACCCGCGAGGTCCGGGACCGCTCGGAGGACGTCCTCGGCGTCGAACTGCGCGGTGACCGCGCCGGTGCGGTAGTCGACGGTCGAGGCGATGGTCCCGCCCGTCGAGATGAGGGCGACGGTCGGGAGGTCCTCGTCGAACTCGACTTCGCTCGCGCTCTCGGTGTCGGACTCGCCGACGGCGTACACGTCGGATTCGAGCACCTCACAGTCGCTGTCGGCGCGGTCGAGGCCGACGTTGTAGCCCCCGTCGAGTTTCACGACGACCTCGTCGGCCGTGGTCGAGGGCATCAGGATGCCCTCGTAGGCCGTGTCGCCGCGCTCGACGCGGACGCGGTCTCCGGGGTTCATACCCCTGCGTTACCGGCGACTGGACTTGAAAGCATCTCATCGACCCGCGCTCTCCCGACCCGGGCGGGGAAAGACCCATGCTCGCCGGGGAGACATGTCCACTATGTCGCAGACCGACGAACTCCTCGAGGAGTACTCCGAGTACTCCACCTCCCGGACGACCGACGGGGAGTCGAGCGACGGCGGACGCGGCGGGGGTCGGAGCCGTCTCGGGCGACTCCGCGGGCGGTCGGTGCGTCTGTTCTCGCCGCGGCACTTCCTCCTCGCACTCGCCCTGACCGTCGGCGGCCTCCTCCTCGGCGGCCTCGTCCCCCTGATCCCCGGCATCGGCATCCTCGGCGTCGCCCTCGCCGGGTTCGTCATGGGTCTGCTCTCCGAGCGACGGCGCTACCTCGAGGTGGGCGCGGCGGGGGCCGTCGCCGCCGGCCTCGGCCTCGTGCTCTCCAGCCTGAACCTCGTCCTCCTGGCGGGCCTGCGCGGACAGGCCCCCGAACTCGCCGCCGTCGGTGCGGGCGCGGGCGTCGTCGTCGCCCTCGTCGGCCACTACTTCGGACGCGACCTGCGCGACGGCCTGACGCGGGACATCTGACGAAGAACGTTCGAGGAAGAACGTCCGATGGGAGGGCCCTGACCGTGCGGGCGGGGGCTCTCACTCCCCCGGCACGCCGACCCGTCCGACTCCTCGAACACGACGAATCGAAGCGCGAGGACAGCGAGCACGCGACGGTGGGGTGTGTGACACGGCGGCCGCTCAGGTCGGTCGAGATTCCCCGCGAGGGCGAGGTCAGCCGTCGAGGTGGTAGGTCCCCTGTCGGCGGGTGACGACGCCCTGGTCGACGAGGCGCGCGAGGGCGTCCTCGACGAGTTCCGGGGGCGCGTCGGCCCGTCGGGCGACCGCCTCGACGGTCTCCGCGCCGTTCGCCAGTGCCGAGACCACCTCCGCGTAGAAGCGGGCGTCCGTCCCGTCGGGCGCGCCGAGCGTCGGCGTCTCGCGCACCCGGTCGGAGATACCGTCCATGACCTCCGTGAGGCGGCCCTGCACCCACCGCTGGGCCATCGATAGCTCGCTGGCGAGTCGCTCCAGTCGCGCCAGTTCGCGACCCAGTTCGGCCAGTTCCGCCGCCTCGTCGGGGTTCGTGAGGTCGATGGTGAGGTAGCGACAGCGCGTCATGTCGAGGCCGCGACTGGCGGGGTACGCCGACTTCGCGCCGAAACCGTACGGCGAGACGTTCACCTCCAGTCTGAGGTTCCGGGCGATGGAGAAGTACTTGCGGCGCTGGTCGTCGACGCGCGACTCCACGAGGCCGTGTTCCTCCAGTTTGCGGAGGTGGTCGATGACCGCCTTCGGACTCACGCCGAGGTACTCGCTGATCTCGGTGACGTAACAGGGTTTCCGGGCGAGGAGACGGAGGATGCGCCGTCGGTTCTCGTTGCCGAGGAGGTCGAGCAGCGCGGCGGAGTCCATTACCTCAGGGTAGGCACCGGCAGGGAAAACGGTGGCGGGACGCTACGCGCCGGGAGGACCCGTGTCACCGCCGCCGTTGGTGCCGTTGCCGGTGTTTCCGCTTCCGTTGCCCGCACCGTCGTTCCCGCTTCCGTTCCCAGTACCGCCGTCACCGGTGCTCCCGTTGCCGTTTCCGCTTCCATTACCCGCACCGTCGTTCCCGCTTGCGTTCCCGTTGTCGCTGGCGTTGCCCTCGTCGCCGCCGTCACCGTCGTGGGAGGCACCGTTCCCCGTGTCGGCACCCTGACCCGGGGCCCCCGCGCTGGTTCCGTTTTCTGGGGCCGACTCGCGCGGGTCGTCCGGGACGGCATCGGGGGCGTCGCCGTCACGGACCGGGTTCGACGTCGCGTTCTCGGGTCGGTCGCTGGCGTTCTCGGCCACGCCCGTAGCGTTCCCCGGCGGCCCGGTCTCGCTGTCGGGGTCGGCGGTGGCCGAGTTTCCGCCGCCCGACGCGTTCCCGTTCGGCCCGCGCGGGGGTCGCCGGTCGTCGGCGACGCCTGCACCGGGGACAGACGGGGCCGGCGGGGCGTCGAGTCCGCGGGCGCGTTCCCTGAGTTCGTCGAGTCCGGACACCCGGGACTCGTTGTCGACTACCTCGACGGTCGACTCGACGGTCGCCCTGAGCGTCTCCGCCTCGGCGGCGAGGACGACGGTGCGGACGAGCGAGGTCGGTCCCGCAGCGCTGGCGTCGTCCGCCAGTCGCGCTTCGAGGGCGTCGAGTCGACCGTCGAGGGTCTCGAGTCGCTGGGCGAGCAGGCGTGCCTTCGTCTTCTCGGAGGTCGCACGCCGGTAGGCGGCGCGCCACATCCCCCGGTCGAGAGCGCTCGCCGTCTCCACCGTGCTGACCTGCATGAACGAGGTGACGCTCTCGCCGAGGGTGCTGTTGTTCGTCCCGGCCTCCTGTGCGTCCCCGGGGAGCGTGTCGGGGGCGGTCGCGCCGCTCGCCACGAGGGTCCCGCCGCCAGGGAGGGGGGTGGCGAGGGCGAGGACCACCAGCACACACAGCGCGGCCGCGACCGACTGTCGTCGCATCTACCACCCCCTTCGGGGTGGGGGCACAAAAACGGCGACATCCGTTCGAACCGTTCACGACGGGTCAACGACGGATTAACCGGGCGTTTCCCGGCGTTACCGGGGTCGACGACCCCCGGGCGCGTCGAGGCGGTCGAAGACCACCGCCGCGAGCGCGACGCACGCGACCGAGAGGCAGACGGTCAGGACGGGAAGCGCGAGTCCGGGGTCGTAGCGCAGCGGGGGGTAGAGGTCGCACCGTCCCTCCGGCGACCCGAGGACACAGCCCACCGTCCCCGCGAGCCAGTAGTCGACGAAGTCGTTGAGCAGGAGCGCCCCGAGCGAGAACGCCAGCGCCCCCCGCGTCGTCGCGCCGTAGTGGGGCAGGAGGAACGCCTCGCCGACGAACGCGAGGTGGGTGAGCAGGATGCCGAAGTACGCCCACACCTCCGGGAAGTACAGCGAGAACCGCAGGTTGAGCGCGAGGAACGTCCAGACGGCGTACTTCACCAGCCAGACGAACGCGAGCGTGTGGAGGTAGGCGAGCGGGCGGTTCAGCGGTGCCTCGCGCACCCGCTTGCCGAGATGGGGGAGGAGCGTCGCGAGCGAGAGGAGGCCGAGAAAGACGGCCGTGGGAGAGTCGCCGTACAGCGGCCACGCGAACGTGGACACGTCGGGCATCGTCTCGACGTAGTACCTGACGCCGACGAGGACGGCGACGATGTTCGCCAGCAGCAACCAGACGAGACTCGGCGCGTTCCCGAGGTAGTACTGCGCCCAGCGCTCGGGGATGGGACTGTACACGCCCCGTCATCGCGCGCCGCGGGGCAAAGCGATACCGACTGGAATCGTGGCACCGACTGGTGCCGACCAGAACCCGCTGAAAGCGGGTCCGTAAATAGTATCGCGGTAACGCTTATGTGTGTCAATGACAAACTCACATTCGTACCGATGTTCGAACAGTTCTCGGGCGGATACTACCTCGGACGACTGTACGTCGAGCCGTACGACGGCGAGCGGCCGGCGATGCACGACGGGCAACACGAGCACGTCAACAGACAACTGTACGCGACCGGCGAGGGAATCGAGCGCCTCGACGCGCCCCTCGTGATGAAACTCGGGCGGCGACACCTCGCGGTCCACGGGGAGGCGGGCGTCCCCGAACGGACCCTCGCGGTGCCCTACGACCTCCTCGAAGACGAGAACGGCCTCCCCGACCTGCGGGAAGTACTGCTGGCGAAGGCCGACCGGGCCGCACAGCTCATGGACCTCGGTACTCCAGTCGGTATTTAACCCCACCTCCCATCGGTGGGGGCATGCTCGACCGGGTACTCGGCCGCGCCGACCTGAAGGCGCGCATCGAGGAACTCGAATCGGAGAAGCACCACCTCGCGCGCCAGCTCGCGGCCGAACAGGAACGACGGTCGGAGGCCGCCACCGCCAGACAGGAGGCCGAAGAGCAGGTCAACCGACTGGAGGACCGCCTCGCCGGACTGGAGGGCGAACTCGACGCCGACGAGTCCACGTCCGTCGACCCCCGGAGACGCGAAGCCCTGCGCGGGGTACGCCTCCGAGAGACGCTCTCCCGCCTCGCCTCGTACGACACCGGCCCCGAGGGGGCGCTCTCGGCGATGGTCTGCGACGACGTCCCCGAGGGACTCGCCGACTTGCTGGGCGACCACGCCGGCCTCGTGGGCCGGGCCGCGCCCTGTCTCGTCTACGCCGACGACGCCGGAGTGGTGAGCGTGGCGCTCTCGCCGCCGCGCGCGCCCGACCCCTTCTGCGAGTGGGGCGAGGGGTTCCGCCTCGACCGGTCGTGGTTCCGCCCGGGGTCCGAGGAGGAGTACGTCCTCGCGCTCGTGCGCGCGGACACGTTCGCTATGGGCCGATACGAGGGCGACGAGCGCGTGGACTACTCGGGCTTCCGGAGCGACGTGAAAGAACAGCACTCGAAGGGCGGGTTCTCGCAGGGACGCTTCGAACGCATCCGCGACGGGCAGATAGACGCCCACCTCGACCGGTGTCGCCGGTCGCTCGCGGGCATCGAGGTTCCCCTCTACCTCGTCGGGGAGCGGGCCGTCCTCGACCGGGTGGCAGACCGGGCGGACCTGACGCGGACCGTCGACGCCACCGGGTCGCCGGAGGACGCCCTCGCGGACGCCCACCGGGAGTTCTGGACGACGCGACTCGTCGCGCTCTGAGCCTCGGGGGACGGCTTTTGGTGCCGCCCGACCAACCTGCTCCCGTGTACCGACGAATCCTCTTTCCCACGGACGGCAGCGACGGCGCGCGGGCGGCGCTCGACCACGCACTCGACCTCGCGGACCGCCACGACGCGACGCTCCACGTTCTCAACGTCGTCTCGGACGCCCGCTGGACGATGGTCGGCGACGAGGGGGGCATGTCCGGCGTCGACGTGGGCGCGATACAGGAGAACCTCGAGAAGCGCGGGACGGGCATCGTCGAGGAGGCGGCGACCGCGGCGGCCGACCACGACGTTGACTGCGTCACCGACGTGGTGACCGGCGGGCCGCCCCACCGCGCCATCCTCGAGTACGTCGACGAGAACGACGTCGACCTCGTCGTGATGGGGACCCACGGCCGTCGCGGGTTCGACCGCCTGCTGATGGGCAGCGTCGCCGAGAAGGTCGTCCGGTCCTCGTCGGTGCCCGTCCTGACGGTGAAGATGGACGACCCCGGCGCGGTCGAGGAATAGGGAGGGGGATTAAGACGGTCCCCATCCCGTAGGCGGGTATGCGCATCGCCGTACTCGCACACGGGAAGTTCCCCGACGAGGCCAAGACCGCGGTCGGACTGCTCAGATACGGCCCCCACGAGGTCGTCGCGGTACTGGATAGAGACACCGCCGGCGACCGGGTCAACGACCACATCCCGGACGTGCGCGACGCGCCGATCGTCGAAGGGATCGACGAGGTGCCCGACATCGACGCGTTCGTCATCGGCATCGCCCCCATCGGCGGCGGGTTCGACGAGTCGTGGCGACCCGACGTTCGGGGCGCACTCGGCCGGGGCGTCGAGGTGTGGTCGGGACTCCACTACTTCCTCACCGAGGACGACGAGTTCGTCCGCCTCGCCGAGGAACACGACGCCGACCTCTGGGACGTGCGAAAGCCCCCCGGGGACCTCACGGTGAGCGAGGGCGTCGCCCGCGACTTGGACGCCGAAATCGTCCTCACCGTCGGGTCGGACTGCTCGACGGGCAAGATGACGGCCTCCTACGAACTGATGGAGGCCGCCCGCGACCGGGGCATCGACGCCGGGTTCATCCCGACCGGGCAGACGGGTATCATGATCGAGGGGTGGGGCGTCCCCATCGACCGCACCATCTCCGATTTCACCGCGGGCGCGGTCGAACGGATGCTGGTCGAACGGAGCGAGGAGTACGACGTGCTGTTCGTGGAGGGACAGGGTTCCATCGTCCATCCGGCGTACTCGGGGGTCACCTGCGGCATCCTCCACGGCGCGATGCCCGACCACCTCGTGTTCTGTCACGTCGCGGGCCGCGAGCAGATACACGGCTACGAGTCGTTCGACATCCCGGACCTCGGCGATATGCGGAGCCTCTACGAGGACCTCGGGAGTTCGGTCGCCCCGACCGACGTCGTCGCCGGGTCGCTCAACACCGCCCATCTGGACGAGGAGGCGGCGCGCGAGGCAGTCGACGAGTTCGGCGCGGAACTGGGCATCCCCGCGACGGACGTCGTGCGCTTCGACTGTGACGAGATTCTCGACGAACTCGACCTCGAACGCGACCCATGAGTTCGCCCCTCGCCACCGAGTTCGAACGCGTCTCCCTCCCCCTCGAACACGCCTTCACCATCGCCCGGGGGACACAGGAGACGGCCGAGAACGTCGTCGTCCGAATCGAGGACGGCGAGCACACGGGCGTCGGGGCCGCCGCCCCGTCCGGCCACTACGGCGAGACGCCCGCGACGGTCGAGGCCGTCCTGCCGGACCTCCTCGCGGAAGTCGAGGCGGTGGGCGACCCCCTCGCGTTCGACGCCGTCGACGCCCGCCTCGACCGGGTCGTCAACGACAACCCGGCCGCGAAGGCCGCCGTCAGAATCGCGCTCCACGACCTCGCCGCGAAGCGACTCGACGTGCCCCTCTACCGACTGCTCGGTCTCGACCCCGCCCGGACGGTCACCTCCTCGTTTACCATCGGCCTCGACGACACCCCCACGATGCGCGAGAAGACCCGCGAGGCCGTCGAGGCGGGGTATCCGGTGTTGAAGACGAAACTCGGCACCGACCGCGACGCCGAAATCGTCCGCGCGGTCCGCGAGGAGGCCCCCGACGCGCGCATCCGCGTCGACGCCAACGAGGCGTGGTCGCCACGCGAGGCCGTCGAGATGTGCGAGGTGCTCGCCGACCACGACGTGGAGTTCTGCGAGCAACCCGTCCCGGCCGAACACCCGGAGGGCCTGCGCTACGTCTACGAGCGCGCGCCCCTCCCCATCGCCGCCGACGAGTCGTGTGTCACCCTCGAAGACGTGCCCCGAATCGCCGACGCGTGCGACATCGCGAACCTGAAACTGATGAAGTGCGGCGGCCCCCGGCAGGCCGTCGAGATGGTCCACGCCGCGCGCGCGCACGGCCTCGACGTCATGCTCGGGTGCATGGTCGAGACGAACGCCGCCATCGCGGCCGCCTGCCACCTCGCGCCCCTCCTCGACTACGCCGACCTCGACGGGTCGCTCCTCCTCGCCGAGGACCCCTACGACGGCGTCCCCCTCCCCGCGGGCGAGGTGGACCTCTCGGACGTCGACCGACCGGGCACGGGCGCACGCCCGACCGGACGCTGATCGGGTCCGTCCCACCCCCGGTACGCTCCCGTCTCTGGACG
Source organism: Halomarina litorea (assembly GCF_024227715.1). Taxonomy (NCBI): domain Archaea; kingdom Methanobacteriati; phylum Methanobacteriota; class Halobacteria; order Halobacteriales; family Natronomonadaceae; genus Halomarina; species Halomarina litorea. Next base: position 2,376,455 of record NZ_CP100448.1, on the reverse strand, counting down.
AGTCTCCTGACAGTCACACCCACGCGAAGCGCCGAACCCATTCGCGAGAGCCCCTGAGGCGCGATTCGGTGTTCGTGGTTCGTGCTAGCTAGCACACAATTAAGGTCAACATATGCCTACGTGGTCATAATGACACTCCCCAAGCAACGCTTTAGTACATGAACTCCTTGTCCTCACCCAAGCAACATGTCCCACCCCACCCCTACCGTCGAAGTCTACGTCCGGTCGCTGGCCGCTGGCGACAACCAGGCGCGCATCAGCGACACCCTGTCCCGACTCGCCGACCTCTCCGCGGAGGACGTCATCGAGGGCTACGAGGTCCACGTCTGGGGCGAGGGCGTCAGCCTCGATCCCGAGATCACGGGCACCGAAGCCGGGTCGTTCATCCGTGAGACCGCCGCGGCGTTCCGCGAGTGGGCCCACGAGACCGGCCGCGACCTCTCCGGGTTCGAGACGGAGACGACCCACTCCGCGATGACGGGTCGCACCCACCGCAACCTCTCGGTCCCGACGATGGCCATCTGCGAGAAGGTCGACGACGAGGTCACGTGGGTCGCCCCCTGCACCGACGGCGACTCGGTCCACACCGTCTCCGACTACGTCGACACCCTCGAACGCGAGGGGGAACCCGCCGCCCGCGAGGAACTCGCCGTCCGCGCGGACGACTGAGTCGGTTCCACACGACCGCTCGACGGCTTCGCACGCTCTCAACAAACTTATCTCGCGCCCTCGGCTTGTCCGGGTATGGGCGATATCTCCGTTACGCTACCGGACGGCTCCGAACTCTCCGTCGAGGAGGGGGCGACCGTCGAGGACGTCGCCTTCGCCATCGGTCCCGGTCTCGGTCGGGACACGGTGGCGGGCGTCCTCGACGGCGACCTCGTCGACAAGGCCACCCCCGTCTACGACGGGGTGCGCATCGAGATCGTCACCGATGGGAGTGACGAGTACGTCGACGTTCTCCGGCACTCCGCGGCCCACGTCTTCGCGCAGGCACTCCAGCGACTCCACCCCGAGGCGAAACTCACCATCGGCCCGTGGACGGACGAGGGCTTCTACTACGACGTGACGGGCGTCGACCTCGACCAGGGGGACCTCCGCGAGATAGAGTCGGAGATGGCCGCCGTCGTCGAGGAGGACCTCGACATCGAACGGTTCGAACTGTCCCGCGAGGAGGCCATGGAGAAGTACGCGGACAACCCCTTCAAGCGCGACATCCTCGAGACCGAGGCCGCGGGCGAGGACCCCGTCTCCTTCTACCGGCAGGGCGAGTTCGAGGACCTCTGTAAGGGCCCGCACGTCGAGTCGACGGGCGACGTCGGCGCGTTCAAACTGCTCGACATCTCCGCCGCCTACTGGCGCGGCGACGAGGCCAACGAGTCCCTCACGCGGGTGTACGGGACGGCCTTCGCCAGCGAGTCAGAACTGGAGGAGTTCCTCGAACGCCGTCAGGAGGCAAAAGAGCGCGACCACCGGAAGATCGGCCGCGAGATGGACCTCTTCTCTATCCCCGCCCACTCGCCGGGGTGTCCCCACTACCACCCCAACGGGATGACCATCCGCCGGGAACTGGAAGACTACATCCGGACGCAAAACGACCGCCTCGGCTACGAGGAGGTCTGGACGCCCGAACTCAACAAGGCCGACCTCTGGAAGCCGACGGGCCACTACGACAACTTCACCGCCGAGGGGGAGATGTTCAACTGGGAACAGGACGACACCGAGTACGGCCTGAAGCCCATGAACTGCGCGAACCACGCGTACATCTACGGGCGCGAGAAGCGTTCGTATCGTGACCTCCCGATTCGCTTCTCCGAGTTCGGCACGGTGTACCGCAACGAGCAGTCCGGCGAACTCTCCGGGTTGCTCCGCGTCCGCGGGATGACGCAGGACGACGGTCACGCGTTCATCCGGAAGGACCAGATTCAGGGCGAAATCGTCGACGTCCTCGACGCCATCGAGGACATCCTCGGGCACTTCGAGTTCGACATGGTGTACGTCCTCGAGACGCAGGGCGACAACGCCGTCGGCAGCGACGACATCTGGGAGGAGGCGACGGGCGCCCTGCGCGACGCCCTCGAATCCGAGGGGCTGGAGTACGAGGTCCACGAGGGCGAGGCCGCCTTCTACGGGCCGAAAATCGGTATCAACGCCGTCGACGCCATCGGCCGGGAGTGGACCATCGGGACGGTCCAACTGGACTTCAACATCCCCGAGCGCCTCGACCTCACCTACATCGGGCGGGACAACGAGGAACACCGCCCGGTGATGGTCCACCGCGCCCTCCTCGGGACGTTCGAGCGGTTCATGGGCGTCATGATCGAGCACTTCAACGGGAGGTTCCCCCTGTGGCTCGCACCCGAACAGGTCCGCGTCCTCCCCATCACGGACGACAACGTGGCGTACGCCGAGAGCGTCGCCGCCGAACTCGGCGAGTTCAGAGTTGAAGTCGAGGACCGGTCGTGGACCGTCGGCCGGAAGATTCAGCAGGCACACGACGACCGGGTGCCGTACATGCTCGTCGTCGGCGACAACGAGGAGGAGTCGGGCACCGTCTCGGTGCGCGACCGGATGGAGCGCGAGCGACAGGACGTCCCCGTCGAGGCGTTCCGCGACCACCTGGAACGCGAACGCGACGAGAAACGCGTCGAGGCGAACTTCCTCGCAGACGAGGAGTAGTCGGTCTTCCCTCGTTCAGCGGCGACCCTATCCCCAGTCGATGTCGTCGTCGCGGTCGGTGTCCCGCAGGATGAACGGCCCGATGGAGAGCGTGCGTTTGGTCACCGTCGCGATTCGCAGGACGTACGACAGGAGGACGACGAACGGCATGACCGCGATGGCGGAGGTGACGGCGACGAGGACGCCCAGCAGGTTGACGCCGAAGAAGTTTCCACCCAGTACGGAGGCGTCGTAGTAGACGAGCGTGGCGATGGAGATGACGAGCGCGGGGATGGCGGTGAAGATGATGCCCCGCGAGAGGTCGATGAGTTCCCACTGGAAGTACAGCGTCTTGAAGTGCTCGCGGGCGGGGCCGAACAGCCTGAGTACCTCCTCGAGTCCGTCGAGCGCCTCGTCGGCCTCGTCGTTCAGTTCGTCGGCGAAGTCGTTGTGGATGCGGCGCGCGGCGTAGAGCTTCCACGAGTAGTTGAAGTTGAGCGCCGCCGAGAGGACGCTGTACTGGCCGAACTTCTCGCCTTCGAGGCTCTCCGAGACCTGATTCGCGTTACCCGTCGTCGACGCGACCAGCGAGTCGACGTACTCTCTGAGTTCGTCGTCGTTCGTGTCGAGGACCTCGCCGAGTCGCTCGGCCCGGTCACCGGCGACGTCGACCAGCGCCCGGAGGAACGCCGAGGGGTCGGCGGGGCTGACGGGGGCTTCGAGGACGTCCTCGACCTCCTCGCGGAAGTCCATCGCCTCCGCCATCCGTTCGCGCTGGTCGCCCACCGCTCCGAGTTCCTGCGAGAGGACGAGCTGGTTGAGCGTCAGCACGATGGTCACGCCCGTGATGGTCGCGGAGATGAGGGCGTTGAACAGCGTCTCGACGGTGTCGCCCTCCCTGAGTACGCTGGCCGTCGCGGGGAAGGCGATGCCGACGACGACGAGCGAGAGGAGGATGAGGGCGAAGAGTCCGGCGGCGAACGTCCGACGGTCCGTCTCCAGTAGCAGTCGGAGGACGAACGTGCTCCGTTCGGAGCGCTGGCGCATCTTGTCCTCGGGCTGGTCGCCCTCCCCGGCGTTCGACCCGCTCCCGTTACTCATCGTCGTAGCTACTCACCCCCGGGCGAAAATACCCCCGGGACTCGGCAGCCGGTCAGTTCGACTCCTCGTCTTGCAGTTCCTCGAGTTCCTGCTCGACGGCCTCGTCGTCCACGTCCGTCTCCATCTCCTCGACGGCGGCGTCGACGTCCTCCTCGCTGACGGACTCCGCCTCGGCCTCCGGTTCGGGTTTCCCCTTGCCCATCTCCGAGCGGAGCGTGTCGAGTTCGGCCTCGATTTCGCTGTCCGAGGAGAGCTGTTCCAGTTCGCGGTCCAGCGAGTCCTTGTCCGAGAGGGCGTCCTCGAACGCGCCCGTCTCCTGCAGTTCGTCGAGGGCGGCGGCGCGCGCCTCCATGTCCTCGGTGCGCTCCTCGGCGCGTTCGATGGAGCGGTTGAGGTCGGCCATGTCGTCGCCAGCGCCGGTCATCGCCTCGCTGACGCGGGCGCTGGCCTCGGCGGCCTCGTAGCGGGCCTTCATCGACTCCTTTTTCGTGCGGAACTCCTCGATGCGGCTCTCGAGGGTGTCCTTCTTCTCGACCAGCGAGTCCTGCGTGTTCTGGAGGTCGGCGATCTGCGCCTCCAGTTCCTCGATCTGGGTCATCTTCTGTTTCTTCTTCTCCAGGGCCTTCCGGGCGAGGTCCTCGCGGTCCTGTCGGACGGCCTCGCGCGCCTGCTCGTTGTGCTTGGAGATGTTCTCCTCCAGTCGGCGCTTCTGAATCTCGAGGCGCTTCTTCTGGGTGGTGAGGTCGGCGATGCCGCGTTTGACGTCCTGTAGTTGGTCGCGCAGTTGCTCGTAGGAGTAATCGAGCGTCTCGTTCGGGTCCTCCATCCGGCCCAGAATGGCGTTGATCTTCGACCGGATGACGTAGGAGGTGCGCGAGAGGATTCCCATAGCCCCAGTTACGGGGCCGGACTCTTAAACGCACAGGACGTTGACACGGGGAGGGGTGTCCCGTCGATGGCACTCGTCGGCCCGCCGGTCGACCCCTCGACGGCTAAATACTGCATGAGCAGTCAACCTTCGATGCTACGCACGTCGAATCCCGAGGGTCGAGTATGAGCACGCTGAGAGCGGACGGCGAGGCGGTGCACGCCGAACTGTTCGTGCGGTCGCTGACGGGGGGGTCGGCACACGGCATCCAGCAAGAGGTCGTCGAACGGCTGTCGGCGCTGGCGGCGTCCGGTCGCCTCGACGGGTTCGACCTGCACGTGTGGGGCCGCGAACTCCCGCACGATTCGGCGGCGGCGCGCAGCGAGACGGGCCGGTTCGTCGCCGACCGCCTCGCGGCCTTCCGGCAGTGGGCGCGCGACAACGACCTCTCGCTCCCCGCGGTGACGACGACGGACCGCGCTTCCGCCATCACCGAGGAGGCGTACACCGCGACGACGCTCCCGCGCATCGCCCTCGCGGAGTACGTCGACGGGGAGTTGCGCCACGTCGCCCCCTGCGAGGGGCCGGAGTGTCACACCGCCGTCGCGGACCGCGTCGCGGCACTGGAGGCGGGTCGCGACGAACCCGACGACATCACGCGCGTCCCCGTCGCGCCGGGCGTGGCCGCCGGGGACGGTCCCGCCGCCGACTGACGCCTCGACCGGCAGGCATAGGCCGCCGGGTCCGCATCCACGCCCATGAGCGATAGCGACTCCGAACAGGTCGTCGTCCCCGGCGCACGGGACGTGCGGGCGACCCTCGACGCGCCCGACGCCGACGCCTGCGTCGTCGCCTGCCCGCCCCACCCGCAGATGGGTGGGCGGCGGACGGACGGCCGACTCACCGCCGTCAGCGCGTCCCTCGCACCGGACGTGGCCTGCCTGCGGTTCGACTACGGCCCGTGGGACGAGGGGCGCGGCGAGCGAACCGACGCGACGAACGCCCTCGCGTGGGCCGGCGAGCGCTTCGACCGGGTGGGACTGTTCGGGTTCAGCTTCGGCGGCGGGGTCGCCCTGCTTGCGGCGGCGGAGACGACGCCCGCGTGCGTGAGCGCGCTCGCACCCGCCTCGCGACTCGGTGACCTCGACGCGGCCGCCGCCCTCGACGACGTCGACTGTCCGGTGCAGGTCGTCTACGGCGAACGCGACACTACGGCGGAGTGGGAACCGGTCGTCTCCCGCGCACGCGAACTCGGTCACCGGGTGGAGGCGATGCCCGCCGACCACTTCTTCGTCGGGCAGACCGGGAAGGTGGGCGAACGGGTCGCGGCGTTCCTGCGCGAGCACCGCTGACTGCCACGGGTGCGTCGGGGGACGGTCCCGAACGGAGCTGTCAGCGAGTGTGGACGGCGTTCACGCCGAATGCGGGCGTGCTAGCCGCTCTCGAACGCCTGCCGCTCCCGAAACCGTTTTCCCCCGCACCTCCACACCCACAGTATGCCGACAGCGCCTACGGGGTACGACCCGAGCCTCGGGGAGAAGTTCATTTTCGTCACCGGCGGGGTCATGAGCGGCCTCGGAAAGGGCATCACGGCGGCGTCGACGGGCCGCCTGCTGTCCAACGCCGGGTTCGACGTGACGGCGGTGAAGATCGACCCCTACCTCAACGTGGACGCGGGGACGATGAACCCGTTCCAGCACGGCGAGGTGTACGTCCTCAAGGACGGCGGTGAGGTCGACCTCGATCTCGGGAACTACGAGCGCTTCCTCGACATCGACATGACGTCTGACCACAACGTCACGACGGGGAAGACCTACCAGCACGTCATCGAGAAGGAACGCGCGGGCGACTACCTCGGGAAGACGGTCCAGATCATCCCGCACATCACCGACGACATCAAGCGGCGCATCCGCGAGGCCGCACAGGGCCACGACGTCTGCATCGTCGAGGTGGGCGGCACGGTGGGCGACATCGAGGGGATGCCGTTCCTCGAAGCGCTCCGCCAGTTCGTCCACGAACAGGACGAGGGGGACTTCCTGCTGACCCACGTCACGCTCGTCCCCTACTCGAAGAACGGCGAACAGAAGACGAAACCCACCCAGCACAGCGTGAAGGAACTGCGCTCCATCGGCCTCCAGCCCGACATCCTCGTCGGGCGCGCCGACGACGAACTCGACCCGGAGACCAAGCGCAAGATCGCGCTGTTCTGTGACGTCCCCACGGACGCCGTGTTCTCGAACCCGGACGTCGAGGACATCTACCACGTCCCGCTGACCGTCGAGGAGGAGGGCCTCGACCAGTACGTTATGGAGCAGTTGAACCTCTCGGACCGGGCGCTCCCGGCCGACGAACGCGACAACCGCTGGCGCGAACTCGTGACCCAGGAGACGAGCGGGTCGCTCGACGTCGCCCTCGTCGGGAAGTACGCGCTGGAGGATGCCTACCTCTCGGTCCACGAGGCGCTGAAGCACGCCGGCCTCGAACGCGGCGTGGACGTGAACGTCCTGTGGGTGGACGCGGAGGAGATGACCGCCGACGACCGGGGTCGCCTGAAGGGCGCGGACGCCGTCATCGTCCCGGGCGGGTTCGGCGTGCGCGGCACGCAGGGCAAGATAGACGCCATCCGCTACGCCCGCGAAGAGGGCACCCCCTTCCTCGGGCTCTGTCTGGGCTTCCAGCTCGCCGTCGTGGAGTTCGCACGGAACGTCGCGGGACTCGAGGGCGCGTACTCCAGCGAGTTCGACGAGGCCGCCGACCACCCCGTCGTCGCGCTCCTGCCCGAACAGTACGAGGTGGAGGACATGGGCGGGACGATGCGCCTCGGCGCCTACGAGACGGACATCGAACCGGACAGCCTCGCCGCCGAACTGTACGGCGGCACCTCCTGTACCGAGCGCCACCGCCACCGCTACGAGGTCAACCCCGAGTACATCGACAGACTGGAGGACGCGGGCCTCGTCTTCTCCGGGAAGGTCAACAACCGCATGGAGATACTCGAACTACCCGACCACCCGTACTTCGTCGGAACGCAGTTCCACCCCGAGTTCCGCTCGCGGCCCGGCCGCGCGAGTCCGCCGTTCCTCGGCCTGCTCGACGCCGCCCTCGACGCCGAGGTGCGGTCCCCGGAGGTGGACGCCTGATGGTCGACGCCGACCGGTTCATCCAGGAGGCGATCGAGGAGATTCACGAGGAGGTGGGCGGCGCGAACGCCGTCATCGCCCTCTCGGGCGGGGTGGACTCCTCCGTCGCGGCCGCCCTCGCCTACGAGGCGCTGGGCGACCGCCTCACGCCCGTCTACGTCGACACCGGCCTGATGCGAAAGGGCGAGACCGACCAGATTCGCGAGACGTTCGACTACATGCACTCGCTGCGGGTCGTCGAGGCGAAAGACCGGTTCCTCGACGCACTCGACGGTATCACCGACCCCGAGGCGAAGCGTCACGCCATCGGCGAGCAGTTCATCCGCGAGTTCGAACGCGAGGCGAAGGAGACGGACGCCGACTACCTCGTGCAGGGGACCATCTACCCCGACCGCATCGAGAGCGAGGGCAACATCAAGTCCCACCACAACGTCGGCGGCCTGCCGGACGTCGTGGACTTCGAGGGCATCGTCGAACCCGTCCGCGACCTCTACAAGGACGAGGTGCGCGACGTGGCCCGCGAACTGGGACTGGACGAACTCGTCGCCGAACGGATGCCGTTCCCCGGTCCCGGCCTCGCGGTGCGCATCGTCGGCGAGGTGACCGAGGAGAAGTTGGAGGTGGCCCGCGAGGCCACCTACGTCGTCGAGGAGGAGCTAGAGGAGTACGACCCGTGGCAGGCGTTCGCCGCCGTCCTCGGGAAGGCGACGGGCGTGAAGGGCGACAACCGCGTCCACGGCCACGTCGTGGCCATCCGGTCGGTCGAGTCGCGCGACGGAATGACCGCCCGCGCACAGGAACTCGACTGGTCGACCCTCCAGCGCATCCAGTCGCGCATCACGGGCGAACTGCCGAATGTGGCGCGCGTCCTCTACGACGTCACTCATAAACCCCCGGCGACAATCGAGTACGAATGAGCACGATGCGCGCGATTATCGTCGGCGACGATCCGGACGGCGTCGGAGACGCACTCGAAGACCACGGCGTGGAGGTCACCCACGCGACGGGCACCGGCAACCGCGACGCCCTGACGGACGCGGGCGTGGTCGACGCGGACCTGTTGATCGTGACGGACGTCGGCCTCGCCACCTCTATCCCCGTGGCCCGCGAGGACAACGGGGACATCCGCGTGGTGGTCTACTCGCGGGACTCCATCCCGGAGTTCGCCCGCACGAGCGCCGAACTCATCCTCGACCCCGAGTTGATGGACCCCGAGACGGTCGCCGAGGAACTGGCTTGAGGCGAGGGCCGCACGGGACGCGTGGAGCGACCGACAGGGCGGCCGTGCGGGTCGCCACTCCTCGAACCCGCTGTTTTGACTTCAGTAACAGTTATTAGCGCCGACAGATACGTTCCCATATGAAGGCGAGGGTCCCTGACTGGTGGTCGCCGTGATGGTGCGGTTCACGCTCGACCACCCGACGCTCCGGGAGACGCTCACCGCAGTTCCCTCGACGCGAATCGTCTGGGAGGAATCGGACAGGACCGACAACGGCGAGATGCTCCTGTTGCTGTGGGTGGAGTCCGAGGACTTCGAGGCGTTCGAGGAGGCCACGCACGCCGACCCGACGGTGACCGCCCCCCGGTGTCTGACGGAACTCGGCGACCGACGGCTCTACCAGATCGAACAGACCGGCGAGGGACGGGCGCGCCGGATTCACACGGAACTGGTCGCCGTCGGCGGTATCATCCACGAGTGCGTCGGGACCGACGGCAGGTGGTCCCTCGAAGTCGAGTTTCCGGACCAGGACGCTCTCAAACACTTCCACTCGGTCTGTGAGGAGTTCGACCTCGACTTCCGACTCGTCCAGAAGTACGAGCAGTCGGGCGGGAAGGGGTCGAGCGGCGACTTCGGACTGACCGAGAAGCAGCGCCACGCGCTCTCGCTGGCCTGCGAGATGGGGTACTTCGAGGTCCCCCGCGGGTCCGACCTCGGCACCATCGCCGAAGAACTGGACATCTCACACCAGGCGGCCTCGGAACGCGTCAGGCGTGCCGTCGACGTCCTCGTCCGCCACACCATCCGGGTGGACGATACGCCCATGCGGGAACAGGAGGCGGACTGACGGGCCCTACTCCGCGTCCCCTCCTTCCTCGACGCGCCGGATGGCCTCCTCGACGTCCTTCTCACGGTTGTACGCCGCCATGAACTCGCGGGCCAGCGAGAGCGCCGCCTCCCGCCCCTCCGCCGTCAGCGAGTCGATCCCCTCGTTCGGGTCCGGGTCGGTCACCGACCGGTCGGTCGCGTCGACCTGCCAGCGCGCCGAATCGTCCTCCGGGTCGTTTCCCGGGGCGGGGTGGACGGACACCTGTACGTCGCCGGACTCGTAGGTGACCGGCCGGCGGGGGTCGTACTTGTCCCCGACGTGCGGGTCGTCGTCGGCCTCGCTCCACCCGGTCGGCGGTGACTCGCTGTCGCTCATGGGCGAGGTACGTGCGCCACGGGAGAAAAGGGACGGGAGGCGGAGGGAATCACCCCCTTCACGGCTCCCGACCGGTCGGTTACTCGATTGTCTGTCCGAGGCGAGCGAGGCGGACGCTCCCGTCGCGGAGGAACGGGACGCCGTGGCCCATTCCGAGTACCTCGACGGCGGGTTCGCGGTCGGCGAGGTCGTGGATGCTCTCGCGGACCGCCTCGGTGTCGTAGCTCAGCACCCACGGCGAGGGGTGGAGGTCGCCGTCCTTCTCCATCACGAGGTCGCCGACGAACGCCAGCGAGAGCGTGTCGCTGACGTAGGCCATGTGGCCCTGCGTGTGGCCGGGGGTGTGGTAGACGGTGAAACTGCCCACCCGGTCGTCGTCGCGGACGGTCTCGATGGTGAGTCCCGGTGCGTCGAGGAGCGGGGCGAACGCCCGCTGGAGCGCTCCCTTGTGGGCGCGGGTCGGGGGGCGCTTCCGCCCGGTGAGGTAGTCCGCGTCGGGTCCGCCCATGTACACCGTCGCGTCCAGGGCGAGACGCGAGAGGGCCCCGACGTGGTCCACGTCGTAGTGGGTGACCAGCACGCGCTCGATTTCCGAGAGCGAGTGGCCCGTCTCCGCTACCGCCCGCTTCAGGCGGCCCGCGTCGAGGGGCGTCCCGGCGTCCACGAGCGTCAGGACGTACTCCTCCGGGTCGGCCTCGTGGGGGTCGTCGACCCCGTCGGGCAGGTCGGCTACGAGGTAGGCGTTCACCCCGCGCAGTTCCACCAGCCAGCAGCGGTCGGTGAGTCGGGTCGGCATGGGTGACAGTAGGGCGGGGGTGGGGAAAAATACCAACCACCCAACGGGAGAGGGTCGCGGTTCAGAACGGGAGGCGCGAGCGGACGAGTCCCGCGACGGTCCGCACCTTCGAGGGGCGGCGGATGCGCGCTACCTCCTCGTCGGTGAGTTCGAAGTCGAAGACGTCGAGGTTGGCTTCGATGTGCTCGCGACTCGTCGCCTTGGGGATGGCGACGACGTTCTCGTGTTGGAGTGCCCACCGCAGGGCGACCTGCGCGGGCGACTTCCCGTGGGCGTCTGCCACCTCCCGGACGACGGTATCGGTGAGGACGCCGCCGTGTCCGAGGGGGCTGTAGGCGGTCAGCAGGACGTCGTGGATGGCACAGTAGTCGAGGAGGTCGGTCTGGTCCCAGAAGGGGTGGAACTGCACCTGGTCGGTGAAGATGGGCGCGTCGGCGAGCGAGCGCGCCTCGTCTAGCCTGTCGACGCCGAAGTTGCTCACCCCGACGTGGCGCACCGTCCCGTCCTCGACGAGTTCGTCCATCGCGTCCAGCGTCTCCGCGAGTGGCACGCGCCGATTCGGGTTGTGTATCAACAGGAGGTCCAGATAGCTCGTTCCGAGTTTCGCGAGGCTGCCCTGCACCGAGCGCATCACGTCGTCGTACGCGCGGTTCCCCCCCGAGAGCTTCGTCGTCAGGAAGACGTCTTCGCGGTCGACGTCGCTCGCCCGGACGGCCTCGCCGACCTGTCGCTCGTTCCCGTAGGCCTGCGCGGTGTCGAGGTGGCGATACCCGGCGTCGAGTGCGGTCGAGACCGCCTCGAAGCAGGCGTCACCGGTCAGTCGCCACGTCCCGAGGCCGACGGCGGGCACCGACTCGCCCTGCACGCTGACGTACTCCATACGCGACCCGACGACGGGCGCGGGGGAATAGCTTGTCGCCTCGGCGCGAGTCGGCACAGGGACTAAACCCCCTCGTGGCGATCCTCCCCCATGCTCGACCGCTTCGACTTCGAGGAACCGGGAGAGGGCGAACGCACCAGCGGCGAACTCGTCGTCACCGACGACGTCCTCGTGAAGTGCTTCGCGCTCGGCCCCGACGCGGAACTGCCCGCGCACGAACACGACGACGCGACGAACGTCTTCCACGTCCTCCAGGGCACCGTGACCGTGATTCAGGGCGAGGAGGAGGAGTCCGTAGAGGCTCCGGGCGTCGTTCTCCACGAACGCGGCGTCCCCCACGGCGCGCGCAACGACACCGACGAGGTGGCCGTGTTCACCGCCTCGCTGTGTCCACTCCCGTCGTGACGGGGACATAAACGACCGCACGGATTCGCGTCAACGCTCATCCGGGAGCGGGACGAACCCACCCGTATGAGCCCTCCCCGCTCGCTCGTCCGGTCGATAGCCGACGGTGTCGTCGTCTGGGCGGCACTCGCCCTGTCGGTCCTGAGCGTCGAACTGGCGCTCGGGACGTGGTCGCTCGCGGACGTCGCCCCGCTGACCGACTCGGACGACCTGGTCTCGTTCGTCGTCACCACCGCGGTGACGTTCGGCCTCGTCGTCGGCTGTGTGGCCTCCTATCGTCGGTGGCGGCTCGTCGCACCGCTCGCGGTTCTCGCCCTCTACCTCGGGTACTTCGCCGTCCTCGGCGTCAGCGTCGGCGCGGCGGGTTGGCCGTTCGTGGCCGCGCTCTACTCGCCGCTGGTCGTGCCCGTCCTCGCGCTCTCCGGGGGACTCGAGTACCTGTTCAGGCGGCGTCGGGGTCGGCCGTCGCCCGCATAGCGCGGGCCACGGACCGCGGCCTGAACCCCACCAGCGCCCCGAAGCGCTCCGAGTCGAGCGAGGTGTCCCGGTGGAGCGACGGGTCCTCGGGCATCGGTTCGGCCGCGATTCGCCGGTACGGGAGGCCCATCGCGGCGGCGGCCGCGCGGTGGAAGGCGGCGACGCTCGTCCGCGGCGTCGGGACGTGGACGACGCCCCGCGCTCCCCCCTCGACGAGTCGCGCCACGGCCCGCGCCGCGTCGCCCACCGCGACCGGACTCTTGTACATGTCCCCGTAGTAGCCGACCCGCTCGCCCGCGCGGAGTCGTATCGCCGTCTCGGCGAGGCGGGGGTCCAGGTCCCCGCGCGACCGGCCGTAGAGGTAGTCCGTGCGGAGAATACCCGAATCCCGGAGTCCCCCGATCCGACGCTCGAACGCACGGAGGCGCTCGCCGTAGCGCGATTTGGGCGAGGGGTCGTCGGACTCGACGTACCCTCCCGACGCTCCGTCGAAGACGCCCGCGCTGGAGACGTACAGGAGTCGCGCTCCCGCGTCGTCGCAGGCGTCGACGAACCGCCCCGCGGCCGCCTCGAACCGCTCTCGGGAATGGTCGGTGCGTTCGACGTGGGCGGCGAACACCACCGTCCCACACTCCTCGAACGGGAGGTCGGCGGGGTCGTCCGCGAAGAGGTCGAACGGCACGCGAGCGCCCTCGCGCGGGGTGGCGTGGTAGGTCCCGCGGGTCCCGTGGCCGTGGCTGCGGAGTCGGTCCACGACGCTCCGCCCGAGGAAGCCGCTCGCCCCGACGACGAGGACGCTCACCCTCTCACCGCCGCGCCAGTCCCGCGAGGTGCGGGGCCTCCTCGACGATTATCTCGCGTACGCCGAGGCGGGCGGCGTTCTCGCTCCCGGGGAGACAGAAGACGGGGACGCCGTCCCCGCTCTCGGGCGGACGGACGATGCCAGCGGTGGCGCGCGTGCCGACGACGCGGGTGCCGACCTCGTCGCGCGAGAGCTGACGGAACAGTTCGCCGAAGCCGGGCAGGTCCTTCACGAACAGCCCCTCGACGGCCTCGATGGTCACGTCGTCGGGGGTGACGCCCGTCCCGCCGGTGGTGACGACGGCGTCCACGGCGTCGTCCGCCACGGCGTCGGCGACGGCCGCGTGGACGGCCTCGAAGTCGTCGGGGACGACCTCGCGCACCTCGACGGTGTGGTCCGCGTCGGTCACGAGTGATTCGATGGCGTCGCCCGCGGCGTCCTCGTCCAGCGTGCGCGAGGAGGAGACGGTGAACACCGCGAACCCGAGGCGGTCGATGTCGTGGTGGTGGTGGTCGTGCGTGCCCGCCTCGCCGTGTTCGTGCCCGTGGTCGTGGTCGTGGTCCGCGCCCAGTTCGTGCTCGTCCCGGCCGCGAAGGGGTTCGTCGCCGTCGGTCATGGTCGCGGCTTCGGCGGCCCGGTTGATAAATTCGGGCCGCCGGAGGGGGCCCGTCTTGCAGTCATCGGCAGGGTTTTGCGCCATGCCCTCTCAGCCCATGCCATGAAAGCAGTCCAGTTCGAGGAGCACGGCGATTCGAGCGTGCTGGAGTACGACGAATTCGAGGACCCCGACATCGCGGACGACGAGGTGCTCGTCGACGTGAAGGCGGGCGCACTCAACCACCTCGACGTCTGGACTCGCCGGGGGCTGCCCGGCGTGGAACTCGATATGCCGCACATCCCCGGCAGCGACGCGGCGGGCGTCGTCAGCGAGGTGGGCGCGGACGTGACGCGCTTCGAGGAGGGCGACCACGTCGCCGTCTGCGCCGGGCGCTACTGCGGCAAGTGCGAGTTCTGCCGCGACGGGCAGGAGTCGGAGTGTGAGAGCTACCACATCATGGGCGAACACGTCCGGGGGGTCCACGCCGAACAGGCCGCCGTCCCCGAGGAGAACCTCGTCCCGGTGCCGGACGACGTCGACTGGCACACCGCCGCCGCCTCCTCGCTGGTCTTCCAGACGGCGTGGCGGATGCTCGTCACCCGCGCGGAACTCGGCCCGAGCGAGAAGGTGCTGGTCCTCGGTGCGTCCGGTGGCGTCGGCCACGCCGCCGTCCAGATCGCCGACTACCTCGGCGCCGAGGTGTACGCCACCGCGAGCACCGACGAGAAACTCGAGTACGCCCGCGAGTGCGGCGCGGACCACGTCATCAACTACGAGGAGTCCTCGTTCAAAGACGAGATTCGCGACCTGACCGACGGACGGGGCGTCGACGTCGTCGTCGATCACATCGGCCCCGCGACGTGGGAAGACTCCCAGAAGGCCCTCGCGAAGGGCGGACGCATCGTCACCTGCGGGGCGACCACCGGCCCGAAGGCCGAGACGAACATCAACCGCGTCTTCTGGAACCAGCTGGAGATTCTCGGTTCCACGATGGCGACGCCCGGCGAGATAGACGACGTGCTCCCCCTCGTCTGGGACGGCACCTTCGAGGTCCACGTCCGCGACGTCCTCCCCATGAGCGAGGCACAGCGCGCCCACGAGATGCTGGAGGAGCGCGAGGGATTCGGCAAGGTCGTCGTCGTGCCCGACAGCGAGTACGATGGGTGAAAACGGCGGGAACGAACACACAGAGGGGTCGGAGGGCTACGTCCACGACCCCGAACGGTTCCGCAGGCGCGAGAAGTCGGACAGCGACCGCGATAGCGACGGCCCGCGGACGACACGGGCGTACGTCCACGACGACGCGGCCCGCGACACCGCGAACAACGAGTTCGGCGCGCGCGGGTGGGGCCTCGTCGCCGCCCTCCTCGTCGCGTTCGTCGCCGTCCCGGCGACCATCCTCTACATCCCGTACTCGGGGGACGTCATCGCGTCGCTCGGTCTGACCTACCGGGACGCCTACCTCGTCCTCCCGCTGCTGCCGGCGCTCGGCCTCGGCGCGCTGGCCGTCTGGGTGGCCGTCGGGAGCCTCTCGCGGTAGAGACCGTCCCGCGACTGGTCCCTGCAGGCGCAGGCATCGTACGGATTCCTTTCCGACCGCTCCTGAAGGTCATGTCCGAACTCGAAATCGAACGGGAGTTGACCCGACAGGAAGTCGCCGACTACCTCCGGGAGTTCGCCGACAAACTCGCCGACGACCGCCGGGGGGAGGGTCGTGTGAACCGCGACGCGGACGGCTCGAACGGGGGTCCCGAGGGGGTTCGGGCACCGGGTCGTCGCGACGAGTTCGACGATACGACCGGGAGTGGGACCGACGCTGCGAACACCACGTCGTCCCACGCTGCCGACAGCGCGGCCCACGGGACGGCGGACGACACGCGCGGCTCACACGAGTCAGACGAGCGGACGACCGACCGCGTCCGCCCCAACAACGGCAAGATAACGCTCCTCGTCGGCAACGACAGCGCGACGGTGAACCCGCCCGAGCGCGTCCTGTTCGGCGTGGAGGTCGGACGGGACTCCTCGCTGATGGGCGGCGGGAAGGGGGAGGTCGTCGAGTTCCGCCTGCACTGGAACGCCGACGACGTCCCCGAGGACGACGAACTCAGCATCCAGTAAGGCGCCTACCGGACGGGTTCGAGCGGGACCTCCACCAGCGTGACGCCGTCCCCGCCGACCGCGTCGTCCAGCACCTCGCCCAGTTCGTCCCACGTCTCGGGGCGGTGGGCGTCGATGCCGAAGCTCTCGGCGAACGTCACGAAGTCCGGGTTGCCGAGGCCCGTCCCGAACGCCTCGTCCCGGTGGTCTCGCTGTTTCTCGCTGATGAGGCCGTAGTCGTCGTCCCGGAAGACGACGACGGTGAACGAGCAGTCGAGGCGGGTCGCCGTCTCCAGTTCCGCGGCGTTCATCAGGAACCCCCCGTCGCCCGTGACGGCGACGACGTCCTCCTCGACGGCGATGTCGGCGGCCACCGCGCCGGGCACCGCGATGCCCATCGTCGCGAGGCCGTTCGAGATGATGCAGGTGTTCGGGTCGTACGTCGGGAAGTGCTTCGCGATGGCCATCTTGTGGCTCCCGACGTCCGAAATCAGCACGTCCTCGTCGGCCATCGCCTCGCGCAGGAGGGGCAGGGCGTTCTTGACGGTCACGTCGTCGTCCTCGGTCGGCGCGCCCGTCACCTCCTCGACGAGGTCCTCGCGGAGGTCGGCGTACCAGTCCGTGTCCGTCCCCCCGATGTCGGCCCCGCAGAGGGCTTCGATGCCGTGGGCGATGTCACAGACCACCTCCACGTCCGGGACGTAGTGTTCGTACACCTCGGCGGGTTCGAAGTCGAGGTGGACGACGCGCTTCTCGCCGTCGGGGTTCCAGTTCTCCGGGTCGTGTTCGGCGATGTCGTAGCCGACGGCGAGGATGGTGTCCGCCCGGTCGATGACGCGTTCGGCCTGGTCTTCCGACCCGGAGTCGAGGGTCATCAGCGAGTGGTCGTCGGCGTCCGACACCGCCCCCTTGCCCATGTAGGTGGCGACGGCCGGGATGTCGGTCATCTCGACGAGCGAGCGCAGTTGCTCGGCGGCGCGGGTCCGCACTGCGCCGTTGCCCGCCAGCACGAGGGGGCGGTCCGCCTCGCGCAGGACCTCGACGGCGCGGTCGATGGCCTCGCCGTCTGGACTGGGCCGGCGAATCTCTCGTTCACCGGGGTCGAGGGGTCGGGAGTCCGTCTCCTCCCCCGCCACGTCTTCGGGGATCTCGAGGTGCGTCGCGCCGGGTTTCTCGTGTTCGGCGAGTTTGAACGCCTTGCGGACCGACTCGTGGATGGCATCGGGGTAGTCCATCCGCGTGTTCCACTTCGTGATGGGTTCGAACATGTCCACGACGTCGAGCATCTGGTGGCTCTCCTGGTGGAGGCGTTCGCGCCCGCCCTGCCCCGTGATGGCCACCAGCGGGGACTTGTCGAGGTGGGCGTCCGCGACGCCCGTCAGCAGGTTCGTCGCGCCGGGACCGAGCGTGGAGAGACAGACGCCTGCCTCGCCCGTGAGACGACCGTGGACGTCGGCCATGAACGCCGCGCCCTGTTCGTGGCGCACCGGGATGAACTGCACCTCGGAGTCGCGAATCGAGAAGAGGAGGTCCTCGAGTTCCTCGCCGGGGAGGCCGAAGACGTACTCCACGCCCTCGGCTTCGAGACAGGACACCAGCAGGTCAGAGGCTTGCATACCAGGGGGACTCGTGGGAGACACATCAAACCCCGGCGCGCCCCTGCCTACTCCCGAATCGTGTCAGTATCTCTCTGGTTACGCCGCGACGCTCAAATACACTCCATGCCTATCTGTGACATGGCGTACTACGAGTGTACCTCCTGTCGCCGACGGTTCATCAGTGCGGGGGGGATGACCTGCGTGCACTGCGGCGGGCGACTCCGCGACCTCACGCTCGTCCACGCGTGACCGAGAGAGTGGGTCGGCGGCGTCCAGTCCCGTGAGCGGACGCTCCCGGCCGTTCTCCCCGCCCCCGTTCACTGGTCGGCCGCCGACTGCACCCACACCGTCTTCTCGTTGACGAACTCCTTGATGCCGTTCTCGCTCAGTTCGCGGCCGTACCCGGAGTTCTTCACGCCGCCGAAGGGGATTCGCGGGTCCGACTTCGTGAGTTCGTTGACGAACACGCACCCGGATTCGACCCGCCGGGCCATCTCCCGGCCCCGGTCCAGGTCCTCGGTCCAGACGGACCCGCCCAGACCGAAGTCCGAGTCGTTGGCCACCTCGATTGCCTCGTCCTCGCTCTCGACGCGGAAGACGGCCGCCGCGGGGCCGAACACCTCCTCGGTCGCCATCGTCGAGTCCCGGGGGACGTCGGTCACGACCGTCGGCGGGTAGAAGAAGCCCTCGCGGTCCAGCGGTTCCCCTCCGGTCTGCAGGGTCGCGCCCGCGTCGAGCGTGTCCTGTACCTGCTCGTGCAGGTCCTCCATGAGGTCCTCGCGGGCCTGCGGGCCGATGTCGGTGTCCTCGTCGGTCGGGTCGCCGATTTCGAGGGACTCCATCTCCGCGACGAACGCGTCCAGGAACTCGTCGTACACGTCGTCGTGGACGATGAACCGTTTGGCGGCGATGCAGGACTGCCCGGAACTGAGCGTCCGCGCCTGCGTCCCCACCTCCGCCGCCGTCTCCAGGTCCGCGTCGTCCATGACGATGAACGGGTCGGAGCCGCCGAGTTCGAGAACAGTGGGTTTGAGTTCCTTGCCCGCCGTCTCCGCGACGGCCCGGCCCGCGGGTTCGCTCCCGGTGAGCGTCGCCGCCTGGACTCGCTCGTCCTCGATGATACCGTCTATCTTGTCCGACCCCACCACGAGCGTCTGGAAGACGCCCTCGGGGAACCCGGCTTCGAGGAACACCTCCTCGATGGCGCGGGCCGTCTCGGGGACGTTCGAGGCGTGCTTGAGGAGCCCCGTGTTGCCCGCCGTGAGGTTCGGCGCGGCGAAACGGAACACCTGCCAGAAGGGGTAATTCCACGGCATCACGGCGAGGACCGGCCCCAGCGGTTCGTAGGAGACGAACGCCTCCGCCTCGGGGGAACTCTGTCGGTGGTCGTCCTCCAGATAGTGGCCCGCGTACTCGGCGTAGTGCTCGCAGACCCACGCGCACTTCTCTATCTCGGAACGAGCGCCCTCGATGGGTTTCCCCATCTCCTTCGTGATTATCCGGGCGTACTCCTCCTGGTTCTCCCGGAGGACGTCCGCGGCGTCGTCCATCAACTGGCGACGCTCCTCCATGCGACGGTCGCTCCACTCGGGGAACACCTCGTCGGCGAGTGCGAGGGCGTCCTCGACGTCCGACTCGCCGTCCTCCTCGACCGGTTCGAGTGACTCCTCCGTGGCCGGGTTGGTGCGCTCCATGCGTCGGGAGACGGGCGGCGGGCGGTTAGTCGTTCGGCCCGCGGTGGACTGGTGTGGAAGCCTACTAGTCGATTACCTCCCTGTCCCGCCAGAACTTCCCGCCCACCTTTTTACTGCGAGGGGTGTGCTCCCTCGCGGCGCTCGGTCGCCCACCCCCGCTTGCAAAAAGCTGGAGCAAAAACCGCCGCTCGCTTCCGACGTTCACGGCTTCGCCGTTCGCGTCGTTCGTTCGCAGCCGGGCTCCGGGACCGCGGTGCTACCAGCTGATTATCTCCCCGTCCCGCCAGAACTTCCCGCCCGGCCCGTCGCGGAACCGCGCCAGCCAGACGGGCGTCTCCGCGCCCTTCTCGACCGACCGGGAGGCGGACTCGCCGCCCATGTCGGTGCGGACCCACCCCGGACAGACGGAGTTGGCGACGAGTTTGGGGCCGTACTCGCCGTGGAGGTAGGCCGTGAGACCGTTGATGCCCGCCTTCGAGACGCGGTAGGCCGCCGCGCCGCCGTCCATCCCCTCCAGTGCGCCCATGCCGGACGAGAGGTTGACGACGCGCGGGGCGTCCGTCTGCAACAGGAGGGGCAACGCGTACTTCGTGAGGACCATCGGCCCCTGTACGTTCGTCGTCAGCGTCCGCTCGATGACGTCGACGGGCATCTCGTGGAGGGGTTCACGGGTGTCCATCACGCCCGCATTATTGACCAGAACGTCGAGGCGACCCTGCTCGTCCTCGATTCGGTCGAGCGCCGCCTCGGCGTGCGTCGGGTCGGTCACGTCCAGTCTGAGCACCCGCTGGTCCTCCGGCGGGTCGAACGACTCGGGGTCGCGCACCCCGGCGTACACCGTCGCGCCGTGGCCGACGAGTTCCGCGGCGATTCGCTTCCCGATGCCGCGGTTCGCGCCCGTCACGAGCGCGACCTGGCCGTCGAGCGAGTCGAACAGTTCGACGGTGTCCGGGTCTGTGTCCATGCCCGGGAGGAGGGGCGGACCGCGCAAAAAGCGTCCGTCCGGGCTACCCGGTCACTCGAAGTCCCGGCGCATGGCGATTTCGAACCACGGGCAGAGGCGGAGTTGTCGGTAGAGCTTCGGGTGGTCGTGGAGGTGTTCGTAGTCCACCCACAGGTGGCCGCCGACCTCCTCGGGGTCGGGGTCCATCGAGATATCGGTGAGCGTACACTTGAGGACGGCGCAGACCTCCCACTCCAGCCCCTCGTTCATGTAGTAGCGCTTGTACTCGAACTTGTCCGTCACGCGGAGGTTCTCGTACTGGTCGGGCGTGATGCCGAGTTCCTCCTCCAGTCGCTGCTGGGTGGCGTCCTCCTGACTCTGCCCCTGCACGGGGTGGGAGGCGACGGTGCCGTCCCAGTAGGTGTCCCAGAGGCGCTTGTCGGGGCTGCGCTGGGCAAGCAGGACTCGGTCCTCCTCGTCGAAGACCAGCACCGTGAACGCGCGGTGTCGCCGCCCGTCGCCCGTGTGGGCGTCCAGTCGGTTGACCAGTTCCTCCTCGTTGTCGTCCTCGTCCACCGCGACGACCTGCTGTCTCGCGTTCTTGTGTTCGACCGTCCCGTCGGTGCTCCCGTCCGTCTCCGCGTCCGCTCCCGACTCCCGTCGGGCGGCGTCGTCCGTGCTCATACCAGCACAGTCGGAGACGTCTCTTAAGGCCTCTTCGGGTCGTCGGACGGGTCCTCGGGCGGGTGCGGGCGGTAGTTCGCCCCGACGTGGAAGCGCATGGCCCCCGGGAGACAGCGCGCGACGACGTGTTCGTGGCTGACGAGTTCGCCGTCGAGGCTGAACGTCACCGGCCCACCCGCGTGCCGGACGGACAGTTGCGGCACGCGCACCCGCGTCAGGTGCGACGCGCCGCGCCGGAGGAGTCGGTCCGCGGCCCCCTGCGCGAGGTAGTCGAGGGCGGGCGCCCGCTCGATGATGACGACGTTCAGCAGGCCGTCCTCCACGTTCGCCGGGCGACGCCGTTCGCCCGGAAACCGCCGGGCGTTCCCGACGAGGACCATCAGCGCCCGGCCCGACCAGAGCGGGTCCTCGCGCGGGCCCGCGCGCACATCGAGTTCCAGCCCCTCGAAGCTCCGGGACTCCGCGAACGTCGTCAGGACGTACGCGAGCACCCCCAGTCGGCGCTTCCGGTCGGGCGTCGCCCGGGCGCTGGCGTTCGCCGTCAGCCCGCCGACGCAGGAGTTACAGAACGGTCGGACCGGGCCGTCCTCGCCGCCTCGCTCCTCGACGGTCCCGAGGTCGAGTCGCCGCGCCGGGCCGTCGAGGGCGTCGAACGCCGCCCCGACCGACGTGATGCCGATGTTGTCCGCGAAGTCGTTGCCCGTCCCGCCGGGGACGACGCCGAGTCGCGTCCGGGCCAGCGCGTCCGCCTCGTACACCCCTCGGACCACCTCGTTGAGGGTGCCGTCGCCCCCGCAGGCGACGACCAGTTCCGCCCCGCCCGTCGCTGCCTCGCGTGCGAGCGTCCGCGTCTCGCCGCGGCCCGCGCTCTCGCGGACGGCGAACCCCCGGTCGGTCGCGAGACGGACGGCTCGACGACCGGCGCGTCGGTTCCCGCTCGCCGGGTTGTAGACGAGGACGCGGTCGTTCATCGTCCACCGGTTCGCGGCCGCCGGCAAAGACACTGCAGTCGGGCCTTTCGGTCGGTCACACGGGGTTGGGGTCGTAGGCCCCGCCCACCGGGAGGCACAGGCGAGCCTCGGCGACCGAGACGTCCAGTCGGTGGGTAGTGACCATCTCGCCGTCGAGGCTGAACGTGACGGGGTCGTCGTCACGGACGGCGATCTCCAGGTGGGGCGTCACCAGTCGCGTCACCCACTCGGGGTCCCGACCGAGCAACTGGACGAGCGCGGCCCCGCTCGCGAGGTCGACGGTCGGTTGACGCTCGACGATGGTCACGTCGAGCAGGCCGTCCTCCACGTTCGCCTGCGTCGCCCGCTCGCCCGGGAACCGCCGGGCGTTGCCCACGAGCACCATCGCCGCCGGCCCGTGCCACGGGTCGCCCTCGCCGCGGGGCGTCACCGACAGTTCGAGGCCGTCGAACGTCGCCATCTCCCGGAGGCTGCTGAGGACGTACGCGAGGACGCCGAGGCGCTCTTTCTGTTCCGGGGCGGTGTTCGCGCTGGCGTTGGCCGTCAGTCCGCAGATACAGGAGTTGAGAAAGGGCAACGGGTCGCCGCCGTCGGCCCGGACCACTCCGAGGTCGATGGTTCGACGCTCGCCGCTCGCGATGGCCGCGAACGCCAGTTCGACGCTCGTGATGCCGATGTTGTCCGCGAAGTCGTTGCCCGTCCCGCCGGGGACGACGCCGAACTCCACCTCGGGGAGGGCGTCCGCCAGCCAGAGCCCCCGGACCACCTCGTTGAGGGTGCCGTCGCCCCCGCAGGCGACGACTCGGTCGGCACCGTCCTCGGCCGCGTCGCGGGCGAACCCTACCGCGTCGCCCGACCGCTCGGTCTCGCGGACGGAGAAGCCGTGTTCCGCGGCGAGTTCCCGGACGCGAGCGGCGTGGTTGGCGCGCCCGCTGACCGGGTTCAACACGAGGACCGTCTCCGGATCTGTCATCCCTTCCCCTAGCAATCCGAAGGACAAAGGCGTGTAGCCTGCTACTATCGGTGTGCTCTCGCTCGACCTGCACACACACACGCGCTTCTTCCACGGGTTCCCCGGCCGACCCACCCCCTACGACCCGGTCGGCGCCCGACTGCTCGGAGCGATGGCTCGCTGGCGGGGGCTGGACGGCGTCGCTCTCACGAACCACGACTACTACGAACCGTTCGACACCGGGTCGACCGTCTCACTCTCGGGTATCGAGGTCACGACCACGCTCGGTCACGTCCTCGTCGTCGGGCCGGACCCGCCGCGCGTGACCCGTGCGGGCGAACTCACCCCCGGGGAGGTGGTCGACGCCGCGCACGACCACAGCTGTGCGGCCATCCTCGCCCACCCCTACCGGAACTCGACGGTCAGAGACAGCGACGCCGAGGTCGACGCCATCGAGGTCAACGGGAAGCACCCGCGCACGCGCGAGTGGGTCGAGCATCTCGCCGCGGACCGCGACTTGCCGCTGGTCGGCGGGAGCGACGCCCACTACCCCTTCGAGGTGGGGCGGGCGTACACCCGCGTCGACGCCGACGACCCGTCCCCCGAGAGTGTCGTCGCGGCCATCCGCGACGGTCGCGTTGAGCCAGTCGTCCGGACGAGCGGGGCGGACCGACTGTTCAGGCGGACCTACCGACGGATACACGCGGGGAAACGACAGCTCCAGACGCCGGAGTGGGCCGACGGGACGCCGGGGGTCGGCGCCCCCCCGGGGCGGGAGGAGTAGGGCTACCCGAGGCGTTCGTCGAGGATGAGTCGCGTCTTCGTCGAGATGACCTCCTCCTGTTCGCGCGCGCGGGTGATGAGGCCGTTCACCCGTCGGGTGTCGGCGGCGTCGACGACGAGCACGAGGTCCTCCTCGCCGCTGACCTGCCAGACGAAGTCGACGTCCTCCCAGTCGGCCATCCGCGCTGCGATGCCGGTGGTGTCGACGTTCACGTCGACGCCCACCTCGACCATCGCCTTCACGTTGCCCGTCCGGGTGGCGACGGTGAACCGTTCGATGACGTCCTCGCTCACGAGGCGGTCCACCCGGTTTCGCACCGTCCCCTCGCTCGTGCCGACCTGCTCCGCGATCTCCGTGTAGGGCGTGCGCGCGTCCCGCCGGAGGATGTCGAGGATGTCGCGGTCCAGACTGTCCATCGAGATACGAGGGTAGACACCATCCGCACTTACCGATTACGAATTTCGTAACTCTGTTACGAACACAACGACTATAGGGGCGTGTTCCTATGTGATTCGTAACGATGGACGCCTACGTGGCACTGGAGGGCGAGCGCGTCATCCCGGCGCGCGGTCGCGCTCCCGGCCGGACACGCGGCGAACTGGTTTTCACGACCGCATACACCGGATACGAGGAGTCCCTGACGGACCCCTCCTACGAGGAGCAGGTCCTCACGTTCTCGTACCCCCTCATCGGCAACTACGGTGTCCGAGACGAGCGCTTCGAGTCCGAGCGCATCCACCCGCGCGCGGTGCTCGCTCGCGAACTCACCGAGGACGTCGCCGAGTGGCTGACGAGCGAGGACGTCCCCGCCGTCGACCACATCGACACGCGCGACGTGGTCACGAACGTCCGCGAGGAGGGGGCGATGAAGTGCGGCATCGCCGTCGGCCCCGACGTGACCCCCGAGGACGCGCTGGACGAACTGGCGAAGTGCAAGGGCATGAGCGAACACGTCGACATCGGCAAGCAGGTGTCGGTCTCCGAGTCCGTCACCTACAACGCCGAGGGCGACGGCCCCGAGGTGGCCCTCGTCGACTGCGGCGCGAAGGGCTCCATCGTGGAGTCGCTGGTTGACCGCGACGCCACCGTCCACCGCCTCCCCTACGACGTGACCGCCGAGGAGGTCCGCGAACTGGACGCCGACGTACTGTTCATCTCGAACGGCCCCGGCGACCCGAAGAACTTCGAGGCGGCCGCCGACCTCGTCGACGAGTTCGTCGGCGACCTTCCGCTCGCCGGCATCTGTCTTGGCCAGCAGGTCATCGCGGGCGCCCTCGGCGGCGAGACGGAGAAGATGACCTTCGGCCACCGCGGCGTCAACCAACCCGTCAAGGACCTCCGCACCGGGCAGGTCGTCATGACCACGCAGAACCACGGCTACACCGTCGCCGACCCCGGCGACCAGTTGGAGGTAACGCAGATCAACGTCAACGACGACACCCCCGAGGGCCTCGAGAGCGACGAACTCGAGATCCTCACGCGCCAGTACCACCCCGAGGCCAACCCCGGCCCGCACGACACGCTCGGCTTCTTCGACGACGTGCTGGCGATGGCCGGAGACGGGAGCAAGAAACCCGCGCTCGCCGACTAGCCGCGGACGCGGACGTCGATTCTCGTACCCCACCACCCGACCGAGGAGCGACGGCTACCCCTCCAGTTCGGACGCGATTCCCTCCACCGCCTCGACGGGGACGTCGTACTCGGCGGCGAGTTCCTCCGCCCGGGCCGCCGAGAGGCCCTCGCGACTCCGCGCCCGGCCCCCGTCGTGTCCGTGGTCGTGGACCGGTTCCGCGACGGCGTCGCGCAGTTCGAGGTTGACTGCGTCCCACCGGGTGTAGTGGCCCATCGCGTCGAAGTACGCCTTCGTCGCCCGGCGCTCGTCGCGGTCGAACTCCGCGGTGAGGAGTGCCTCCTCGCCGACGACGGGGCCGGCCTTCACGATGCCCGCGGGGTTGACGAGCATGCTCCCGCCCGCCGCGACGTTGAACCCGAGTTCGTCGCCCCACTCCTCCGTGACGTCCTCGCTCATGTACGCCGAACAGGCGGCGACGAACGACTGCGTCTCGAAGGCGTACTCGCGCATCGCGGGGTAGATGTCGCAGGTGTCCATCGCGTCCGGCGACTCGGCGCGGGACTTCCGACCGGGGTGGGTGTCGACGTCCCAGAAGCCCGGCCAGACGGCGGCGTGGACCTCCTCGCCCTGCGCGCACAGCGCCGCCTTCGAGAGCGTCATGTGGTTCTCGTAGCAGACGAGACCCCCGAGCGACCCGATGTCCGTGTCGTAGGTGCGAAGGTGGGCGGGGTCACCCCGCCCCCAGATGGCACGCTCCTCGTGGGTCGGCATGAGTTTGCGGTGTCGGCCCACCAGTTCGCCCGAGCGCTCGAAGTAGAAGATGGAGTTGTAGAGCGTCTCGCTCCCGCGGCGGTCGCTGAGTTCGTTCGTCCCGAGGGCGACGTGGACGTCCGCCTCGGCCACGCACTCCTCGATGACCGTCACGGCGTCGTCCTCGACGTGGAGGCTGTTCTTCTGGAGGTCGACCATCAGGTCCGTCCAGCGCGGGATGGGGACACTCCCGCGCCAGTAGGGGTACCCCGGGAAGAACGTCTCCGGGAAGACGACGAGGTCCGCGCCCGCCGCTCCGGCGCGTTCTATCCACTCGCAGGTGATGTCGAGGGTACCCTCCTTGTCGTGGTACTCGGGTTCGACCTGCGCGGCGGCCAGCGTGAACGTCTCTTTCGGTTCCGGCGTCTCTCGGGACTGACGAGCCATGCCCTGCGATGTGCGGGCACGGTGCAAAAGCGTTCGCGGAGTGGTCGGCAGCGGTCAGTACTTCGACTCCGGGTACTGCCAGTCCACCTCGACGACGCCCTCTGCGTCCCCGCGGAGGCCCTCGCGGGACACCACCTCGAAGGTGCGGCCCTCGCTCTCGGGGGTGAACAGCGCGGCCACCAGTAGCCGGGCCACGTCCGCACGCGGGACGGACCCCGAGACGGTGTCGCCGCCCTCGCCCACCAGCAGGTCGTCCGTCGCGCGTCCACCCGTGAGGCCGCCGGGTCGGACGACGGTGTACGCGAGGTCGGAGGCCCGCAGCGCGGCCTCCGCCTCCCCCTTCGCGTCGACGATGCCGAAGAGGTTGAGGAAGCGCCGGAACAGCGCGGGCATCCCCCCGCGGGAGTCGCCGACGCCGATGGAGGTGACGAGCGCGAAGTGTTCGACGCCGGCTTCCTCGGCGGCCCGCACGAGGTTCACGGTCCCCTCGCCGTCCACGAGGGGGCCGACCAGCAGGCCGGGGCCGGGTTTCGACCCGACGGCGCAGACGACGGCGTCGACACCCTCGACGGCCCGGCGAGCGTCTTCGGGGACCAGCAGGTCCCCCACGAGCACCTCCTCGGCGCCCTGCAGTTCCAGCGTCTCCACGTTCTCGGGGGTGTTCGTGAGCGCCCGGACGCGGATGTCCGCGTCGAGCAGTACGTCCAGTATCTCGCGGCCGGTCCGGCCACTCGCTCCCGCCACCAGCACCGTCGGGTCGTCGGAGGTCAGCGTCATCGACGGACCGACACGCGGGAGGGGTATCGGCGTTTCGGCGTCCCGCCCGACGCCCCGCGCAGGCCGTCGAGAGCACGTGACGGCCACTGCCCCGCGCAGGCCGTCGAGAGCACGTGTTGAGCTACGCGTCGCGCAGGTCGTCGAGGGCGCGCAGTCGGATGGCGCTCGCGGCCACCTCGTCGGCCCGTTTGATTATCTCGGCCTCCAGCGTCGCCGGGTCGACCGTCGTCCGGCCCGTGTGCGAGAGGACGACGTGGGCGTACTCGACGGGCAGGCCCGCCCGCGAGACGACGTGGACGCCGTAGTGGGGGTGGCCGAGCAGGTCACCCACCGGCGTCTCGTCCATCCCGTCGAACTCGTACAGTTTCGAGACGTCGTGGACGAGCGCCCCCACGAGGACCGTATCGAGGTCACAGTCGACGGTCCGGCAGTCGTGGAGCGTCTCCGCCATCGCCACCGCGAGGCGGGTCACGTCCCGGACGTGGTCGACGAGGAACTCGTCGTCGATGCCCAGTCGCCGCTGGGCGGGCGGGAACCACGGCACCGACGTCAGGTCCGAACAGCCGGTGTCGGCCATCGCCGTCGTCCACGCGCGCCGCACGCCCGCCCGCAGGGCGTCGTCCTCGATTGCGGCCAGTTCGGGGAAGGCCGCCTCGACCGCACGTTCCCGGTCGTCGTCGGAGTCCATGCCCGTCCCTCTCCGGGGGTCGGCAAGAAGCTACCCCGACCCGGCGTGCCCGGCAGGAGAGACCACTCGACTGCGGACGGGTTTCGGGTGCTACGTCGATTCCCTCGCGCGCTTCGCGTTCTCCGCGCCGTTACTCCCCGCTCCCCCACCGCGCCACGCCCGACGGGCGGCGGTCGATGGGTTGGACGTCGATGGGGTCGTCCTTCGCCTCGATGGCCTCCAGGGCGGCGCGCGCCGACGCCTCCGTCGAGAAGTACGTCACCTCCTCCTCGACGGCGACCTCCAGCGGGCGGCGCTCGCGTGAGACGATGAGGTCGACCTCACCGGCGCGGATGGCGTCCGCGAAGGCGTCCGTGTCCTCAAACTCGACGAGGTTGAAGTACTCCTCGAAGCCCTCGACGGGCAGGTCGACGACGGCCGTCCCCTCGCTCGGGACGGGCTTGCCCGTCGAGTCCTGCGCCTTGTCGTAGGCCTTCCCGAAGGTCCGGGCGGTGCCCATCACCTCGCCCGTGGACTTCATCTCCGGGCCGAGGCGCGGGTCGCTGCCGGGCAGGCGGTCGAACGGCAGGACGACCTCCTTGACGCTGGTGTGTTCGGGGATGCGCTCCTCGGTGTCGAGGTCCGCGAGCGAGGCGCCCGCCATCACCTGCGCTGCGAGTTTCGCGATGGGGACGCCCGTCGCCTTCGAGACGAACGGGACAGTGCGCGAGGACCGCGGGTTGGCCTCCAGAACGTACACCTGCCCGTCCTTCACGGCTAGCTGGACGTTCAGCAGGCCGTTCGTGTCCAGCGCGCGGGCGATGTCCTCGACCACCTCACGGACCCGCCCGAGGACGTCCTCCGAGAGCGAGCGCGGGGGAATCATGCACGCGGAGTCCCCGGAGTGGACGCCCGCGCTCTCGACGTGCTCCATGATGCCGCCGATGAGGACGTCCTCGCCGTCCGCGACGGCGTCCACGTCGAGTTCCACCGCGTCGGCGAGGAACTGGTCGACGAGGATGGGCTTGTCCGGCGAGACGCGAACCGCCTCCTCGATGTACTCCTTCAGTTCGGCGTCGGAGTGGACCACGTCCATCGCGCGGCCACCGAGGACGTAGCTCGGGCGGACGAGGACCGGGTAGCCGATGCCGTTGGCGAGGTCGAGCGCCTCCGCCTCGCTGGTGGCGGAGCCGCCCTCCGGCTGGAGGATGCCGAGTTCGTCCATCAGGCGGTTGAACCGGTCGCGGTCCTCCGCGAGGTCCATCGCGTCGACGGTGGTCCCCAGAATATCGCAGTCCACGCCGCGGCGCTGCAGTTCCGCCTCGAGGGGGTGGCCGATGTTCACGGAGGTCTGCCCGCCGAACTGGACCATCACGCCGTCGGCGTCGATGGCCTCTACCACGTCGGCCACCTCCTCGGCCGTGACGGGTTCGAAGAACAGGCCGTCGGAGGTGTCGTAG
This sequence comes from Halomarina litorea, assembly GCF_024227715.1. NCBI lineage: Archaea > Methanobacteriati > Methanobacteriota > Halobacteria > Halobacteriales > Natronomonadaceae > Halomarina > Halomarina litorea. Next base: position 2,346,910 of record NZ_CP100448.1, on the reverse strand, counting down.
TCGGTGGAGACGGTTTCCGGGTTGTTGTTCACCACGTGGGCGTCGATGCCCATCTCGCGCAGGGCGCGGACGGCGTGGACCGCACAGTAGTCGAACTCGACGCCCTGTCCGATGCGGATGGGGCCGCCCCCGACCACGACGACGCTCTCGACGTCGCGGTCGACGCGCAGTTCGCCCGCGGCGGCGTCTCCCTCGTAGGGTCCCTTGAAGAACTCGGGCTTGCGCGAGGAGTAGTAGTACGGCGTCTGGGCGGCGAACTCCCCGGCGCAGGTGTCGACCTGCTTGTAGGTGCGACCCGGGACCGACTGTTCGACCTCGCCCACGTCCGTCCCCGTCGCGGTGGCGATGGAGGCGTTCGTGTGGCCGGCGGTGGCGGCGGCGGTGAAATCGCCCTCCGCGGCGGCGGCCACGGCCGCCGTCACGTTCTCGTAGCGCTCAACGTACCACGACTCGATGCCCGTCATCTCGGTCACCTGCTCGACGGTGTAGCCGCGCTCGAACGCCTCGAACATGGCGTACGGGCGGTCGGGCGTCGGCGTCTCCAGGTAGTCCGCCTCCAGTTCCTCGTCGCTCACGTCCGCCCAGTCGACGGCGGGGTCGTACTCGCTCGACCTGAGGGCCTTCAGGAGCGACTCCTCGAAGGTGCGGCCGATGGCCATCGCCTCGCCCGTAGACTTCATCGCCGTCCCGAGGGTGAAGTCCACGTCGGTGAACTTGTCCTTGGGCCAGCGGGGGACCTTCGTGACGACGTAGTCGATGGCGGGTTCGAAGGCGGCGGTCGTCTCGCCGGTGATCTCGTTTTCTATCTCGTGGAGGCGCTTGCCGAGGGCCACCTTCGCGGTGACGCGGGCGATGGGGTAGCCCGTCGCCTTCGACGCCAGCGCCGACGAGCGCGAGACGCGCGGGTTGACCTCCACGACCCGGTACTCCCCGCCGGGGGTGCCGTCGTCGCGCCACGCGAACTGGATGTTACAGCCGCCCTGAATCCCCAACTCCCTGATGACGTCCAGCGCCGCCGTGCGCATCTCCTGGTGGCCGTCGTCGGGGATGACCTGCGAGGGGGTCACGACGACCGACTCGCCCGTGTGGATGCCCATCGGGTCGAGGTTCTCCATGTTGCAGATGATGATACAGGAGTCGTCGGCGTCGCGCATCACCTCGTACTCCAGTTCGACCCACCCCGCGATGGACTCGGTGATGAGCACCTCGGTGTTGCGCGAGAGGCGAAGCCCCTTGCGCACGCGCTCGTACAGTTCCTCGATGTCAGCGACGACACCCGAACCGCTCCCGCCGAGGGTGTAGGTCGTCCGCGAGATGACCGGGAGGCCCCCGACGGCGTCGACGGCGTCGTCGACCTGGTCACGGAGGGCCGCCTCGTCGAGGTTCGTCACCGACTCGCCCTCGTCGAGGGTGATGGTGGTCGACCGGGGGACGGGTTGGCCGATGTCCTCCATGCGCCTGCGGAAGAGGTCGCGGTCCTCCGTCGCGTAGATGGTGTCCAGCGGCGTCCCCATGATGTCGACGTCGTACTCCTCGAGGATGCCCTGTTCGGCGAGTTCGGCGGTGACGTTCAGCCCTGTCTGCCCGCCGAGGCCCGCGATGACCCCGTCGGGTTCCTCCTGGCGAATGATCTCCGAGATGGCCTCGGGGGTGATGGGTTCGATGTACACCTCGTCGGCCATCTCCGGGTCGGTCATGATGGTCGCCGGATTGGAGTTGACGAGGACGACTCGCGCCCCCTCTTCTTGCAGGGCGCGACACGCCTGCGCGCCGGAGTAGTCGAACTCGGCCGCCTGACCGATCTGGATTGGTCCACTCCCGATGAGCAGAATCGTCCGGTCCTCGTCGCTCATTACACGCGACGAGTGGGCACATCGTAATAAGCACGGCGGATTCCTGCGAATCTCGCAGACTGGTTTCGATATTCGTAACTATTGCCGCGGCCCGCCTCCGGGCCGCTGTCGGCCCGTACCGGCGGATACGCTTTCTCACCCGAAGACCTCCGGGGCGCATGGACCCGCACATCAGCCTCGTCACCCTCGGCGTGACGGACCTCGAACGCGCGATTCGCTTCTATCGCGAGGGGCTGGGTCTCCCGATGCGCGAGCGTGACCCCGACGCGGACGTGGCGTTCTTCGACCTCGCGGGGGCGTGGCTCTCGCTGTACCCCCGGGACCTGCTGGCGGACGACGCCACCGTCCCCGCCGAGGCGGCGGCCGCCGGTGGCGAGGTCGTCAAAGCCGGACAGGAGGTGTTCTGGGGCGGTTACTCGGGGTACTTCGCGGACCCCGACGGCCACCTGTGGGAGGTCGCGTGGAACCCGGGGTTCGACCTCGTCGGTTAGTCCGCCTCGCCGGTCGCCGACTCGCCCGCGGGTCCGTCCGTCGCGGCCTGCTCGATGGGTTCGGACTCCCAGTAGGGGTGGTCCTCGACGAGGCGGAAACAGGCCGCCTGCTGACCATCCCCCGCGTCGTACGCGTCCGGTTCCCGCTCGCGGCACGTCTCGCGCGCGTACGGACAGCGGGTGTGGAAGTGACACCCCGACGGCGGGTTCCGCGGGGAGGGGACGTCGCCCGCGAGGGCGTCCACCCGACGGCCGTGTTCGGCGGTGCTCGCCCGCGGGACGCTCTCCAGCAACGCCTGCGTGTAGGGGTGCTGGGGGTCCTCGAAGATGTCGTCCACCTCGCCGGTCTCGACGATCTCCCCGAGGTACATCACGGCCACGCGGTCGGAGATGTGCCGGACCACCGAGAGGTCGTGGGCGATGAACAGGTAGGTGAGACCGAGCTGGTCCTGCAGGTCCTCGAGCAGATTGAGGATCTGGGCCTGCACGCTCACGTCCAGCGCGGAGACGGGTTCGTCGAGCACGACGAACTCCGGTTCGAGCGCCAGCGCGCGGGCGATGCCGACCCGCTGACGCTGGCCGCCCGAGAACTCGTGGGGGTAGCGGTCGATCTGTCCCGCCGAGAGCCCCACGCGTTCGAGCAGGTCCTTCGCGCGCTCGCGACGCTCCTGTCGGTCCGCGATGCCGTGGATGACCAGCGGTTCGGTGATGATCTCGCCGACCGTCTGGCGCGGGTCGAGACTGGAGAAGGGGTCCTGGAAGACCACCTGCGCCCGCTTGCGGAACTCGCGGCGCTCGCCGTCGGACATGGCGAAGACGTCCTCGCCGTCGAACAGCACCCGACCCTCGGTCGCCTCGCGCAGAGCGAGGAGCGTCTCGCCGGTCGTGGACTTCCCACAGCCGGACTCGCCGACGAGCCCCAGCGTCTCACCGGGTTCGAGTTCGAAGCTCACGCCGTCGACGGCCTTCACGCTCCGCGGCTCCCGCCCGAGCATGCGGTCGATGAGCGTGTCCCGTTCGAAGTAGTACTTCTTGAGGTCCTCGACGCGCACGAGCGGGTCAGTCATCGTCGCTCACCCCCTCGGCGCGCCCGCCCTCACGGTCGGCGGGCGCGCCGGCCTCGAAGTAGTCCTCGGGGAGCGCCTCGCTCGGGTCGAACTTGTGGTCCGCGAGGACGCACTTCGCCCGGTGTTCCTCCCCGCCCGCCGGGAACTCCGGCGGCTTGTCGAGACACTCGTACATCGCCTTCGGACAGCGGTCCGCGAAGTAACAGCGGTCGCCCATCTCGCTCGCCAGCAGCGAGGGGACGTTCCCCTCGATGGGCTGGAGGCGCGGCGACGGGTCGTCGAGGTCCGGAATGGACCCGAGGAGCCCCTGCGTGTAGGGGTGGACCGGGTCGTCGAAGACGTCCTCCAGCGTCCCCCGCTCGACCACTTCACCGGCGTACATCACGCAGACTCGGTCGCACATCCGGGCGATGACGCCGAGGTCGTGCGTGATGAGGACGACGCTCATCCCGCGTTCCTCCTGCAGGTCGGACAGGAGGTTCAGAATCTGGGCCTGAATCGTCACGTCCAGCGCCGTCGTCGGTTCGTCCGCGATGAGCAGGTCCGGTTCGCCGGCCAGCGCCTGCGCGATCATCGCGCGCTGGAGCATCCCCCCCGAGAACTGGTGGGGGTACTCGTCGGCCCGGTCGGCCGGGTCCGGGATGCCCACCTGTTCGAGCAACTCCACCGCGCGGGCGTGGCTCGCCTCGTCGGTGTACCCGCGCCCGGGGACGACGCTGTCGAGGACGAGACGTCCCAGTCCGTAGCCCTGCGTCCGCGACCGGGTCGACCGGGGGTTCGACCGCGCCCGGCGCTGGACCTCCACGGCCTCGGCGATCTGCTCGCCGACCGTGATGGAGGGGTTGAAACTGCTCATCGGGTCCTGAAACACCATGCTGAACGACGGGCCTCTGAGGGCGCGTCGGACCCCCTTCGGGACCTGCCGGAGGTCCACGAAGTCGCCGTCGGCGGCGTCGGGGAACTCGCCCGCGAGGTCGGGGTTGCGGTACCACACCTCCCCGTCCCTGATGCGCCCGGGCGACTCGACGAGGTCGATGAGCGACAGCGCCGTCACCGACTTGCCGGACCCCGACTCGCCGACGATGCCGAGGATTTCGCCGTCGCGCACGTCGAAGCTCACGGACTCCACCGCGTTGACCTGTCCCTCCTCGGTGAAGAAGGACGTCGAGAGCCCCTCGACGCGCAGGAGGTCCCGCGGGCCACCGCCGGTCATGCGCCACCTCCCTCCCCCTGGATGCCGGGGTCGAGGGCGTCGCGCAACCAGTCACCGATGAGGTTGATGCCGATGACGGTGAGGACGATGGCGATACCTGGCATCGTGGCGATCCACCACGCCGTGGCGAGGTAATCACGCCCCTGGGAGATGTCGAAGCCCCACGAGAGCGTGGTGCCCGAGAACCCGAGGAACGACAGCGCGCTCTCCAGGAGGATGATGGCCGCCACCTGGATGGTCGCGAGGACGAGGATTGGCGTTGCACTGTTCGGAAGGATGTGTTTTCGGATGACGAAGCGGTCTTTCGCGCCCAGACTGCGGGCGGCTTTGACGTACTCCTCCTCGCGCACCGAGAGGGCCTCCCCCCGTGCGACGCGCGCGAACCACACCCACGTGACGAGGCCGACGACGACGATGACCGTCCCCGGGAGCGTGAACGTCGCGGGCATCTCCGGCGCGAGGCCGAAGATGACGAACGGGTCCGGGATGGGAACCGCCGCCCGCCCCCACAGCCCCACGAGGGCGATGGCGAGGACGAGCGACGGGAACGCGAGCATGACGTCCGCACTTCGCATCAGCGCGTCGTCGATTCGCCCGCGGTAGTACCCCGCGACGAGACCGATGGGGACGCCGATGAGCATCGCGAGCGTCGTCCCCAGCAGTCCCACCAGCAACGAGGTCCGCGCGCCGTAGATGACCCGCGAGAGCATGTCCTGGCCGAGCGCGTTCGTCCCGAGGGGGTGTTCCAGCGTCGCGTTGACGGTGACGTTCTCCGTGACGACCTGTACGGAGCCGTTGACGAACTCCGTCGTCGTCTGGTTCTCCGTGCCGCTGAAGCCGAGCGGTGGCAGGCGCTTCTCGTCCAGGTCCTGTGTTCGCGGGTTGTGCGGCGCGAGCAGCGGCGCGAACGTCGCCACGAGCACGACGGCGAGGACGAGGACGATGCCGGTCTTCGCCAGCGCACTCCGGCGGAGTTCGCGTTTCAGGTTTCTGAGCGTCCGCGGGGAGATCATTCGACCACCCGGGGGTTGAGATACGCGTACAGCGCGTCCACGGCGATGTTCACGACGACGAAGCCGACCCCGATGACGATGAGTGCCCCCTGGAGGACGGGCCAGTCGCGTTGGTTGATGGAATTGATGACCGTCGTTCCGAGGCCGGGCCAGTCGAAGACGGCCTCCGTGATGACCGCCCCGCCGATGAGCGTCCCCATCTGGAGGCCCACGACCGTGACGACCGGGATGAGCGTGTTCCGCAGGACGTGGCGGTACCGGACGAGCGTCTCGGGGAGCCCCTTCGCGCGTGTGGCCCGGACGTACGACCGGCCCAGTTGGTCGAGCATCCCGCTGCGCGTCAGGCGGGTGATGAGCGCCGTGAAGTACGTCCCGAGGGTGATCGCCGGGAGCGTGATGTGTGCGAGCCAGTTGACTATCCCACCCGGGTTTCCGACGAGGAGCATACCCAGCGCCGGCAGGAACCCGACGCCGCGTCCTCCGACCGGGAACACTTCGAACTGCACCCCCAACAGGAGGATGAGCATGATGCCGAGCCAGAAGTTCGGCGTCGAGATACCGAGCAGCGAGAACGTCGTCGCGCCGTAGTCTGCGGGCTGGTTGCGCCGCGTCGCGCTGACGACGCCGAGTGGTATCGATAGCACTACCGCGACGACGGTCGCGCTCGCGGCGAGTTCGACCGTCGCTGGGAGTCGGGCGAAGACGCGTGCGCTCGCCTCCGTCCGCGAGATGTACGAGTATCCCCAGTCGCCCTGGACGACGCCGAGCAGGTACTCGGTGTACTGGACGTACAGCGGCTGGTTGACGCCCAGTTCGCGGGCAATCTGTCTGCGAAGCTCGGCGCTCGCATCGAGCGGTGCGACGACATCCACGGGGCTGCCGGGCGTGATGAACCGCAACAGGAACACCACGGTGATGACCCCCCAGACGACCACGACTCCCTGGAGGAGTCGCTTCAGGAGGAACCGGCCGAACGACATCTACTGGTCCTCCGAGCGGTCCATCACTCGCCGCTCGTGTTGCCGCTGGCGTTGGCGCTGTCCGTGCTAGTCGAGTTCGACCCGCTACCCCCATCGCCGGGCGTGGTCCCGGCCATGCTCTGTGCCTGACGCATCAGCTCGTCGACGCGCTCGTTGCTGTAAGACGTCAGTACCCCGTCAGTCGTCAACAGCGGGAGGATGGTCTGGCTGGCGTCGAACGTCGCGTTCCCCCACCCGATGAGGTAGAAGGCGGGACCGGTCGAGATGTCGCCGTCGGTCAGTTCCCCGGCCAGCGTCTGGAAGTCGCGCTGCTGGACGCTACAGGAGACGTTCTCCAGTTCGTCGATCTGATTCGCCACCGCCTGTGCGATTTCGAGGTCCTTCAGGTAGCGTCCGACAGGGGTGTGTAGCGTGATACTCGCACCCGCGTAGCCGCTCTCCTCGACCAGCTGCTGGGCGCGTTCGGGATCGTAGGGGTACGGTTCGACCTCGGGGTTGTAGCCGACGAACCCCTCGAGCGTCGGCTGACCGGTCGGTGCCGCAAACGTCGCGAGGACGTTCTGGACGATGCTCTCCAGGTCGATCGCGTAGTTCATCGCCTGTCGGAACGCGACCGAGTCGAACGGCTCGCGGTTGTACACCATCGCGTTGTAGATGATGCGCGTACTCGGCTTCGCACTCAGCGAGGCGCTGTCGGCTCCCTGGACGCGTTGGGCGTCCTGTGGTGGGACGTTGACGATGAGATCGGTCTCGCCGCCGAGGAGCTGGTTGACACGCGTACTCGACTCGCCCGCGGCCGTGATTGTGAGCGACTGGGCCGGTGCCGGCTCCTTCCAGTAGTCTTCGTAGCGGGTGTACTGAACGCTGACGTCCTGCTGATAGTTCGCGAGCATGAACGGCCCCGTCCCGTTCATGTGGGTGTTGATGTACCCCGAGTCGTGGTCCTGAATCCACTGACGCTGGACGATGTCACAGTACGTGGCGAACTGCTGGAAGACGATGGGGTTGATACCGTCGGAGGTGACCTCGACTGCCCGCTCGCCGTCGACGGGGGTCGCACCCGTGACGCCCGCGAGCTGGTCGCGCTGTGGGCTCGTGAGGCCACCGACGTCGTCCTTGACGATGCGGTTGATGGAGAAGGCGACGTCCTCCGGGGTGAGCGTCTCCCCGCTGTGGAAGGTCACGCCATCGCGGATGGTAAATCGAACCCGACCCGGCTCGACGCGCTCGTAGCCCGTCGCGAGTTGCTGCTGGATGGCGCCTTCCTTGTTCCTGCTCAGGAGCCCCTCGTACGACTGGAGGACGATGTTGTCGGTCGGCGTCTCGCGGTGGTCGTGTGGGTCGAGCCCGGAGTCCATCTGGCTCTGCGTGATGGTCACGGAGGTCTTGTTCCCCTGTGGGACGATAGTGTAGGCGTCGATTCGCTCGTCGCGCCGTGCCTCCCACTGGACGTCGGTGCTGACGCCGTAGACGCTGTACTGCCGGTTGAGGAACACCCACGGGGCCTCCTCGTGGAGGAGGAGGTTCGCCCGCTGGAGGTACTCCTCGCGCGTCTGCGGTTCGGGGCGGTCGGTCCCCTCGCCATCGCCGGACCCGTTACCGTTCCCGGACCCGTTGCCGTTCCCGGACCCGTTGCCGTTCCCGGACCCGTTGCCGTCACCGTCGCCGGCACAACCCGCGAGCGACGCTGCCGCGGCGGCACCGCCCGCGAGTCGGAGGAACGACCGCCTGTCGAATTCGTCGTCTGCCATGTCACGTCATCCCCCAGCGAGCCTAATAAAATAGTCGGGTTCCGTACCACTGGTTCGCCCACTACTGGTTCGTAAGGAAATAGCTCAGGGGTTCGAATCGGCTGGCCGACTACACCGGCCGGTCGAACTCGTCTGCGAAGTCCCGCTGGTCGCGGTACTGGTCGACGAACTCGCGCACGTCGAACTGCAGCATCTGCTCTTCGAACTCGGTCATCGCGCCGTCGTCGCTCGCGTGGCTCACGGCGTGTTCCATCAGTTCGACGAGCAACTCGACGACCACCTCGTGGAGCCGTCGGGAGTCGAAGTCGGCCGCCCAGACGAGGGCGAACCCGACGTGCCCGTCCTCGCTCGCGTCCACGCTGACGACCTGTTCGGGGAACTCCTCCAGTACCATCCCCATGACGTGCATCGTGTCGAACTCCGACTCCGTGGTGGTGTCGACCGCCTCGCGGAGCACCGCCACGAGGTCCTCGGGCACCCACCGCGACAGCGGGTGCATGTCCATCACGACGGCGTGGCGCTCCCCGCAGGGACACTCGTAGTCGCGCATCCCCATGTCGAGGTCGTGGAGGTCGACGGTCCGACCGCACGGGAGCGACAGTTCGCGGGGCGACCCGCCCGGCACGCGCGGCTCTGCCATACACGGGAGTTGCGTCGTCGCGCGGTTAAGTCGTCCGCTCTGGGACGCCCGTCAGGGGAGCAGTTCCTCCCACTCCTCGCGCTCCGCCTCCTCCCGGCCGAGGCCCCGCAACTGCCGGAAGGCGTCCGCAGCAACCGCGCTCGCGTACACGGAGACGGCCGCCCCGGCGACCAGTTCGACGACGCGGGTGGTCACCGGCGCGAACAGCCCCGCGACCCCGCCGACGAGCGACCCCACGAAGAGGTCGACGACGAACAGCCCCGCCGCGAGGCCGAGTACGGACAGCGGGGCGTCGAGCGCGAGCGAGACGCTCGACCGGAGCGCCCCGACCACCGACTCGTCCTCCCAGGCGACGAACTGCCGGGTGAAGAAGAACACCACCGCGACCAGCAGCGCCGGCAGGACGAGCGCCGCCCCGAGCACCAACAGGAGGCCGACGACCAGACTGGCGAGGACCCCGGTGAGCGTCGCTCGCCCGAGCCGTCGCGTCGGCTCGTGGAGCCCCGTCGCCGCCTCGGCGACGAACGTCCGGTCCGCGACGATTCGCGTCGCCTCTAGCGAGACGGCGACGGCGACGATGACCCCGCCGGCGACGGCGGGCGACACCGGCAGCGCGAGGGGCTGGGTCGACACCGTGGCGAGCATCGCCTCCGCGAGGTCGGGCCGGCCCGCCTCGCGGAGCGTGGTCACGACGCCGTCGACGAACGCGCTGTCGGCCAGCGAGAGCGCGAGCCGAGCCGTCGCTGCCGCGTTCAGGACGCTGAGGGCGGCGAAGGGGACGAGCAAGAGGAGGCCGCTCGGGGTCGCCGCCCGCTCGGCCCCCCGGCGGAGAGCCGCGCCGACGTCCAGACTCACGGCCAGTCGTCGCGCTCCTCGCCGCTGGCCGTGGTGGGGGTGTCCGGTTCGCCGAGCGTCCAGTCGGCCGCCTCGGCCGCGTCCTCGATGCCGAGGAACTCCCAGCCGACCTCGTCGGCCAGTTCCGCGTCCTCCTCGGTCGTCCCGACGAAGACGTGCCGGTCGGTGTCGAACTGGCGCTTGACGTTCTCCAGGCTCTCGCGTTTGCCCCGCGGCCCGGAGAAGAAGTCCTGACGGATGCGCTGTTTGCGCGTGAAGTTCGTCACCACGTAGGTGGGCTTCTCGCTGACGACGCCGACGTACTTGCTCCACTGTCGCGCGTCCGAGAACACCGAATCGGGTTCGGCCAGTCGCTTCAACGCCTCCAACTCGAAGGCGAGGGTCATGTCGCTGGAGCCGCCACTTTGCATGGTCGTTCCTTATACGCCCGCCGCTAAACCGCTTCGGTCCCACCGTTTACTGCGTTCGCGCGCGGGCGACACGCCTCGCTATCGCTCGTCGGCCCGCGAACTCGCTTTCCCCGCGGTGGGGTCGCTCGCGGCACCGCACTAGCTCGTGGAGTTCAGTAGTAGATGGCGTGCGTGCTGTTAGCAGTACTCGACGGTCCGGGAACGGGGGACCCGATATCAGGCCGCCTTACGCGACCGGGAGGTCTCCTCTGCGTCAGTCGGACGCTCGGACTCGTAGGTGTTGATGCCGAGCGCACGGTTGAGGGGGCACTGTTGGGTGGCGCCGGTGACGATGAGCACGAGGCTGACGAGACCGAACAGCGCGGCGACGATGCCCGTCGACAGGGGGCCGACCGCCAGACTGAGGTAGCCTGCGAGGGCGGCCAGGGAGACAGTACCGAGGACCGGACCGATCACGAGGCGAGCGATACGGTCGTACCCGCCGACGTTCTTTTCCATAGTAATCAGACAGTAATGGCGCTCTGAGGGGATAACACCTCCGCGCCCGCCGTCCTGTGACGAGCGATGCACACGCCGCACGCGTCTGACGGCCGTGTCACACTGACCCACTACGACCGAATCCGACACGCACGCGCGGACCACGACCGCTCTGCCACTCGTCCTCGAACCGCTCGGGTCGGGGCGGGCGCTGGCGGGCGTGCGAGAACGAGAGACGGAAGACGGGAGAACGGACGCCGGTTACTGTTCGGCTTCGATCGGTTCGAACTTCTCGAGGTCGATGGTCTCCTCCAGCAGGAACTCCTTCTTGTCGCTCACGTCGACCTGGTTGCGCGCGAGCTTCTTGAGCTTCGACTGCGGGGCGAGGTCGCCGATGAGGACGCCACCGACGACCTTGCCGTCCTTGATGGCGACGCGGCGCCACTCGGTGTCGGAGTACTTCTGCTCGACGGAGTCGTCGCCGAGGGTGGGGTGGCCAAAGGAGAGGAACGGGAAGTCGAAGTGCGTGATGGAGTACGAGGAGACCCACTCGAAGGTGGCCTCCTCGACGTCAGCACCCATGTCTCCGACCATGTTGCGCCCGGCGATGGAGCCCTGTTCCTTCGCGGACCCCCACGCGCCGTTCTGGGCCTGGTCGCCGAGGATGACGTCGTAGAAGTAGGTGAGGTCGCCCGCGGCGTACACGTCCTCGGTGTTGGTTCGCATGTGTTCGTCGACGACAATGGAGCCGTCGTCGGTGCGTTCGATGCCCGAACCCTGCAGGAACTCGGTGTTGTAGTTGAGGCCGATGGCGACGCCGACGAAGTCCGCGTCGTAGTAGTCGGCGTTGGGGTCCTCGACGCCGACGACCCTGCCGTCCTTTACGTCGAAGTGGTCGACGCCGCTCTCGAAGACGGGCGTGACGCCGTTCTCCCGGAGCGCGTCGTGGATGATTTCGGCGCCCTCCTCGCTGAGCGCGTAGCGCCACCAGGCGTTGCCCCGCATGAGGTAGTTGGCCTCGACGTCCTGCGCGCCGCAGATGGCCGCGAGGTCGATACCGAGCAGACCGGCACCGATGACCGCGCCCGTGTCGGCGGCTTCGGCGTGTTCGCGGATGCCCCGCGCGTCCTGAAACGTCCAGAAATGGTGGATGCCTCGCGCGTCGCTGCCGGGGACGGGGAGTTGTGTCGGCGTCCCGCCCGTCGCGATGAGGAGCGTGTCGTACTCGATGGTCTCGCCCTCGTGGGTGTGAATCTCGTGGGCGTCCGTGTCCACGCGGTTGACGTGGGTGTTCAGCTTGAGGGTGATGTCGCGCTCCTCGTACCAGTCCTCCTCGTGGATGGAGATGGGACCGGCGGGCATCTTGCCCTTGGCGAACTCCTTGATGAGGATGCGGTTGTAGAGGGCCTCGCCCTCGTCGGTGATGACGGTGACCTCGGCTTCGGCGTCGGCCTCGCGGATGGTCTCCGCGGCCGAACTCCCGGCGATGCCGTCGCCGATAATCACGTGCGACGCGCTCATGTTCCGAGGGTTGGATTCCCCCCTTAATGTGGGTTGCTATCTGGCGAACACGACACCCCGCGGGGGGCGTTCTGACCGCCCGCTACCAACATTGAAGGCCGTTCCTCCCCAACGCTCTGCCGATGAAAATCCGCCAGAACGTGCGCCACTGGGCCGCGAAGAAGGCGCTGACCACGCCGGTCGTGGGCGAGTTCGCCAACCGCAAACTCGTCGACCTCCACACCAGGATATTCCTCGGGAAGGCCGACGAGGCCCGGCAGGAAGAGCGCCGAGAGCACCTCGACGCGTTCTTCGACGCCACGATGGATGCCTACGTGGCCGCCCTCGAAGCCGGCTACACCGAGGCGCAGGCCCGCGAGGTGACTCACATCCAGGCCAACTTCGACTTCTTCAACCACGGCTGGACGGAGATGATGGAGATTCCCGCCGGGGAACTGGAGGACCACTACCGCCGCTACGAGGAGTTCTTCAAGCACTACGACGTGACCATCGACGACCCACTCGGCGCGTTCGCGCCCGTCAGCGGGGTCCCCGAGGCACCCACCACCCCCGAGAAACTGGAGGAAGGCGAGTTCGAGAACGCTGTCGCCGGCTTCGCGGACGACGTGTACGTCGAGGACGCGGCGGGCCAGATGTCCGTCGGCGGAGACACCGAGGAACCCGACGTGGACGTACGCGACGCCCCCGGCATGGGCGAGTACGACGACGATGAGGGCGCGAACGCGGACGACTGAGTATCGTTCCTCCACGGGGGACAGTCCCGAAACGTTATCGCACCGCCGACCGTTCGACCGTGCACAGCGATGGCTACGGGGTGGCTGCCCTCGGCGCTCGCGTCCCTCCTCTGGGGTGCCGTCGTCTGGGGTCTCGTCGTCGGTCTGCCGGCCAGGGCGTACCACGCGATGCGCCACGGCGGCGTCGAGCAGGTACCCGCGTGGGAGCGTCACTTGACCACCGCGGTGGGTGGGTCCCTGTTGCTGGTCTTCGCCGCCCAGACGGGCGGACGTCTCTCCGAGTCACTGATACATCCGCTCGCGGCCCTCGCACTCGGCGTCGTCCTGTTCGCCTACCCCGAGTATCGACTCAGCGGGGCCGCCTGAGGCGGGTCAGTCCTCAGCCTCGACCGACTGCCGAGGCCGGTCGTCGACGATGCCGTCCGCGACTTCGAACCCCGCCTCGACGGCGCCGTTGAGCGACCGTTCGGGGTACTGCGCCCGCGAGGCCATTCCCGCGTAGTACAGTCCATCCGCGACCGCCTCGCTCAGGTCGTAGGGCACGACCATGTCGAGGTAGCCGCGTTCGTACACCGGTGCGGTCCGGGGGTTGCGGGCGATTCTGACCTCCTCGACCGACGAGCGGTCGAAGTCGGGAAAGAGGTCGGCGATGCCGTCCAGCCACAGTTCTTCGACCGCCTCGTCGTCCATCTGCCAGAGGTCCTCGTCCAGCGACTGGACGTAACTCGCGACGTACAGCAGGTGGTCGCCGCCGTATCGCTCGGGCGGCACGAAGTTCGTGTGCTCGATGAGCGCCCCGAAGGGGGCGTCGTCGGCCACGTTGAGCCAGTAGGTGTCCGTCAAGGAGTCGTCCATCGTGACGACGGCACAGACCGACCCCTGAAAGTCGATGTCGCAGTCGTAGCCCGTCAGACCCTCGAGGACGTCCGGCATCGCGGCGACGACGCAGGCGTCCACGTCGTGGCGCTCGGTCCCCCCGGGCGTCTCGACAGTCATCGACTCGACGCGCTCCCCGAAGGCGACGTCGGTGACGCGAGCGTCTGTGACGACGTTCTCGCGACCCACCGCGTCCGCGAGGGCGTCGACGAAGGTAGCGAACCCGCCCTCGAAGTAGCCCAGTATCTCCCCCTTCGTCAGGTCGCGTTCGCCCCGGAACTTCACCCGGCCGAGGAGCCACGCCGCGCTGACGTCCTCTTTCCGGGAGCCGAACTTCGCGTCCAGCAGTGGTTCCCAGAAGTTCTCGTAGACGCCGCGAGTGGTGTGGGAGAGCAGGAACTCCCTGATGGGAACGTGTTCGAAGTCCTCGATGTCCTCGTAGGCGTTGAGGCGGGGTCGCCCCCCGCGCACGTCGACTTCGAACATCAGCATAGCGAGGCGGAACTTGTCGTACAGCGAGAGGTGTGGGTAGGCGAGAATCTGCCACGGGGTGTCGAGGGGGTGGACGACGCCGTCGACGTAGTAGGCGTTCTTGCCGACGCGCCACTCCACCCGGTCGCCGACGCCGACGTCCTCGGCGAGGTCGACGATGGTCCGTTCGTTCTTCGAGAGGTGGTGGTAGAACTGCTCGATGGGGTCGCCGCGCGTGGGGTAGGTGGCCGCGAGGCCGCCCACCTCGCTTCCGGCCTCGAACACTCGCACCTCGTGACCCGCACGCTGGAGGCGGTAGGCCGCCGCCAGTCCCGCGACGCCGCCGCCGACGATACCGATCATCGTCTTCCGTTCAGCGACCGCCCGGATGTGCCTTCCGCTCTCCGGCGGTCGCTGGGGCGCGGCGCTGAAGTTCCAGTCGCTAGCTTTTTCCGGGTTCTCTCGAAAGCGGGGGCAATGGTTACCGTCCGGGCGCCGGCGACGAGTGCGAACCTGGGTAGCGGGTTCGACGTCTTCGGCGTCGCCCTCGACCGCCCGGCGGATATCGTCAGCGTCGAACGCGCCGAGGAGACGACCATCGAGGTCACGGGCGTCGGCGCACGCTACATCCCCGAGGACCCGGAGCGAAACACGGTGGGTGCGGTCGCACGCGCCCTCGACGCCCCCGCCCACATCGAGGTCGACAAGGGCGTCAGACCCGCCTCGGGCCTCGGGTCGTCCGCCGCGAGTGCAGCGGGCGCCGCCGTCGCCCTCAACGAACTGTACGACCGCGGGTACACGCGCGAGGAACTCGTCCCCATCGCGGCGAAAGGGGAGGCCGTCGCCTCCGGCACCGCCCACGACGACAACGTCGCCCCCTCCATCCTCGGCGGGTTCACCATCGCGACGCCCGAGGGCGTCACGCGGGTCGACTCGGACCTCTCGCTGGTCGCCTGCCTGCCCGACATCGTCGTCTCGACGCGCGACGCCCGGAAGGTCGTCCCCGAGACGGCCACGATGGACCAGGTCGTCGACACCGTCGGCCACGCGGCCACCCTCGTCGCGGGGATGTGTCGCGGGGACCCGGACCTCGTCGGCAGCGGGATGGACGACCCTCTCGTGACGCCCGCCCGCGCTCGCCTCATCGACGGCTACGAGGCAGTCAGGGAGGCGGCCCTCGACGCCGGGGCGACCGGCGTCACCATCAGCGGTGCCGGTCCCGCCGTCCTCGCCGTCTGCCGGGACCGCACCCGGCGGACTGTCGCCGAGACGATGGTCGACGCGTTCGTCGCGGAGGGCGTCGACGCCCACGCCTACCAGACGCGCGTCGGCGCGGGCGCGACGCTCTACGACTCCTGAACGTACGACTCCAGAACGTACGACGCTCGAACGATTCGCGGACTACGCCGTCAGGAGTACGCCGTACGCGCCGCCGAGGATCGGCCCGTAGGTCATCGCGCCGACCACGCCGAACTCGACGAACGGTCCGCCACCGACGGCCAGCGCGAGGACGTACACGAACACCGCGAGCAGTCCGTAGGCTGCCCCGAGGCCGACGCCGACGGTGGCGAGCGCGGAGCGTTCCATCATCGGTTGCAGGGCGGCCCGCAGGTGGTCGTTGCGCGACGTCAACTGGATGGCCGTCGCCACGAAGTCGTTGATGCTCCGGGCGGCGACGGCCGCGAACCCCGCACCCAGACCGAGCGCGAGCGCCAGCCAGACCGCCCAGCCGACCGACAACGCCTCGGCCCCGACGAGCGCGCCCACCGACCGCAGACGCACCGGCCCCCCGAGGACGTAGATGAGCGCCCCCGAGACGAACCCCGCGACCGCACCCGCCGCGACTGCCGCCGCCACCTCCCGCCGCTCTGGTCGTGTCATGTGCTGCCACTCCACTGCGAGGTGGATTAACCTTGTCAAACGATGGTGAACGTTCCACGAGTGGCCGAACGCTTAAGCGAGGGACGCACATCGGAACGGGACACCGTATGGCACACCGATTTCCGAGCGAGGAGTGGATTCAGGCGTGGCAGGAGGCCGTCAACGACGACGAGGTGTACGGCGAGAGGGCCGCGGGGTGGGGCGTCGACTTCGACGGGGACATGCTCTTTCATCTGCAGGCCGACGACCGACTGCCCGAGGACCGCTACTTCTTCGTCGGACTGGAGGACGGCGCGGCCCACGACTGCCACGCGGTCGAGGACCCCGAGGCGGTCGACTACGGCTTCGTCCTCCGGGGCACCTACACCGACTGGGTCCGCATGACCAGCGGCGAGGTCGGTGCCATCGACGGCCTGATGAGCGGCGTCTTTGAACTCGGAGGTGACATGCAGAAGGTCCTCCGGTTCAGCGACGCCGCGGCGCGACTGGTCGACCTCGCCGCCACCGTCGACAGCGACTACGCCTACTGACCGTCCCGCCGCGCGCCCGGCGCTCCCCGATTCACCTCATCGTCGAGTGACCGCGCCATCACCCTGAGTCCGGGGTCTCCGTAGGTTCGGGCGTCGGCGTTGCAGTCGGTGTCGGTGTGGGAGTCGGCGTTGGCGTTGCAGTTGGTGTCGCAGTGGCCGTTGGTGTCGGTGTCGGCGTAGGTGTAGCGGTCGGAGTCGGTGTCGGGGTCGGTTCAGGCGTTGGGGTGGGTGTCGGCTCCGGAGTTGGCGTCGGCGTCGTAGTGGGAGTCGGGGTCGGCGTTGGGGTGGGCTCCGGTGTCGGTGTTGGTGTCGGCGCTGGCGTCGGCGTGGGAGTTGGTGTCGGCGTCGGCTCCGGCGTGGACGTCGGAGTCGGCTCCGGGGTGGGTTCAGGCGTTGGGGCAGGTGTCGGCTCTGGGGTTGGCTCGGGCGTCGGCTCTGGAGTTGGTTCGGGTGTCGGCTCCGGGGTTGGCTCGGGCGTCGGTTCAGATGTGGGCTCGGGCGTCGGTTCAGATGTCGGTTCAGGCTCCGCTGTCGGGTCCGTCGCCGGCGAGTCCGGGGACGTCGCGGGCGGCGACCCGGTCTCTACCGTCGTCGGGGTGGAGGTGGTCCCGTCCGGATCGGTGTCGGGCGGGTCGGACGCGGGCGGGTCGGTCGCCACCGGGGTGTCGGCGACGGTGTCGGTCCCGTTGGTCGGGCCGGGGTCGCCGGGGCCGGCCAGCAGGTCGCCGACCGCGCTGTAGGCGAAGTAGACCCCGGGGACGACGACGAGCAACACGCCGACCAGCACGACCGCCACGAACGCGTAGTCGTCAGAGTCCATCGTCGAGGTGCCTCCGCGTCTCGTTCACGTTCCCACACAGACCGGGGCTCCCCTTATACCCGACCCAACGGCCTCAAATTCGTGATTTTCCCACGACGAGACGTCCACGGAGGCGTCCCGACCGCGGGTGCGGGGCCCGCTGGACTGGACAAGCGTTATTGTCCGTCACCCAGATTGATGCACTGAGTGTCCCGAACGTCCCCCAACGAGCCGTGTACGGTGTTGATGTACCCGGACTACTCGGACAGCAACACCTACCAGCAGAAGCTCCGAGACGGGCTGACCGACCGCGGGTACGACGTCCAGCTGTGCCGACAACGAAACCCCCTTCCCCTGCTCGGTGCCGTCGTGGCACACGGGCGCCCGGACGTGTTCCACGTCCACTGGCTCCACCGCTCGTTCGTCACCGACTCCTCGGTGTTGACCTTCCTGCTCGGAGTCCGCCTCCTCCTCGAGATGGCCGTCCTCCGGGCGCTCGGCGTCAACGTCGTCTGGACGGTCCACAACCTCACCGACCACGAGGGCCGGTCGCCCCGCACCGAACGCGCCGTCCGGCACGTCGCCTCTCGTCTCTGTGACCGCATCATCGTCCACTGTCGGGCCGCCCGCGAGGCGGTATGCCGTTCCTACCGCCTCCCGCAGTCCGTCGAGGAGCGCATCGACGTCGTCCCGCACGGGCACTACGTCGGGAGCTACACCAACGACGTCTCGCGCGCCACCGCCCGCGACCAACTCGAGTTCGACGACGAGACCGTCTTCCTCTACTTCGGCCTCATCCGGTCGTACAAGAACGTCCCGGAGCTCGTCCGGACCTTCTCGACCATCGACGACGAGGACGCCCGACTGCTCGTCGTCGGCAACCCGTGGACCGACGACCTCGAGGCGGAGATTCGCGACCTGTGTGCGGCCGACGACCGCGTCCACCCGGTGCTGGAGTTCGTCCCCGACGACGACATCCAGCTGTACATGAACGCCGCGGACGTGACCGTCTTCCCCTTCTCCGAGGTGCTCACCTCGGGGACGACGATGCTGGGGATGTCCTTCGGGCGGCCCGTCGTCGCCCCGCGAGAGGGCTGCGTCGGCGAACTCATCGACGACGTGGGCGGATTCGCGTACGACAGCGCGGACCCGAACGGCCTCCGAGAGGCGCTCGTGGCCGCCCTCGAGGCCGACCTCGAGGGGATGGGCCGGCACAACCGCGAGAAGGTCGACCGCTTCGACTGGGGGACCGTCGCACGCAAGACCGACCGCACCTACCAGCGCGCCGGCTGTGAGCGCAACGAGTCGGTAACCCCGACGGCGCCGCGTTAGTAACCGCATATTCTTACCCGTTCCACTCCCTCGTCGGGACGATGGGATACACCGTTGCTATCATCGGCACTGGGGCGGACCCCGAGAAGAAAGACCGCAGTGGCTACGCGATGGCGTACCGACACGCACCGGGCTACCTCCGACTCGACGACTGCGAACTGGTCGCCTGCGCGGACATCGTCCGCGAGAACGCCGAGGCGTTCGCCGACCGCTTCGACATCCCCGAGGAGCACGTCTTCGAGGACTACGAGGCGATGCTCCGCGAGGCGCGCCCCGACATCGTGAGCATCTGCGTGCCCCCGAAGTTCCACGCCGACATCACGGTCGGCTGTGCCGAGAGCGGCATCCCGAAGGCCGTCCACTGCGAGAAACCCATGGCGACGACGTGGGCCGACTGCAAGCGGATGGTCGAAGCCTGCGAACGGAACGACGTCCAGCTTACCATCGACAACCAGCGCCGCTTCGGCGCGCCCTTCCGCGAGGCGAAGGACCTGCTCGACGACGGCACCGTCGGCGACCTCGTGCGAATCGAGTGGGCGGAGGACAACCTCTTCGACGCCGGCGTCCACGAGTTCGACCTCTGTCGGTACTACACCGACGACGCCCACGCCGAGTGGGTACTCGCGGGCGTCGACACCAGCGAGGAGAACGTCTGGTTCGGGTCGCGAAACGAGAACCACGGCCTCTCGCAGATCAAGTACACCAACGGCGTCTACTGTCTCGCCGCCACCGGCGACGGCATGGGCATGATCGGCTGTTACATGCGCCTCATCGGCGAGGACGGCGTCATCGAACTCGGCGTCGAGGACGGCCCCGCCCTGCGCTACCGCACCGACGGGAGCAAGTGGAAGACCGTCTCGACGAAGGACACCATCCACGCGCCCGACTACTCGCTGTTCCAGGCGGGGCTCCGGAAGGTCGTGAAGAAGGCGCCGTTCGTCTCGGACCGCACCATGGCCCGCCCGTCGTTCTACGAGCGGGCCATCGAGGAGGTCGTCGCCGCCCTCCGCGAGGACCGCGAACCCGAAATCTCGGGGCGCAACGCCCTCGCCGGGACCGAGCTGACCTATGCGTCCTGGGAGTCCGCGCGCCGCCGCGGGCGCGTCGACCTCCCGCTCGACATCGAGGACAACCCGCTGGACACGCTGTTCGGTGACGAGGACGACTCGGAGGGCGAGGCGGAGACGGTCGCTACGGAAGACTGACCGTCAGCAGGCTGTCGTTCTCTTCTTCCTCTCCCTCCGCTTCGTCGTCGTGGTCCTCACGCTCCGAGGCCGGGTCGTCGCTGTTTCCCCGTCCGCTGTTGTCGCTCCCGCTGATGTTCCCGTCACGGGGCGTCTCCGTCTCGGTGGGTGTCGCCGTCGCCGTCGCCGTCGGCGTCGGCTCCGGCGTGGGCGTGGGAGTCGGCTCTGGTGTCGCCGTGGGCGTCTCGGTGGGTGTCGCCGTCGCCGTGGGGTCCGGCGTCGGCTCCGGTGTCGCCGTCGGTTCGGGCGTCGCTGTGGGCGTCGCCGTCGGCTCCGGCGTGGGTTCCGGCGTCTCGGTGTCCGGTTCCGTCGTCGCCCGCTCCGTGGTCGACGGCGCGGCCGTCTCCGTCGCGTCGGTGGTCTCGGCGGACGTCGTCTCCGTCGCGTTGGTCAGGTCGGTGGAGTTGTTGCCCGGCGGCCCGGCGGGGGCGTCGGTGCCGGCCAGCACGTCGCCGAGCCCGGTGAGCGCGAAGTAGCCGCCGGGGACGACGACCAGTGCGACGCCGAGCAGGACGACTGCGAGAAATCCGAGGTCGTCTCTCTGCATGAGCTGGTCACGAGGACGGACTCACCGACCTTAGTTAGCCGACCGAAAAGCTCGGGAGATAGACGGAACGGTCGCGAAACGGTCGAAACGGTGTCGAACTGTCCGATCAGACGCCGCGGCCCTGGAGTTTCTCCTCCTCGGGCATCCCGGTGTTCGACTGACCCTTCATGCCGCGGCCGATACCGGTCGCGATCTCCGCGAGTCGCTCGGGGTCGTCCCAGTTGTTGACCGCCTCGACGATGGCCGACCCCATCGCCTCGGGGTCCTCCGCGCCGAAGATGCCGGACCCGACGAAGATACCGTCACAGCCGTGGTGCATCATCAGGGCGGCGTCGGCGGGCGTCGCGATGCCACCGGCCGCGAAGTTGACGACCGGCAGACGCTCCATCTCGGCCGTCTCGTGGACGAGATCCGCGGGTGCCTCGTGTTCGCGCGCCCACTTCTCGCGCTCCTCGAAGGTCTTGCCGACCAGTTCGCGGATGGCCGACTTGATGGCCCGCTGGTGGGTGACCGCCTGGTTGACGTCGCCGGTGCCGGCCTCGCCCTTCGTCCGAATCATCGCCGCGCCCTCGTCGATGCGACGGAGGGCCTCGGGGAGGTTGCGCGCGCCACAGACGAACGGGGCGGTGAACTCGCGCTTGTCGATGTGGTACTCGTTGTCCGCCGGGGTGAGCACCTCGCTCTCGTCTAACATGTCCGCGCCCGTCGCCTCCAGAATCTGGGCCTCGGTGGTGTGCCCGATGCGGCACTTGCCCATCACGGGGATGGACACCTCGTCGATGATCTCGCTCAGGGCCGCCGGGTCGGCCATCCGGGCGACGCCGCCGCGCTTGCGGATGTCCGCGGGGACCGCCTCGAGGGACATGACCGCCACTGCGCCCGTGTCCTCTGCGATGCGGGCCTGTTCGCGCGTGACGACGTCCATGATGACGCCGCCCTTCTGCATCTTCGCGAAGCCTCGCTTGACGAGGTCCGTCCCGCGCTTCAGTTCCTCGATGTCCGTCTCGTCGCTCATATCCCCTCGTCAGGACGGAACGCACTTAACGCGTGTCCTTCCGTCGTCGTCCGGTTCGCGACCGGAACCCTCCGCTCCGACCAGCAGGGTTTTGCCGCCGTCTTCCGACGCTCCCTCATGGCATCAGACGGCGCGCCGGGGGGCCGCCTCGCCGCCCTGCTCGACGGGCCGCTCCCCCCGCGCGAGTCCCTCCCGTGGTACGTCGCCCCCCTCCCGGACGCGCTGGAGGACTTCGGCCTCCGCCTCGCGTACCTCATCGCGGGCGTCAACATCGTCGGCACCGCGTTCGGTTTCTGGTACTACGGCATCCACCCGTTCTCAGACCCCGTCGTCGCCGGGCAGTTCGCCCGCACCCCCACCTACATGTGGCCGTTCGTCCCCGACAGCCCCGTCGCCACGCTGTTCATCGGTCTCTCGTTGCTGGGCTGGCGACTCGGCTGGGACGCCCCGTGGTTGGACGCACTCGCCTTCTATGGTTGTATCAAGCTCGGCGCGTGGACGCCGTACGTCCTCACCGTCTTCAGCGCCGACTTCCTCGCCACCACCGAACTGTGGCTCTACGCCTTCCTCTTTACGAGCCACCTCGCGATGATCGTCGAGGCCTTCCTGATCCATCGCTACAGCGACTTCCCCGTCTGGGCCGTCGCCGTCGCCCTGTTCTGGTACGGGCTGAACGACCTCGTGGACTACTTCGTCCCCGTCGCCGGTCTCCACCACACCGGTATCCCCACCGAGTGGACCGGGTCGGGCTTCGACCACACCCTCCCGGCCCACGAACTTGCCGCCGCCGGTGCCGTGGTCCTCACCCTGCTGGCGACGTTCCTCGCCCTCGCGACGCGCGTGAAGAAACTGGAGAACCGGTCGACGGGCCAGTAGCGAAGGTGGTGCGGGGATGCGGGGGACTCAGCGCTCGTCGCCGTCCGCGTGCGAGCGCACCCACAGGCTTCCGATTCGCGACAGGCGCGTCCGGTAGGACTTTCCATGCTCTTCCTGTTCGATGTACCCCTTCCCGCCCGGGCCCAGTCGGTCGACGTTGTAGATAACCTTCGACCGGAAGGAGTCGGTGTACTCCTCGCCCAGATCGCGGGCGAGCGTCTGGGCCAACTCGGAGACGGACTCGAAGACGCCGTGCTCCCCGAGGGTGAACAGGATGAGTTCCTCGAAGGGCTTGACGTTCGAGAAGGAGGCGACGGGGAGTTCGACGACGTGACCCCCCGCTATCTCCTTCGCGCCGATGGTCGTCCCGCGCTCGTCGAACTCCGAGAGCAGGTCACGTGCGCCCTCCAGCCACTCGTCGACGCGCTCCGAGTCGACGCTCGAATCGCGCACCTCCGCCAGCAGGTCCAGTCCCTCCCGCAACTCCTCGGCGAGTTCCGTCTCGAGGTACTTCTCGGGGACGGTGTAGTAGGTGTGCAGGCGGTCCCGGTCGCTCTGTCGCTCGACCATGATGGAGTGGGCGGCAGTAGCGAACGCGAAGGAGACGGTGCGGGGCATCGAGGAGACGTTCACCCACACTTCCCCCTCCTCGCGCCCCTCGCGGTCCAGTTCGGCGTTGACGAGGTCGTACGCCTGCTCGAAGGCCGTGTCGTAGTCGTAGACGTCCTCGATGACGAACCGCTCCGTCTCGGCACCGAGGAGGTTCCGGAAGTCCTTCTCCAGTTTCGTCGCGAGGTTCCGCGAGTACTCGACGTTGGCCTCGCTGCCCACCGCGCCCTCCAACAGGATGACGCGGTCCACGTCGAGTTGGTCCCGGACGAGCGGGGCGATGAGCCGGTCGTAGTCGAACCCGACCGGGACGATGTGCGTCTGCATACGTGACATGGCGGTCTGGTACTTATAAAAAGTACCAGACGCCGGACCACTCAACCACACATTACCGATGTTTGCCCCCGCGCCGTCGCGGGCTTCTGAGGAATCGATGTAGGCTGGTAGCTTAGTTTTTTGGCTGAGACGACCTGCCCCCACACCATTTGACCGTTATCGCACCGCGACAAGCTTGTCAAACGTGGTGAGCAACTGGCGGGCGTACCAGTTGGTTAGCTCGTTTGATAACCCATTTGAACAAGACGGGCACCCCCGGTCACACTCTTCAGCACATGGTCGGGCCACCGGCCTACGATGACAGTGGGGCCGGGGATTGACCCTTGGCCTTCCCTGCGCGCGGAACTATTAATTGGCCCTCGAAAATCCGACACCGGCCATTAGTCCTACAGACTATATTTATGTATTCCTCTAGCACACCATCTCTTACCTTGGCATTTATGAACCTCTACTAGTCATCGACTCATACAACAATGGCCACATGTCCACCCCCAGCGAACCCCTGTATGAGGGAGGCTGGCTATTGGAACGTACGTAACTGAGCATTGATGTACTCAGATGATGATAAAGCCTCCCCACCCCCTTTTGACACGAAGCGGATGCGTGCGTGCTCTGTAGTAGGTGACTCCGAGACAAAATTTCCAGTTTCAGCTACCAGTAACACGCTCATGATTTTGAGAATGTTGACGAGAAGTTGGGGGGTAGATAACTGCTGCTCAAATCTGCGGTGGCAGTACGGTAGCTGGAATGTGAGAAAGGAGTGAGCGACGTACTATTGTGGTGACGGTGGCGAAGTCGCTTGAGCGCATCTCTTGTTGTGTGTTATTATAGACGGGCAGGGTACAGACCAAAAGTGTAATGGTGGATTGTAACCCATGTCGAGAAAATTTTATTTGAAGGTAAAATTTCCGTATCGCTGGCAACTACTGGTTCAGTGATTCCTTGAGAGCCGTTTTGAGCAATTAGTAGTCAAAATATGATGTTTGGTACTAACCTAAGTAAGAAATACAATAGCGGCTAAACTGAGGAATCCTCAGCGATTTCAGGAATGCCTCAGTTCTGCCCATGTTGGTTGTAGAACTAACGCCATGGTCGTGACGATTCCCTACATTCCATCAGAAGTCTACGTAGACGTTTCTTTAGACGGTTTACGTAACCTATATTCCATCAGAAGTCTACGTAGACGTTTCTTTAGACGGTTTACGTAAGATTCTAAGTAAGACGGGCACCGGGTACCTGCGTCTCGTGCGGTGCGGTGCTGTTGCGGTGTTGTGCGGTGCTGTGCGGTGTGTTGCGGTGCTGTGCGGTGTTGTGCTGTTGCGGTCGCGTGCGTGGTTGCTGTGCTGTACGGTGCTGTGCGGTGCGGTGCTGTAGCCGCTGCTGGAGTCGTCTGGAAAAATTTGTTAATTCACACAGGCTGCACGAAAAGATGTTGTTTGTAAATTTCTATACATGGGTGCCATTCCCATGGACAGTTCAATTTCCCCAACGATTGGCACAGATTCGTTCATGAAATCATGATTCACAAAAATTCATATGTTGGCAAGTTGTTCATGGTAGGCAGCATCGACACGCGCCACGGCTTACCATGCAAGCAGGCTGACAAATTGTGTGCGTCACTGGTGCGGCAGAGTGTACCAAGTGTCTGCCTGCCCGTCACGAACAGATGTATGCGTCACTTGCTGCTTAGCGGAAAGCGAAAGCCCGCGTAGCGCCGGAGGCACGGGCACGAACGTGTAGGTGGGTGGGGATGTCGTCCGTCCAGTCACGTCTATAGCACACGGCGAGGCGTCTTACCAAACAACTTAATACATGTATCTTAGTTTATAGTACATACCATGCGCCAACTTAGCATGGACTCGATAAGCGAACAGGAAGCCATGTCAAGAAGTGACTCTGGTGAGCAGCCGCTATTCATACCCGATGAAACTCCGGTATTCTCAACAGACCCATCAAATATTGAGTATACATGTTACAACTGTGACAACGGCTTAGCTGAAGTATTTCCAAATTTTCACATACTTGCTACTATTCAGTGTCCTGACTGTGACTCGTACAATGAGTTTCCTCATAGCGCATAACAGTACTGTAGTCTCTCAGTGTATTTCATGGCTCTGTTGGGAGGCAATTCTGAGAGGGCTTCAAATCGGACTCACTGCCGTAATTGGACTTGTTGCACCATTGTATCCCCGGTTCTCACGGTATAGGCGTCAAGCGACAGATGGAATAGACACGCTGGAAGAAATCGTATTCAAATCCGGGTCGGTACGGGTAGGCGTAATCGAGACGGGAGAGGACGGATTCAAGGAGTTAGTAGAAGCGGTTGACTCGTATTATCCACTCTCAGGCGAGGTTCAGCGTATCAAGGTAGCAGTTGGACATCCCAAGTCGATAGAGAATCAACTAAATATGGAACTTGGGGCAATGGTTGGCCCTAATGCTATTGTGTTCGCTGAGTACAAAGACAGCGTAGAGCGAGAACACGATATAATCACATTCCACCCGTTTGACCCGGCCCAAACCCTGAAACTCACAGAACTACGGCGGTGGGTCCAGTCACGAACGCGGGACAAAGGTAATGCAATCGTAGTTGCGGCTACCCTTCTCTGGACCGTGGTATCAATGACTGTCGTAATTTGGCTATAAGCACTTCTCGTATAACGTTGTTAGCACACAGAACTGACGTTCAGGCAGCAGGGCTGGTCTACGCTGGTGGCTTTGACCAGTAGGGGCCAAGACAGGAATGCGAGCAGAGTGGGTGGCTGCTAAGCGGTGGCGGTATAGTGAAAGCTCACGCAGTCGGGTGAGCAAGACTGTGGGAGAGTATAAGCGGAGGTATCGGTAATGCCGAAATGTTTGATATACTGCTATATTAGACGTTTGAATGTACTGTCAAAGAGTACGTTCTCATGAATTAATGTTATCACAGATACCAATGAATCCGAGTTATGAACGTAAACAGACTTGCCATAGACACAATCCACCCGGTTCGAGGTGGTGCTATTGTCTGACTCCGATTCTGATTACTCTAAAATGTCGAAGGTGGATATGGAACGCGAGTACACGTCCTCAAAACGACCGTGGATGCTCTATATCCAGTACATTCTCTACGGGTCGTTCACAGTTAGTCTGGTTTTGGGCACTATTGGCCTCGGACTGTTGGGAATCATTAGTTTAGCAACTGTCTCTGGAATAGGAATTGCAATGTTCTTCGCATATGGCATTATATTCTCTCTTTCACTTGTACTGTCTTTCTACGTGGGAAAACATGTCGTGTCACGATTAGAAGCGCACCGCTTGTAAAAGAGATACAGAGCTGGCAAACTCGTCGTCAAAAGAATGTATGAGCCCTGCCCGTCTTGCTCAGGTTAGTGTGCTACAGCCCGTCCAAATACCCCCGCCTTTGCTCCACCTTCACCTCCTCTGACCGTCTATCGTAGTGCGCTTCCAGCACATCGGGACTCACGTTCATGCGGTCACTGACCACTTCCACCGGCACATCCTCGGTCAGATGGTGGGTGATAGCTCCTCGTCGCCATGCGTGTGGGCTACGTGACGATGGACACACGGACGGGGCCTTCTCAGGTGGGGTGAGAGCTTGGCAACTGTCCATGTCCCGACCATGCGGACACTCGCCACCGTTGAACTGACACGGGTGAGTCCACTTGTAGCAGGTTTCTCGAATCGTGGACTTGGACACCCGTCCGAACTGCGTGGTGAACAGCGGTTGCCGACCATGGTCGTCGGCAACTTGCTTGCGCGTGTGGTCTACGTAGTCGTTCAGCACTTGGCAGGTGTCCGGACTGAGCGCAATCAATCGCTCTCCCTTCTCTTTGTTCTTGAGGGGCGTGCCTTCTCGGTGGACAGCACGTAGCCATGCGTTTTCCGGGTCGTAGTCCTGCACGTCGAACGCCCGCACTGTCCCTGAGCGTGCCCCACATCGCCATAGGACGGTTAGTAGTGCGTGGTGCATGGAAGCGTGCTGGAATCGTCCGAGATGCGTCAGGACGTCTTCTGCTTGCTCCTTGGCTACCAGCACGTCACGTTCCCGGTCCCCTTGGCTCAGCGATGGGGAGAGTACCTTGTTGTGCAGGTCGGTTACCACCGCGTCGATGGATTCACAGAAACGGATGAACGACCGTAGCGTGTCCATCTGTCCCTTGAGAGAGACGGGTGCGAGGTGGGTTGCTCGGTCCTGCTTGAACTGTAGCAGCTTCCTCCCGGTTAGGTCGTTGAGGTTGCCGACGTCTTCCCGCTCGCACCACTCGGTGAAGTGACTCAGCTTGTATTCGTAGGACGAGAGGGTTTCCGCAGCAAGTTCGGCTTGCCGGTCGGTCAGGTAAAGCTCAACTGCCGTGTCGGGCGCGATTGGTTCGAGGGTTGCGTCGGTGTTTGCCATTAGCAGACTCCGAAACCCGCGCGGAGCGCAGCGGGGCGATGAGCCGGTCGTAGTCGAACCCGACCGGGACGATGTGCGTCTGCATACGTGACATGGCGTCGTGGTAGTAATAAAAAGTGCCAGACCCCGGACGACCGATACGCTTGACCCGGGACGCCGGGTGTGCCCCTTATGAACGACCAGGTAGACGACTCGGCGCGAATCGTGGACTCGGAGATCGGGGAGTCGGAGGTCCGCGAGTTCGTCACCGTCCACGACTCGACGGTCGGCGACGGCTGTGGCATCTACGAACGGACCTCCCTGAAGAAGAGCACCCTCGGCGACCGCGTGGTCGTCAACGCGGGGACGTACGTCGAGAACGCCAAAATCGGCGACGAGGTGCAAATCGGCCCGAACTGTAGCGTCGTCGGGGTCACCCATCCCCTCGACGAGGACGGGATGGCACACGGCAACGACGTCTTCGAGCGAGTCGTCCTCCGCGAGGGGGCGTTCGTCGGGGCGGGGTCGGTCGTCGCGCCGGGCGTCGAACTCGGGGCCGACAGCGTCGTGGCGGCGGGTGCGGTGGTGACCGAGGACGTCGGTCCGGGGAAGGTGGTCGTCGGGTCGCCGCCGAACCAGCGGGTCGTGGATTTGGACGCCTGGCTGTAGTGCCAGTGTAGGGGGCCATCCTATCGACTCGCGATACGCGACGAGAGCGTCTACTCCACTTCCCCCGCTCCCTCCGAAGGTGACCGAGTCCCGACCCCCGTGCTGACGGCTGGCCGCGCCTCGTGCGCGGCCGACGGAGTCGGGTAGGCGCGGTGCGGAACCTGGCGGAGTGAAGGGGCGTGACGGGAGGACGATGCACGGCTCGGCAAGCACTGGAGCGAGTGACGTGCGGGAGCGAGTGAAGCGCGCAGCGAGCCGCGCGAGTCGTCCCGTCGAGGGTGGGTGTTCCATACCGGGCTTACTCGTGCAACACCGAAATCTGCGGCTCCCGACTGACAAACCCTTTAGCCGAAACCGTCCCAGACACGCGCATGGAGAGTCTCAATCGGATGTCGTTGGAACTCGTCGACGAGGCGCTCGACTTCCTCGACGAACTCGCCATCGACGCGTTCGAACTCGACAACGGCGCGACGGTGATCGACTTCGGCGTCGACGCGATGGGGGGAGTCGAGGCGGGCATGTTGCTCGCCGAGATCCAGTCGGCGGGCCTGACGAGCGTCGCCAGTTCGGTCCGCCGACTCGCGGGCACCCCGCGGACCTACGTGAACGTGACGACCGACCACCCCGCGCTCTCGCTTTTGTGCGCCCAGAAGGCCGGCTGGGAGGTGTCGGTCGACGGCTACGAGGCACTGGGGAGCGGTCCGGCGCGCGCCCTCGTCGCCGAGGAGGAGGAGTTCGCCCGCATCGGCTACGCCGACGAGTTCGACTTCGCCGTCCTCGCCTTAGAGTCGGACGAACTGCCCACCGAGGCGACGGCCGAACACGTCGCCGACTACGCGGGCGTCGACGTGGGGAGCGTCTTCCTGCCCACCTACTCGACGGCGAGCATCACGGGGAGCGTGGCGACGGCCGCTCGCGCGGGCGAACTCGCCGCCTTCCGCCTCTCGGAACTGGGCTACGACCCCCTCGACGTCCTCTCGGTGAGCGCCGCCGCGCCCGTCGCGCCCGTCGCCGCCAGCGAGGAGGGCGCGATGGCCCGGACGAACGACGCCCTCGCCTACGGCGGGGAGGTCCACCTCGTCGTCGACAGCGAGTTCGACCGCTTCGACGAGGTGCCCTCGACCGCACGCGACGAGTACGGCACGCCGTTCGCCGACCTGTTCGAGCAGGCCGACTGGGACTTCTACGACGTGCCCGAGAGCGTCTTCGCCCCCGCGCAGGTCACTATCGACGTGGCCGGCGGGGACACCTACACCCTCGGGGCGGTAGACGAGGAGATGTTGGCCGACTCCTTCGGCCTGCGGTAGTGGGGGAGCGATGAGGTTCAAGGTCGTCCCCGAACCGCGCCCGCTGTCGTTCCTCGGACGGGCACGACTGGCGATGCCGCTCGTCCCCGGCAGCGAGGACGACTGCTGTGCCCGCCTCGTGGCGGACACGGACCTCGCCTCCCGGGACGCCGCCCGCGAGTGGATAACGTTCATGCAGGCGCTCGGCCTCGTCGCGGAGACCGACGGCCAGTACTACCAGACCGGCGAGGCCCCCGAGGACGTGGACCTCGCGCGCGCGTTCCGCGAACGCGTCCACCCCGTCGAGGCGGTCCTCACCGTCCTCGACGGCGCGGACGACCCCCTCGACGCCGAGGCGGTGTTCGACCGCGTCGTCGAGGAGGTCCCACAGTGGGAGCGCTCGCGGCGCACCGACTGGACGGACGTGTGGCGCGAACGGGTCGAACGAGTGCTGGAGTGGGCGGTCACCTTCGGCCTCGCCGAACGCGTCGGCGGGGACGAGGAGGCACACTACCGACCGGTCGAGGATGTCTGACTCACCCGTCCGCGCGGTCACGTTCGACCTCGACGGCACGCTCTGTACCTACTGCCGGAGCCCCGGCGAGGTCCTCGCCGTCGCCTTCGACCGGGTCGGGGTCGACCCCCTGTTCCCCGTCGAGGCGTACTACGAGCGCTTCGACGAGTTCGCCGAACGGGCCAACGGGATGGCCGACCTGCGCGAGCGGTGTTTCCGGGCGCTCGCGGCCGAACGCGGCTACGACTCGGAGACGGGTGCGGCGGTGGCGCGCGC
Organism: Halomarina litorea; assembly: GCF_024227715.1. NCBI lineage: Archaea > Methanobacteriati > Methanobacteriota > Halobacteria > Halobacteriales > Natronomonadaceae > Halomarina > Halomarina litorea. Next base: position 2,316,266 of record NZ_CP100448.1, on the reverse strand, counting down.
GTTCGCCGCCGAACGCGACCACCGGGACGTGGTCGCACTCCCGGGCGCGCGCGAGGTGGTCGAACGGTTGGAGGGAGCGTACCGACTCGGCGTGGTGACGAACGGGCCGACGGACGCACAGCGGGCGAAAATCGAGGGGGTCGGACTGTCGGACGCCTTCGAGGTGGTCGTCTGTGCGGGCGGGGAGATACCGGCCAAACCGGCCGTCGAACCGTTCGAACGGGCGCTGTCGGCGCTCTCCGTGGCCGCGGGCGAGGCGGCCCACGTGGGCGACAGCGCGGCGGACGTCACGGGCGCGAACCGCGCCGGCGTCCGCTCGGTGCTCGTGGGCGACCCGTTCGAGGGGGGACCGACGCCGACCGACCGCGTCGACTTGCTCGACGCGATACCAGCGTGCTGGTCCTGAACGGCGTGTCTCGGGCGTCCGGTCTCAGACCGCCCGGCCGTTGATGCCGGAGGTGCCGACGGACAGCGTCCCGACGACGATGAGGAGCGTCCCGAGGAGGCCGACGACGACCTGTGCGGCCGTGGCCATCAAGACGAACGCGAGGACGGCGATGAGGACGGTGCCGAGGAGCAACAGGAGGCTCCCGCCGCCGACCTTCGTCTTGTCCGAGAGGTTCCTGTTCAGGTCCATGACCTGTTCCGAGACGTTCGACAGTACCATGGTCCCCCTTAGGAGTTCGACGTATTAAACCGTCGTGTTGCGATTTTGTGCAACGGTAGCTCCCCACAAAGCCGAGCGTCGAGGGGGGTCGAGTATTCCCCGTCGAATAACCGTCCGCCCCGACGACTAGTCGCCCGGCAGGACCTTCGTGATGGTGCCCACGCCCTTCGACTGTCCCTCGCGGAAGACGAAGCGCTGGCCCGCCTCGACGTGGTACGGGCGGAACTTGAAGCGAACCCGGGCACGGCCCGTGTCGCCGGGCAGGAGGTGGCCCTCCTCGGGGTAGACGGCCGCCGCCTCGCTCACCGTCTCGACGTGGACGACGGGTTCGTACCCCTCGCCGATGCGCGTCGGGTGGTTGAGCACCATCACCTCGGCCTCGAACTCCCAGACAGCGCTCGGGTCGGCGTCCCGCGGAAGCAGGACCATCCCGCGCTGGAGGTCGGCCTCGCGGACCCCCTTCAGGGCGATGCCGACGATGCGGCCCGCGCGGGCCTCGTCGACCCGGTGGTAGTGCATCTCGATGCTCCGCACCTCCACCTCGCGGAACCCGCCGTCCGCCATCGGCCCGACGAGCAGTTCGTCGCCCGCGGCGACGGTGCCCGACCGAATCGTTCCCGAAGCCACCGCGCCCACTCCCGTCACGGAGTAGGTGCGGTCGATGTACATCGAGAACGCCCCCGCGCCGTCCGCGGTCTTCGGCAGACGCTCGAACAACTGGTCGAGGACGTCGAGGCCCTCCATCGTCACGGCGCTGGTCGTCACGATGGGGACGACCTGTTCCGATATCTCCTCGATGGCCGTATCGACGCCGTGGCGCTCGATTCTGAGGGGGGTGCGGTCGGCGTTCCTGAGGAGGCGCTCGACCTCCCGCTCGACTTCCAGCAGGCGCTCTTCCTCGACCATGTCCGCCTTCGTGATGGCGACGATGGTGGGGAGGTCCGTCGCGAGCAGGATGCCGAGGTGCTCGCGAGTGGTCTTCGTCGGGCCGTCGTCGGCCGCGACCACGAGGAGTCCGTAGTCGAGTTTCTGGCCGACCAGCCCTCTGATGGTGGTGCGGAGCCACGGTTCGTGGCCCACGGTGTCGACGAACGAGACGAGGCGGTCGGCCTCCTCGACGACCCGTGCGCGGTCCTGCTTCCGGTGGGGGTTGAGCGTGTGGACCGGGCCGTCCTCGTCGAAGCCGTACACCCCGTAGGAGAGGTCCGCCGAGAGGCCGCGTTCGACCTCGTGGGGTTGCACGTCGAGGAAGCCGCGAGTGCCCCCTTCGCCGTCGTCTGGTTGGCCGGTGACGAGCGACCCGACGAGCGTGGACTTGCCGTGGTCGACGTGGCCCGCCGTGCCGACGACGATGTGCTGGTCGTCCACGTCGAGCATCGCCCCCTCGCGGACCGTAGCGACGCCGACGATACCCCGGTCCGCCCCGCCGTCACGACCGGGGACGCCCCACGTCTGGACGTCCTCGATGTGCGCGCCGGCCTCCTCTGCGAGCAGAGAGAGCACGTCCATGGACTCGGAGAACTCCGCGGGGGGGATACCGGCGAGGCCGCCGTCGTCGGTGACGCCCACGACGTAGGTCGCCTCCCCGTCGCCCGAGAGGACGCGGTGGCGCAGTTGCGCCGCGAGGCTCTCGAGACGACCGTCCGCGAGGTGGAGGTCGCGCGTGAGTCGTTCCTTGAACTCCACGCTGCCACCCTCCTGCTCGCCGCGTTCGAGCGCGCGCTCCAACACGGCCCGGTCAGGGCTCATTGGGACTCGGTAGCAGGCCACCCCGTAAAAGGATTCCCGACCGTGAGCACTATTGACACGCTAGGGTCAGTCGGTGTTCGGTCCCTCGGTCGGTTCGGCGGACTCCGGGGACTCCGCCGTGCTCGCGAGGTAGATGCCGACGAGCATCACGCCGCCGCTAGCGAGGAACTCCCAGCCGACCTGCTCGCCGAGCAGGAGTGCCCCCAGCGCCACCCCGACGACCGGTTGGGCGAAGAAGAACACCGCGATGGTGCCCGCGTCGGTGTACTCCATGCCCTTGTACCAGAGGTACCACGCCGCCGCCGTCCCGAACACGCCGAGGTAGCCCACCGCCGCCACGAGTGGGAGCGTGACCCGCACGTCGAACGCCCCGGGGAGAAACAGGACCTCGCCGAGGGCGAACAGGGCGAACAGCGGCATCGAGCACAGCGTCGCGTACGTCGCGGCTTCCAGCGCCGAGTAGCGCCGTATCAGCGGCTTCCCGTAGACGGTGTAGACCGCGAACGTGAGACTCGCCACCACGAGCATGCCGGACCCGAGGAGGCTCCCGCCGGCGTCCGCGCCCGAGCGCGCGAGGACGAGCGCGAACGTCCCGACCGTCGCGAGCGCCATCCCCGCCGCGCCGCGCACCGATAGCGACTCGCCGAGGACGGTCACCCCCAGCGCCAGCGTCGCCACCGGCGTCAGGATGGTCACGAGCGAGCCCTGCCCCGCGGAGGTAAGCGCAGTCCCCAGGTACTGCGTGGCGAGGGAGACGGCGACCCATCCCCCGAGCGCGGCGAACGACACCCATTCGCGCCGGGAGAACGACCGCCGGGGCTTGGTCGCCCGGACCACCGCGTACAGGACGGCGCTCGCGACGACCATCCGGAAGAACGCGAGCGTCAGCGGCGGGACGGCCTCGAACCCCCACGCGCTGACGACGTAGAGACCGCCCCACAGCACCGCCGCCAGCAGGGGGGCGAGGGCGGCGACGCGCTCACGCATCCCGGAGGGAGTCGAGGGCCTCGAGGAACCCGTCGCCGTAGCTCCCCTCGGTGACGTGGTCGGCGGCGGCCTTCGCCGTCTCGTCCGCGTTCGCCACCGCGACGGCCGTCCCCGCGAGTTCGAACGCCGCGGCGTCGTTCTCGGAGTCACCGACGACGGCGAACTCCTCGATACCGACGCCGAGACGGTCGCACACCGCCCGCAGGCCCTCGCCCTTGTCGACGCCGGGGCTGGTGACGTGGTAGGCGTAGCCCGTGTCGAAGACGTGCATCCCGTGGGCGGCGGCGAGTTCCTTCAGCGGTTCGAGCGGCTGGTCCAAGTTGACCGCCAGCTCCGTCTCGCGCCAGCGGTTCGTGAAATCCACCTTCCCGTACCCCACCTCGTGGCCCAGTTCGCGGTACTCCTCGACGACTCGCTGTGCGGCCTCCCGGTCGCCGTGGAACTCCAGTTCGTCGTCGTCCGCGAGGTACACCGCGCCGCCGTTCTCCGCGATGACGCGGACCGGGATGCCGAGGAACTCACAGAGGCCGACGGGGTACGGCAGGGCCTTCCCGGTGGCGACGACGACGGGTTCGGGCCACTCGCGGATGGGGTCGAGGACGCGCGGGTCGAGCGCCCGATTCGAGTCCGTGAGCGTCCCGTCGATGTCGACGGCGAGTGGCGGGGTCATGGTGTGGACTCCACGCGCCGGGCGCTTCAAGCCACCCGTTTTCGACCCGTTGGCTCACTCGCTCAGGCGCTCGTAGGCTGCGTTGACCCGCTTGAACTCCTCTTCGCTCCCCTCGGGCGTGTCCGGGTGGGCCGTCTTCACCCGCTCGCGGTAGGCGCGCTTGACCGCCCTCTGGTCTGCCTGCGGGTCCAGCCCGAGGATGTCGTACGCCTCCAGTCGGGTCGGCCCGCTCGCGGTCTGCGGTTTCCGGCGATCCCGCTGCCCGCTCGCTCCGGCGCGCCCGGTGCGGCGCCGGCCCTCGGGTCCGCCCACGCGCTCCCGACGCGCCCACTCGCTCGCCGGGTCCCACTCCTCGCGGGGGCCCGCACCGAACCCGCCGCGCCCGCCGCCGTTCGTCCGCGCGCGGGCGCGAGTCGTGTCGTCCACGCGGGCGGCCCCCTCGACGCTGGCGTAGACGCGTTCGACGAGTCTGCCCGACGCCTGGTACCACATGAAGTAGGTGACGACGCCGAACGGGACGGCCAACAGGAGGAGCAACGGCTCCACGACGAGGCCGAGGACGGCGAGGAAGGCCGCCAACGCCCCGAACACCGCCCCGAGCATCGCGACCAGCCGCGAGCGATTCACGCCCGTTCTAGTGGTGCCGCCGCCCTAAACCTCTCGCCGTACACTACGGAACACCGACGGCGGACCCCTCGGGTGCAGGCCGTGTCCTTAACAGCACTCCTGTGCTATCTGATGACATCATGAGCGTCTCGGGACTCTGTGAACTCTGCCAGACGAACGAAGTCGTCGACGGCTGTGATCGCTGCGGGCGACTCGCCTGCGAGGTGCACTTCGACGAGGAGACGGGCCTCTGTACGGAGTGCCTCCAGGAGGTGAAAGGCACCGGCGGCGAGGAGCGACGCCGCGACCCGGACGGCCCGGACGGGGTGGACACCTACCAGTTCTGACGACCACTTGCGGTCGCAACCCTTCGGCAAATATCTCCGCGGCACCATCGCCCGGGTATGGCTCCGACCACGGACGGCGGCCGGCGGACGGTGAGCGAGTTCGTCCCCTGTGGCAACTCCGGGGAGTTCAGCGGCTGTCGCAAACCCGTCCGGCTGACGCTGCGCCCGGACGGCGACGGGGGCGTGACCGTCGTCGACTTCGAACCGTACCGGGAGACGGTCGTGTGTCACGCCTACGTCTGTGACGCCTGCGGCCGGAGAGAGGAGTCCGAGGCGGCCATCCTCGACCACCTCGCGACCCACGGCGAGGAGTGAGCGGTGAGCGGGCGGCGGTGGAGCGTTACTCGCCCGCTCGATAGCGGTTCAGACGGTCCTTGAGTCGCTTCGCGGCCTGTCGCGCGGCGGCGTCGAAGCTCTCGCCCTCGCCGGCGAAGATGATGCTCCGCGAGGAGTTGACCAGCCCCACCCCGTCGGCGAGGCCGAACTCGACTGCGGCCTCGGCGTCGCCGCCCTGTGCGCCCACGCCGGGAACGAGGAAGGGCAGGTCCGGGACGAGTTCGCGCACGCCTTCGAGTTCGTCGGGGGCCGTCGCACCCACGACGAGGCCGACGTTGTCGTTCTCGTTCCACTCGGCCGCACGCTGGGCGACGTACTCGAACAGGCGCTTGTTCGGGCCGACCTCGAGGTTCTGGAAGTCAGCGCCGCCGGGGTTGGAGGTGCGACAGAGGACGAACACGCCCTTGTCCGCCCGCGAGAGGAACGGTTCGAGGGAGTCCCGCCCGAGGTAGGGGTTGACCGTGACGGCGTCCGCGTGGTCCAGCAGTTTCGCGTACTGCCGGGCCGTGTTGCCGATGTCGCCGCGCTTGGCGTCCAGCAAGACGGGAACGCCCTTCCCCTCGGCGTAGGCGACGGTCTCGCGCAGGGCGCGCCAGCCGTCGCTGTCCTCGTAGAAGGCCACGTTCGGCTTGTAGCAGGCGGCGTGTTCGTGGGTCGCGTCGATGATGCGGCGGTTGAACGCCCACCGGGGCAGGTCGTGGTCCGCGAGGTGGTCGGGGATGCGCTTCGGGTCCGGGTCGAGTCCCACCGAGACGACGCTGTCGACGCCGTCGATTCGCTCGGCGAGTCGGTCGAAGAAGGGGGCGGCCATTGGGGTCGCTGATTGCGCTACCCGTTAGAAGGTTACTATCGGTCCCCGGGGGCGTCGTACTCCCCCCGCTCCTTGCGGGCGGCCCGTTCCCGGAGCACGGAGGGGGTCCGACAGACGCCCTCCGCGCCCGCCGCCTGCGGGACGACGCAGTTGTTGCAGTTCCGGCAGGCCGCCCGCGCGTCCGGGTCGGCGAGCAACCGGGCCGCCAGGCGCGGTTCGGCGTAGAAGGGACGTCCGACGCCCACCATGTCACAGGCCTCGCCCAGCAGGCGGTCCATCTCCTCCCGTCCGCGGACCCCGCCCTCACAGAGGACGGGCACGTCCACGCGTCCGCGCACCTCGCGACAGAACTCGGCGTTCCACGCCGCCTCGAAGGGCGTCCGCCGGGTCGCGACCCGAGTGAGGAACTCGACGAGGCGCGCCCGGCGCGGCCCGCCGAAGGCCGCGGCGTACCCCGACTGGAACGCGGGGGCCTCCCACGCCCGGTCGGGGAACCGCCCGCGGACGATGCTCGCGTCCCAGAACGTCGAACTCTCGACGGGCACCACCGCGTCGTACCCGTACTCGGCCAGTCGCTCGGCGAGGCGCACTCCGTCCGCTCGCGAGAGGTACGTCCGGACGAACGGCGGTCGGTGGGTCTCCGCGGGCACCTTCGTCAGCAGCGGCACGTCGCCCGCGCGCTTTCGGACCTCGTCGTGGACGACTTCGAGGAAGCGCGCACCGTCGGCGAACTCGTCGTCACGCCGGTTGTAGTACGGCGAGCAGAACTGCTGGATGAGACCCATGTTCGCCCCCGCGAGGTGGACGCCGTCGTAGCCCGCCGCGACGGCGTGGTGGGCGGCGCGCCCGAAGTCCGCCGCGAGGTCGTACACCTCGTCGGTCGAGAGGACGTGCGCGTCGAGGGAGAGGACGCCGGCGGCAGAGAGCGCCCGGAGGGTGCGCGGCGGGCGGGAGACGGCCAGTTGCCGAAGCTCCGGGTGTTCGCGGCGGTACCCGTGGTGCCACGTCTCCAGACTGCGCAGGCCGCCGTGGTCCAACTGGACGACGATGCGTCCGCCGTGGTCGTGGACCGCCTCCGTGAGCGGGCGGAGACGCATCGCGCTCTCCCGGTCGTGGAGGCGTGTCATGTTCGGAGCGACACAGCCACCCTCAGGTCTGACGACGGCCGCCCCCTGGAAGACGAGGCCGCACCCGGCGGCGACGGTCGGGACCAGTTCGTCGACGAGGGCGTCCGCGGCGTCGGGGCCGTCGCCGGCGCATTCCAGCAGCGGGGCGCGATAGAGGCGGTTCGGGACCCGAAGGCCCCCTACGTCGAGGGGGGTGTCGAGCGCAATCGACATTGCGGGTGGCACGAGATGGACGGGTAAATACGTGTGCGGTCAGGCCGCGTCGAGTGCCGCCAGCGCCGCCTCGAAGACCGGGAGGACGCGCTTGACTTGCCCCGTGTCCTCGACGAACACGAGCGTTCGGGGGGGTTCGACCGCCTTCGGGCGGACGCGCAGGTCCGCCTCGCCGCCGGCCTCGGCGGCGACCGACTGGGCGCGCCGGAACTCGACGCGGCCCCGGTCGTCGTGGACGTAGACGTCCGCGAGGTGGTCGCCCCCGCCCTCGGCCTCGTCGTCCCCGTCTCCATCCTCCTCGCCGGCGTGGACCGCGTAGGCGAACGCGCCGAACTCACCCGGTTCGAGCGTGTCGGCGTCCCGCACGTCGCGCAACGAGCAACGTGCGAGCGGGCCGTCCTCGCGAGCGACGAGTTCGCTCGCCAGCAGTTCGGCGATGCGTCGGCCGTCCGCGCCCGGCGTCGACTGTGTCACGCGACCGGGTAGCCCGTCGCGGCACATCGACCTGTCGCTCGGAGTCGCCGGTCCGCAGGTCGTGTAAACAGTTTTGGGTGTGTGGTTCCCACTCACGATCCCGTGACCGTCGGTTTCACGCCGCGCGGGGGAGCCACACCACATGACTTCGACAGAATCCGTACTCGACCACCACCTGCGGGCGTTCGGCGCACAGGACATGGAGGAGAACCTGAAAGACTACGACGAGGACTCGGTCCTCATCACCCACGACAGCGTCTTCCGCGGCATCGACGAGATAACGGGCGCGTTCGAGGCGTTCTTCGAGGAGTTCGACGACCCCGAGACGGAACTCACCGTCGACCGCAAGGTCATCGAGGGGGACGTCGCGTACATCACCTGGCACGCCCGGACGCCGGAGAACGACTACGAGTTCGCCACCGACACGTTCCTCGTCAGGGACGGGACCATCGAGGTCCAGACGCTCGGCGCGGTGGTCTCGCCGCGAGAGTAGCCGCCCCGCTCGTCCGTCGACCTACCCCGAGAGCTCCTCGCGCGCCCGTCTCGCGTGGTCGGTCACGTCCACGCCGCGGCGGTGGGCGTAGAGGACGGCGGCCGCCTCGATGGTGACGCCGAGGTCCGACTGGAGGGCGTTGATGCCGGCGACCGTCTCCTGTTTCGACTCTCCGGTCTCCACGACGGCGTCGAGAACGCGCTGGAACGTGGTGCGCGTCTGGATGACCGACTCGTCGGGCCGGAACTCCTCGGGGACCACCTCGTCGTCCGGGTCGAAGGTCACTGCGAGTTCGCCGTCCTCGCGCGCGAGGAGGCCCTCGCTCACCGCCACGTCGACGAGGCGCTTCGCCTGGTCGGGAGAGAACCAGTCGCGGTCGAGCGACAGCGCGACGACGAACTCGCTCTCGGGGATGCTGTCGCGGCCCTTCGCGCGGTAGGGGGCGGCGACGGCGCTGCGGAGACTCATCCACCGGGAGCGGCGGCGCGCGGGGCATGAGTCTGTCGGACCGCATCGAGCCTTTCAAGTACTTCTCGCGGCCACGTACCCGTATGAAATTCCAGGGACGCTCCCGCACGAAGCGCACCGGCGGTCGACGCCGGCCCATCCGCAAGAAGCGAAAGCACGAACTCGGCCGGCAGGCGACCGAGACGCGCGTCGGTGACGCGAAGCTGAAGGTCGTCGAGACGATGGGCGGCAACACGAAGGTCCGCGCCATCCAGCAGGACACCGCCAACGTCGCCACCGCGGACGGCGTCGTCAGCGCCACCATCGAGGGCGTCACCTCGAACGACGCCAACCCGAACTACGTCCGCCGGAACATCGTCACGCGCGGTGCCATCATCGAGACGAGCGAGGGCACTGCCCGCGTCACCTCGCGCCCCGGTCAGGACGGCCAGGTCAACGCCGTCCTCCTCGACGACGAGTAAGCGACCTCACCACTACTCTCGACGCCGACCCGGAGCGACTGCCACGCCGGCCGCGTCGCTCGGGGGCGGGTCGACCGCGAGAATCGAAGCGTGACCGCGGAGGCGAGTCCGCGCTACGGTTTGGGGGCGGCCTTCTGCATCGCCGTCTCGGCGATGTTGCCGCCGTAGTCGGCACTGCGCGACAGGGAGTCGACGACCAGCCCGAGTAGCTGTGCCTGCTGTGGGTCGAGTTCCCGGACCTGCTTGTCCACCTCGCGGGCCTGCCCGTCGATGACGTCGACGCGCTCGCGGGCGCGGTTCGCGAGTCGGGAGGCGGCGTCGGCGTCGTCCTCGAGGAGGGCGTCCATCGCCGTCTCGGCGACGTCCTTGGCCTCTTCGAGCAGGTCCTCGAGGGCGGCGGCGGCTCCCTCGGGAATCTCGTCGAGTTCGAGGGCGAGTTCGGCCACCTTCGTCGCGTGGTCCGCGATGCGCTCCAGTTGGCGGGCGCTGGAGTGGTAGTCGAAACACGTCTCGCGGGGGAGACCGACTTCCGTGGCCGTCGAGGGGTCCCGCAGGACGCCTCGGAACACCCGCGAGGTCATGTACCAGAGGCGGTCGACGTCGTCGTCGCGCTCGATGACGTCGGTCGCGAGGTCGTCGTCGTCCTCGACGAGGGCGGTGATAGCGTCCTCCAGCATCGAGAGGGCGACGAGGCGCATGCGCGTGATGGCGTTGACGATGGAGAGTTCCGAGGAGTCGAGCAGGTCCTGCAGGATGACGTGCTCGCTGGTCTCGCCGATGACCTCCAGACCGACGAGGCGCTGTGCGCCGTTCCGGATGGCACGGCGCTGGGCGGCCGTCACGCGCGCCGTCTCCAGGTTGATGATGTCGAAGCCGCTGACGTACATCGTCACGACGGCGCGCATCAGCTCCTCACCCTCGAGGTCGGTGATGTCGAGGGTGCCCTCCGTCCGGTCCTCGTCGCTGCGCGGGGTCAACAGCAGCGAGTCCTCCTCCGGGTAGAACTCGACGACGCTCCCGGCGCTGATGCCGTTGTCCGTCGCCCACGTCTTGGGCAGCGACACCGTGTACGTCGAGCCGCCGGTTACCTGGACTTTCCGCGTTTCCATGACCGACGGTCGCAATCGCGGGGCAATAAAAGAACCCATTTCTATATACTACGCCGGTGTCTCCTGTCCGTCGCGGCCCGAGCCCTCACCGCTCCCGTCCGGCGTTCCGGTGGTCCGTGGGCGGGTCCTATGCCGGCGACGATGCGACCGGTTGGAACCGGCTGGCTCGCCGAACTCCCGACGATCTATTGTGACGAACGTTGTCACGTATCTCAATCAGTAGCGTGGGGATAGGTATTTGTGTCTCGGCCGTCCGTCACCTCGTATGCACTCGATTCGTGGGGTGGGTCGCTGATGGCCCGCAACAGCTACCAGGAGATGCTGGTCGAACTGCGCGAGAACGTCCTCTACATGAGCGAGGTGGTCGCAGAGCGCCTCCGTCTGGGGCTCTCGGCGCTCGAACAGAAGGACCACGACCTCGCGCGAGAGGTCATCGAGGGCGACGACGAGGTCAACCAGTTGTACCTCGACCTCGAAGGGGACTGTATCGACCTGCTGGCCCTCCAGCAACCCGTCGCCAGCGACCTGCGGTTCATCGCCTCCTCGTTCAAGATCATCACCGACCTCGAACGGGTGGCCGACCTCGCGACGAACCTCGGGGGGTACGCCGAGGAGGCCGACCAGGACGTGTTCCCGGAGGTCGACGTCCAGGAGATCGGCGACGCCACCCTCGCCATGCTGGAGGACGCGATGAGCGCCTACGCCGAGGAGGACGCAGAGGCCTGTTTCGCCATCGCCGAACGCGACGACGACATCGACGCCATGTGCGAACGCGCCTCCGGCATCGTCGTCCGCGACCTCATCGAGACGGAGTTCGACGACGGGGCCGAGGAGGGCGACATGGAGGCCATGCTCCAGGACGTCTCGCGCCTCCTGCTCATCATCCGCGACCTCGAACGCGTCGGCGACCACGCCGTCAACATCGCCGCGCGAACGCTGTACATGGCCGAGAACAGCGACGAACTCATTTACTAGGACCCCCCACCTTTTTCTTCGTCGGGTCGCGCGAAGCGCGACCACTCCTCGAAAAATCTGGACCAAAAAGGCCGGTCCTCCGTGCGCGTAGCGCACGGAGGACCGGTGAACCGCTCGCTCCGCTCGCGGACAGTCGTGTTCGATAGCCAGAGGCCACTAGAAGCTCAGTCAGCGTCCCCGAGCGAAGCGAGCGATTCACGCGGAGGCGGGTCGAGACGCGACAGCGCGAGACCCACCGGAGCGCAGTTTTTCTGCGCGTTTTTGCAAGGGAGTCGACCGATCGAGGGAGGCCCCGCAGGAAAAAGAGGCGCAGAAAAACGGTGGAGGTGTCTATTGGAAGCCGATGCGGCCGCTGGACTGGCGTTCCATCCCGCGCTGGCCGCCGCGGAACTGGTCTTCGATCTCCTCGTAGTACGACCGCAGGTCGTCGTTGATGGTCGGGCGGACCGACTCCATCGCGCTCCGGAAGTGACGCATCTCGACCTCGTCGGCCTCCTCGTCCTCGCGCAGGGCCTCGATTGCGGCCTCGCGGGCGATGGACTCCAGATCCGAACCGACGTACCCCTGCGTGACCTCCGCGAGTTCGCGCAGGCTCACGTCGGGGGCCAGCGGCGACTTCTTCGTGTGGATGCGGAGGATCTGTTCGCGGCCCTCCAGTTCGGGTTCGCCGATGTAGACTAGCCGGTCGAAGCGACCCGAGCGGATGAGCGCGGGGTCGATCATGTCCGGGCGGTTGGTCGCGCCGATGACCATCACGTTCTCCATCTCCTCCAGCCCGTCGAGTTCGGTGAGGAGCTGGTTGACTACACGCTCGGAGACGTTCGAGCCGACGTCGCCGCCACGGCCGGGCGCCAGCGAGTCCAACTCGTCGAAGAAGATGACGGTCGGGGCGACCTGCCGGGCCTTGCGGAACGTCTGGCGGATGGCCTTCTCGGACTCACCCACCCACTTCGAGAGCAGTTGCGGGCCGCGCACCGAGATGAAGTTCGCGTTCGTCTCGTTGGCGACGGCCTTCGCCATCAGGGTCTTGCCCGTCCCCGGCGGGCCGTAGAGCAGCACCCCGGAGGGCGGGCTGACGCCCATGCGCTCGAAACGCTCGGGGGAGTTCATCGGCCACTCGACGGACTCCTGAACCTGCTGTTTGGCGTGGTCGAGGCCGCCGACGTCGTCCCACGATATCTTCGGGAGTTCGACGAGCACCTCGCGCATCGCGCTCGGGTCCACCTCGTTGAGCGCACCGCGGAAGTCCTCACGCTTGATGATCATCCGGTCGATGAGGCTCGGCGGGATGTCCTCCTCGTCGAGGTCGATCTCGGGGAGGTACCGGCGCAGCGCCTTCATCGCCGCCTCCTTCGTGAGACTCTCGATGTCCGCACCCACGAAGCCGTGGGTCTCGTCGGCGAGGTGGTCGAGGCTCACATCGTCCGACAGCGGCATCCCCCGGGTGTGGATCTGGAGGACCTCCTTCCGGCCGTTCTCGTCGGGCACGCCGATCTCGATCTCGCGGTCGAACCGACCCGGACGGCGGAGTGCGGGGTCGACGCTGTCGACGCGGTTCGTCGCGGCGATGACGATGACCTGCCCGCGCGATTCGAGGCCGTCCATCATCGTCAGCAACTGAGCGACGACGCGGCGTTCGACCTCGCCGGTGACGTCCTCGCGCTTGGGCGCGATGGAGTCGAGTTCGTCGATGAAGATGATAGACGGCGACTCCTCGCTCGCGTCCTCGAATATCTCACGAAGCTGTTGTTCCGACTCCCCGTAGTACTTCGAGATGATCTCGGGGCCCGCGATGGAGAAGAAACTCGCGGACGTCTCGTTGGCCACGGCCTTGGCGAGGAGGGTCTTGCCGGTGCCGGGTGGGCCGTGGAGGAGGACCCCCTGTGGCGGCTCGATGCCCAGTTTCTTGAATATCTGGGGGTGCTTCATCGGCAGTTCGACCATCTCGCGGACGCGCTGAATCTCGCCCTGGAGACCGCCGATGTCCTCGTAGGTGATGCCGCCGCCGGTCTTCTCGAACCCGCTGATTGGCTCCTCGCGGAGTTCCACCTCGGTGTCCTCGGTGACGAGAACGACGCCCTCGGGGTCCGTCTCGACGGCGATGAGCGGGATGGCCTGTCCCGGCGAGCGCATGAACGGGTGGTTCGTACTCGACATGACAGGCACGATGTCGCGTTCGACGACCGGGCGCTTCAGAATCTGGCGCTTGACCATGCCCGCGGCGTCGCTGCCGAACTGGACCGACGCCTCCTCGGGCGGCGCGAGGACGAGTTTCTCGGCTTTCGTTGCCTCGGCCTTCCGGATGGTCACGCGCTCGCCGATGCCCACGTCGGCGTTCTGGCGCGTGAACCCGTCGATACGGACGGTGTCCGTGTTCCAGTCCTGGCGGTCGGCGCGCCAGACCTTCGCCGCGGTCCGGTCGCCGCCCTCTATCTCGATGATGTCGCCGGGGCTGAGCTTGAGATGCAACAGCGTGTCCGGGTCGAGGCGCGCGATACCGCGGCCCGAGTCGTTCGGGTACGCCTTCGCCACCTCCAGTTGAACTTCGTTCATGCGGGGTTGCCTAAGACTCCGACGGCGCCGGACATATCCCTTTTGCTCATGTCTGACACACGTACGCGGCGACGGGCCCGTTCTCGGCTCCCGCCGGTACCCGAACGTCCAGTGTGACGAGACTGTCCCCCCGATAACTGCACGCACGTTCGGGTCCTCCGCCCCCGGACGGCACGGACGGCCGCGACTCGTATCGAACTCCCTCGACGCCGGGTTAAACGACCGTTCATGCGAGCGTCAACCCACATCCGTCCGCCCGCCGACGGGGTTGGCATGTCCGAGCACGGCGAGTGGTTCCCGTCGGCGGAGTGGCTGGAGGCCTACGGGGAGACGCTGAACGACGACGAGACGTACCGGACGGAGAGCGAGGGGTGGGGCGTCGACTTCGAGGGGGACTTCCTCTTCGCAATCACCGACCTCCCCGTCGAGGAGCGGACGGTGGGGGACCTGCCGGAGGCGCTCTCCGCCGCCGTCCGGGAGTCGCTAGAGAGCCTCTCCGAGGCGCGGTGTCGTGCCCTCCGTCAGTCGGCACCACCCGCCTTCGAGGCGCGACTCGACGCGGCCTCGGGCGACCCCTGTGACCGCCTCGCGGCGGCGTTTCTCTCGACGCCCCTCGCCGAGTGCCCGGACGTGACGTGGCCCGCCCTCCGCGCGGAACTCTCGGAGGACGTCCGGACCCTGCTCGACCAGTTCGACCGGTACGTCCACGGGGACACCGTCTACGCCTATCTGGACCTCCGCGACGGGACCTGCGAGGCCGTCGAGGTCCTCGAGTCCCCGTCGGCCCGTGACCCCGGGTTCGCGCTGACCGGCCCCTACGAGGAGTGGCTGGCGCTCGTCGAGGGCGAGGACGTCCTGGAGTCGGTCCTCGGCGACGACCTGTCGCTCGACGGGTCGGTGACGACCGTCATGTCCTACGCCGGGGCGGCGGAGGCGATGGGCGACGCGGCCGGGCGCGTCGAGACACGGGCGCTGTTTTGAACGGCCTCGTATCGGCGGCCCAACCCCCAACCGTCGCAGCACGCTGTGTGTACCCGTATGTCACAATCGAGCGCGCCGCAGTTTCGGGGCCAGCGCGTCGACACCGGGAGCAAGTGGTACGACCTCTTCCAGAAGGGCGTCGAACTGGGGACGTGGAACGTCGAGCGCCTCTTCGAGGAGGTCGGGTTCGAGGAGGACCGCGAGGTCTGGCAGTCGCTCGACGACCGCGAACGCGACCAGATCCGCTACCTGCTGTCGGGCTTTCTCGACGGGGAACGCGAGGTCGCCGGCGACGCCGCGACGAACCTCCAGCGCATCATGGGTGCGCCCTGCCTCGAGGACAACGAGGCGAAGGAGATGTACATGACCATGCTCACGCTGACCGAGCACAAGCACACCCAGTTCATCGACGTCTACATGCGCGAGGTGATGGACGACCGGGACAACTACGCCGAACTCGACCCGCGACGCGGGACGCGCATCCCCATCGTGCAGGCGACGGGCCTCGGCGAGGTGTTCGAGAACCAGGGCCTCCAGACGGCGAAGGCCGCCCAGACGCTCGACCCGGTGGACATCGCAAAGGCCGCCACGGTCTACCACCTCAACGTCGAGGGCATCCTCGCGCGCGTCGGCGGGTTCGCCATCAACCGCCTCTCGCAGGAGGCGTACCTGCCCCTGCTGAACCACGGGTTCAAGTTCGTCAGCACGGACGAGGGCCGCCACATCACCCACGGCGTCGAACTCCTGAAGGAACTCGTCGCGAAGGAGGAGGCCGGCGAACCGGAGTTTCAGGGCGTAAAGCGGGGCATCGTCCGGACGCTCCACCACGACGTGCCCTACATGGCGGATTTCGCGTACATGTTCACCGACGCCGTCGGCGACCCCCTCGGTCTCGACATCGACGACATCCTCCTGCGCGGCGGCCATCTCATCGACGGGATGTACAACGAGACGCTCGGCCTCGACATCGACTACGTCGAGATGCTCGACCGGGTCAACGACCGCTATCAGGAGATACGCGAGTGGGACCTGGAGGACGTCGTCGAGGAGGAGGAGTCGCACTACCGGCGCCGTCGCGGCGTCGCGACCGACGGGAGGGGGGACCGATGACGGCCGACCGCGACCTGCGGGAACTCTCCCGCGGGGCGTCGTTCACCGCCTCGGAGGAGGAAGTCGAGGCGGCCATCGAGGAGGCCGCCGACGAACTCGACCAGTCCTTCGAGGAGGTCCGCGAGAACGTCGCGTACATCATCGACTCGACGTTCGAGGAGGAGGGCGTCAGCACCTCGTTCAACGAGATGGTCAGCGGGGCCGGCCTCGACGACGACACCGAGAGCACGGGCGACCCCCGACTGGAGGCGCTGAAGATGTACAAACTCCGCCAGCGCCTCTGAGTCACGATGCCCACCTACGACGTCACTATCGACTGGGAGACGGGCGGGACGGCGGCCCTCGCGGTCGACGACGACGAGTACGTCCTCGACGCCGCCGAGGCGGCGGGCCTCGACCTCCCGTACTCCTGTCGGGAGGGCAACTGCACCACCTGCGTCGGCGAACTCGTCGAGGGCGAGGTGGACCAGAGCGAGGGGATGGCCCTCGAACCGGACCAGCGCGAGGACGGCTACGCCCTGCTCTGTGTCTCCTACCCCCGCTCGGACTGCCGCGTCCGGGCCGGCGAGGGCCTGCAGGAGGAGGCGCTGGGTCTCGACCTCTTCTAACCGCACGGCTTTTCGCCGGCGCGACGCGACGTCTGCCATGCACACCCTCGCGTTCGACGGCCGGATGGGCGCAAGCGGGGACATGCTCCTCGGCGCGCTCCTCGCGGCGGGGGCCGACCGTGACGCCCTCGCGCCCGTCGAGGCCGCCCTGCCGGTCCGCTACGACGTGACCGAGACGGTCAAAAACGGCATCAGCGCCACCCGCGTGGTCGTCCGCCTGACCGACGGGGACGACGGTTCGCACGGCGACGGATCACACGACCACGGGGACGCCCACGGCGACCACGAGGACCACCACCACGACCACCCGCACGACGACGACCACCCGCACGACGACGACCACCCGCACGACGACGACCACCACGACCACCACCACCACGGCCACCCGCACGACCACGCCGAGGGGCACGGACCACAGCGAACGTACCGCGAGGTGGTCGACCTCGTGGAGGGGATGGGCCTGCCCGAGGCGGTCGAGGCCGACGCGACGGCGACGTTCCGAATCCTCGGCGAGGCGGAGGCCCGGGTCCACGACACCGACCTCGACGACACTCACTTCCACGAGGTGGGCGCGGACGACGCCATCGCGGACGTAGTCGGCGTCTGCCTCCTGCTGGCGGACCTCGGTATCGAACGGGTCCTGACCACGCCGCTCGCCACCGGCGGCGGGGAGGTGTCGATGAGCCACGGAACCTACCCGGTGCCCGCGCCCGCCGTCCTCAACATCGCGGCGGCGGCGGCCGACTGGGACCTCCGCGGCGGGCCGGTGGAGGCGGAACTGCTCACCCCGACGGGGGCGGCCATTCTCGCGCACTTCGCGGAGGGCGTCCCGACCCTTCCGACGCTCTCGGTCGAACGGGTCGGCTACGGTGCGGGCGGATACGACTTCCCGGACCACCCGAACGTCCTCCGTGCGGTCCTCGGCGAATCCGAGGGGAGTCTGCGCCGCGAGTCGGTGCGGGTACTGGAGACGAACGTGGACGACGTAGCCCCCGAGGTACTGGGGAACCTCCACGACTCGCTCGCGCAGGCGGGCGCGCGCGACGTCTCGGTCCTACCGACGACGATGAAGAAGTCCCGCCCCGGCCACCTCGTGAAGGTGGTGGTGAGAGCCGAGGACGCCGAACACGTCGCCCGGCGCCTCGCCGAGGAGACGGGCACCCTCGGCGTGCGCGAGACGGGCGTGCGCCACCGGTTCGTCGCGGACCGCGCCTTCCGGACGGTCACCGTCGACGTCGGCGGCGAGTCGTACGACGTCTCGGTGAAACTCGCGAGCGACACCGCTGGAGAGGTGTTCGACGCCAGCGCGGAGTTCGACGACGCCCTCGCCGTCGCTCGCGAGACGGGCCTTCCGGTGCGAGAGGTGATGCGCCGGGCGGAGGCCGAGGTGGACCGGACCGACGGCGAGGACTAGTCCAGTCCGGCGAGGAACTCCCGCATCGCGTCGGTCAGGCGGTCGCCCGCCTCCTCGGCGACGTAGTGACCCACGTCGTCCAGTTCGACCGTCTCGCACTCACGAAAGAGCGCCTCGAACGTTCTGAGTGCCGCCGCGTCGAACGCGGGGTCCTTCATCCCCCAGACCAGCAGCGCCGGGTGGTCGGCGATGGCCCATCGGCGCTCCCACAGAGAGCCGAGCCAGTCCGTCTCGCCGACGATTTCGCGGGGGAACACCCACGTCCCGGTTCGGTCTGCCGGGTCGTCGTGCGGGTGGCGGTACTGCGCTCGGACGCGTTCCGGGAACCGCGAGCGGTCGGCGAACGCGAGTGGCATCACGACGCGCGTGAAGGCGTCGTAGCGCTCACAGAGCCGTCGGCCCAGCGGCCCGCCCGCCAACCACGAGAACGCCCGACTCCACAGGCGGTCGTCCACGGGCCACACAAACGTGTTCTGGACGACGAGCGCCCGGACGTTCTCTGGGTTGTCGAGGGCGTACGAGAGACCGATGGGGCCGCCCCAGTCGTGGACGACGAGAATCAGGTCCTCCAGTCCCAGTTCCTCGACGAACTCGGCGAGGACGGCGGCGTGGTCCTCCGGGCGGTACGGGAACTCCTTCGGGTCGGGTTTCTCCGACAGGCCGAACCCGAGGTAGTCCGGCGCGACACAGCGGTACTCCCCACCGAGCGCGCGAATCGGCTCACGGTAGAGGAACGACCACGTCGGGTTGCCGTGGAGGAAGAGGAGCGTCTCCCTGCCCCCGTCGGCCGGCCTCTCGTCGACGTAGTGGACGCTCCCCGCCGAGAGGCCGACGCAGTGCGTCTCGAAGGGGTACTCGGTGCGGTCGACCCAGGAGGTGTCGCCGTGGGCGTCCGCCGTCGGTGCGTCGCGAGTCGCGTCCGGAGCTGACATACCGGTGATAGTACCGCGAGGGCGATAAGCTACTCCTCGTCTTCGGCCATGTCTCCATCGACCGGTCCGTCGTTCCGGTGTTCGTCGAGTGCCTCGTCGATGCTCAACTCCCCGCGGGCGACGCGGCGGGCCAGTCGCTCGTTTATCGTCCGGTTGTCGTCGCTCCGTTCCCGCGAGCGGGTCTTGATAACTTGAATCTCCCCCGCCGTGGGTTCGATGGTCCGCCCGTCGATGCGCTCGCCGGGTTGGCGGGCGATGTTGACCGCCGCGAGCACGTCGCCCATGCCGCGTGCCCCGGCGCCGAGGTACGGCGTGGTCCCCGTCTCGTCAACGAGTTCGACGGGCACGTCCGACAGGTCGTCGATGATGCGCGCGCCGTTGAGGCGTGCCCCGTCACCGACTCTGACCACCGGGTCGACGGCGTCCGCGAGTTCCCGCCGGACCACCTCGCCCGCCTCCGAGAGCGGCACCTGGAAGGCGGCAACGACGACGCCTCCCGAGAGGACGGCGATGCCGGGCCGTTCGCCGGGGTCGACGCCGATGACCACGCGGCCGCTCTCCCCGCGGAGGACGGCGAGCGCTGCCTCCACCGCCCGGCGGGGGTCGTCCGGGTCCGCGCGGACCACGTCGACGGCCAGTTGCTCCTCGTGGACTTCGTCGTCCGCGCCGGTGACGAGGAGCGTCGTCTCCTCGGGCAGGTCGTCGTCGACTTCGCGGGTCGTGAACTCGACCCCGCGGTCTCGCAGTTCGTTGACGACCCCGTGGTAGACCTCGAAGTCATCGGTGGCGACGACGATCACACCACACCCTTCCACGCCGTCCGGTTTAGCTGTCTCGCCCGCGGGCTGGAGGGGCGCTCGACGAGTGGCTCAGGGCTCCTCGCTCGCGACGAGGCCCTCGTCGGCGATGCGAAAGCGCACCGTCCCGCCCGCGGGCTTCGAGCGGTGTTTCTCCAGCGTCGCCCGGCGGTTGCCCCCGCGGAAGCGTTCGAGGCGGAGGACGACCGCCGACCAGTGGGCGAGGGTGTGCCCGCCCAGCCCCCGCGTTCGGTCGCTGTCGGGGTCCGAGTACACCTGATTGGTGATGACGACGGCGAGGTCGTGGCGGCGCGCCAGCGAGAGCAGGTGGGTCACCTGCCGGACCACGTCGCGGAGGGCCGCGCCCTCGTCGTCGTTGTCGCGTTCCAGTCGGTAGAAGCCCGTGGCGCTGTCGAGGACGACGAGGTCGACCTGCGAGGCGACCCCTTCGGCGTCCTTGACGGCCTCGGCCTGCTCCTCGAAGTCCAGCGCCTCGCTGATGATGAGGCGGGAAGCGAGGTCGTCGACGGCCGCCTCGACGTCCCCGTCGTCCCCGCCCTCGCCGTCGCCGAAGGCGTCGCGTCCGGCGTCGCCGCGCTCGGCCCGGACCTGCGCGCGCGCGAGTTGCTGGAAGCGGTCGACCGACAGCCCCTCGGTGTCGATGTAGAGGGCCTGCCCGCCCGCGGCGGCCACCGAGACGGCCGCCGACAGGGCGACGTTCGTCTTGCCGGAGGCCGGCGGGCCGTACACCTGACTGACGGCACCGCGCTCGAACCCGCCGCCGAGGAGGTCGTCTACCGGCCCACAGCCGGTTGGGATGGCGTCGCTCACTACCGGGGGGTCGGTCGCCATCGGATAAAAACGTCCGCGAAACCCCACCGATTTACCGTCGGCTCCCTCCGGGGGGACATGGACCCGCGCCGGACGCTCGCCCAACAGATCGCCGGGGAGGTCGTCCTGAGCGACGACCCCGGCGGGACGCTCCGCAAGTGGCGCACCGACTTCGACGTCGCTCAGACGACCCTCGCCGACCGCCTCGACGTCTCCCCGTCGGTCGTCTCCGACTACGAGAGCGGCCGCCGGCAGAACCCCGGCATCGGCGTCGTCAGACGCACCGTCGACGCCCTCCTCGACATCGACGAGGAACGCGGCGGCGGTCGCATCCGTCAGCACGCGCGCGTCCTCTCGGCGGGGTTCGAGAGCGACGTGGTGTACGACCTCCAGGAGTACTCGACGGGGATCCCCCTCGCGCGACTGTACGACGTCGTCGGCGCGACGGAGGTGTCGCCGGGCAGTGCCACGACGGTGGCGGGCCACACCGTCATCAACTCCATCGAGGCCATCACGCGCCTCTCCAGCGAGGAGTTCTACCGCCTGTACGGCCAGTCGACGAACCGCGCGCTGGTGTTCACCGGCGTCACCCGCGGGGAGTCCCCGCTGGTCGCCCTGCGCGTCGTCACGCCGACGCCCACCGCCGTCGTCCTCCACGGACTCGGTCCGGACGACCTCTGGG
The DNA here is from genome assembly GCF_024227715.1 of Halomarina litorea. NCBI lineage: Archaea > Methanobacteriati > Methanobacteriota > Halobacteria > Halobacteriales > Natronomonadaceae > Halomarina > Halomarina litorea. The sequence goes on along the minus strand of NZ_CP100448.1, from coordinate 2,294,865 downwards.
AGTACGCCCCGGAGATGGCGCGTGCCGACGGCTACTCGCTTGCCGTCGCCGACGGCGACCTGAACGAGATGCTGGACGCGCTTCACGACGTGGCGTGAGGGGAGTCGTCGTGCTGAAGATGGCTAGGTGCCAAAATAATCGGTTGACACTGCGTTTGAATCGGTGTGAAAAAGCGAGAAATCAACTGCCTATGGCGAGCTGCTGTCCTCCGTTGTCAGAATCGAACGCTCACCCGCTGAAAAGAACACTAGCTACACACAGCCGCTGCTCACCGCGCTGCACGCACACAGAACCGCTCTCAGTCAGTCCGGGGGGTCCCACCCGTAGTACTTGTCAGTCACCGTGAGGAACAGGTTCGCATCAATCGTCGGTTCGTACGTCGCATACTCGCCCTTCAACGCGAGCGTCACCAACAGGTCGACCAATCGCCACACGTTGTACAGCACACACGCGAACACGAAGTTGAAAAACCGGTACTGCTGGCGCTTCGACGTCGTCTGCACCATAAAGTGCTTTAGCTTCTTGAAGCCGTTCTCAATGCCCCACCGATGTCGATACCAGCGGACCGTTCGCGCTGCCATCTGGATGAACGACATCCCGTCCATCTCGTTCGGTCCCTCGCCTTGCTCCGTGACTGCCGGATGACTCGTATCGAACACGACGATATCCGACTCCTCTGCTGTTCCAACAATCTCACTCGCCCGTTCGTCTTCATCTTCACAAATCTCTGCGAGAACCTCACCGACCGGCGAAAGACGCGCCTCGTCATGCCCCGAGGTCTCATCGTCATCAAGAGCGACGCCCCATCGGTTCATCAGGTCGTCTCTGATAGCAGAGGAGTCTCGCTCTGACTGCGCAGTGTCCCCATCGCAATCGTCGTCAGCGCCATTCTCGTTCTCGTCTGCGTCCTCGTCGACCGTCGATTTCGGAACGAAAATCTGCTTTCGCGTGGGCATGCCCTCCGGGGTCTCACGTTCAACAACGTGAATATCGATGTTGTTGCGTTTCATCCAGCGAATGATTCGCATCTCCTCACCGTTCGCGTGGAGTTTCGCGGGGTTCAGATTGTGAACGCCATGTGCCGCGCAGACATCCTTGACACCGTCTGAATCGAACTCGCTGTCCATCAGCACGAGTTCCACCCCGTCGGTGAGGTCCAACGCGGTCGTGAGAAGTTCGTCGACGATTTCGGCTTTCGTCTGGCCCTTCACCCGGGGAATCACGTCAAGGATAATCGGGACATCGAATCCGATGATTTTGATGACCGCCCACTGGAAGTAGCGTTTCAGGTCCTTGTATCCGAGAATCTCGTCTTCGTACCCCTCGATATCACCGAAAAATTCGCGCCCTTTTGTCACGTCGATAGCGACCCAGAGCTTGCCGACGAGTTCGGAATCGTAGCGCGCGAGTCGTACGATTTCCCGGGCCGTGTTCTGAAACATCGCTCGAATCCCGGCGATAGTGAGCTTCCCTATCTGGTGACGGTGTGAGGAACCGGTCGGGGGTCGCTCGTGCCGCCGGTCTGTAGCGGCAAGGAACGATTTGTGCCCGCTTTCGGCGTACATGTCCTCGCGGCTCCCCATGTACGCATGCTGTTCGAAGTACCGATTTTCGTGAATCTGCCAGTTCGGACCGCGGTTGAGGCTGAACTCTTGTGTGATGATTGGCTTGGCTTGCCCCCACACCTTCTCAAGCGTCTCGACATGCAGCTCCGCTTTCGTTTGCTTCCTGCCCGTCTGTTCGACGGGTTGGAATGCCTCGTGAGGCACGGGGATACCGTGGTCACGCGCGATAACAACAACTTCTGAGAGGACCGCACGGCAGACCGCTTTCGTCACCTCGGGCAGCGACTCGTTCCACAGCTCCCACAGTCGCGACTGTTTCATCGGAGCGGCGTCGAGCGTTCCATCGTCTGCTGGTTCGACGAAGCCATACTGGTAGGCGACCTCCGGGTTCGTTTCGAAGAACTGCGCGAGTCGCTTCTCCCGCCAGCCCTTCGCGAGTCGGAGGACGTGTGCTCTCAGTATCGGTTCGAGTGGCCCGGTGTTGCGATGCCACGGCGCTCGGTCGTCGGGCAGCGAGTCGTTGAACACAAGCTCGCCGATGAGGTCTTCAAGCGTCGAAGTCCCCTCGGCTGGATGGTCGTACCAGAGACTGACTGAGAACGGTGCGTCCTCGTGTGGCACCGACACGTACAGGTCGTAGCAGATGTCGAACGAGTGGTCATCCACCTCGTACGCCCAGACCTCAGCCTCCTCACGAGCCTGCGACTCGTCTGTGACCGCAGGGCGTGACTCATGAGGGGGGTCTGACTCTCCGTGTCTCATCGCGCGTTATTAGAGCAATCTATGCTCAGTTTCTGAGTTAAGTGTCAGCGTCTGGTTTCCGCGTTTCCATCAAAAAACCACTCAAACGTCCCCCTATTGAATCTAGGGTGTCAGAACTGTCTCTCGGGCGAGGTGACGTATGGTCCAATGTATACTCAGTTCCTGACTCAACTCAGCAGTTATGCCTGCCGCTGACAAACTGAGGGTCGTATGCCCGACCCTACTCTTGAGTATCTCGACCGCAAAGGTGCTATCGAGCTGTTATGCGAAGTGAAGCCCGGGGGGTCCCGGTTCTCAGAATTGGATGACGCACTGCCTGTGAGTCACCAGACGCTTTCCCGGCGATTGGAAGAAGGGCGCGACGCGTCGTTACTCGAACGGAAAGCTATCAGCGGCCACCGTGGGACGACACACACGCATTTGCTCACCCCTCGGGGAGCGAAGCTTCGGCTCTGGTGGGAGGAACGGGGCCTGACCGCGAGTTACCAGTTGTACAAGAAAGCCCGCCAACAGTTTCTCGATGAGGCCGCAGCCATGCGCGATGAACTGGAGGGTGACGACGATGACACGACGCCGCTGGTCGCAGACGAACCGACGACCTCCTTCGAGGTGGAGTTCCACCGTGGCTTCGGAACGAATCAGGATTCGAGCGGCTGAGTGAACGCCCGACACGACCAATTTGTCTCGCAACCTTACCGGTACGGTGAGAGCGCATGCGGTCTCGCTTCGCTGCGTCGACCCCCTACCGGTCTGGAGGACTGAGGTTCTTCATACGGAAGTCGGACTTCGCGACGAACCGCCCCGCCAGTAGCGCGAGGTCACGGGTGCGTTCGATGTCCGCGAGGTTGTGCAACAGCAGGTCGAGCCACTCACCGCAGTCGTGGGCCGCGACCGCGCTCCCGCTGTCGTCGAATGGGTCGCAGTCCTCCTCACCCACGAGTGCATCGTACACCCCGACGAGGTCACCCACGTCGCCCGTGTGGAACCGGTCGACGATGGTCATCGTATCGGCGAACGCCATATCAGGGAATGGCCAGTCGACGTCCCGGCGCACGCATGCCGAGCGGACGAACGGGAGGTCGAACCCGCCGCGCCACGTCTCGCCGTTGTACGCCGTGAGGTAGTGGCGGTCGCCGTTCAGATGCTCACTGGTGAACGCGTCGAGCCCGCGGAGTAGGTCGGCTTCTGAGTGGTAGACGGCGACGCGGACATTGGAGTCCGCGGCGTGTTCGAGGTCGGCTTCGAGCCGGTCGGAGGCTGCCTCGCGCCCCGTGGTGTTGAGTGCGAGCCACGACCCGAGCGGGAGCGCGATGCCCGCGACGGTCACGACCGCGCTGGGGTCGAGGCCGGACGTTTCGATGTCGAACGCGATGGGAGTCAAGTCACCCATACCGGAGCAGGAGATGGACTACGTGATACGAGTAGGTGTGTAGTCGCCGTTTTTCCGCCCGGGCCGCTGGGTTACCGCGGTGAACGGCGAAACAGGCCGCCGCATCGATTGCCGGTATTGTTAGACTTAGAGCGTGGGTGTATCAGTGGCACGTAGCCTTGAGACAATCTGAGTTGGTCTCATCATACAGACTCGGGAAAAAGACTACAAGTAAGAACTCTAATTTCAGTGATGTGAACCTCGCATACCTGCTCGCGTTTGGTCTGCTTGTCGCACTGCCTGTCGGCGCATTCGTATACCGAGATTCGGCATCGCTCGACGAAAGAAGCCGACTCCCGTGGGCACTGGGAGCGGCCCTCGTCACCGGAGCTGGGGCAGCATTGTCGTTCGCCTACTCCAGCCAGTTGGTCTTCGCCGCAACTCACATCGTTCGAGGTGAGGCCGCAGTCACAAATCCGTGGACGGTTCCGTTCACCTACGTAATGTTGAGTGCACTCCTCGTCGTCCTGACTATCGCCGGATACCGGTTCGGCGTCCGCGCGACCGCGAAGCCAAGTAGAAACGCTACATAGTCTGGTCTGTTGGGTGGGGAACGACCGCTCAACCTGTGTTTTGGCACGGTTCCCGCGATGGACTCGCGGCACAACTCAGGCAGTTACGTCACTCCGAATTAGCGTGAAATCACACTTGCTCGTCGATGCCGATAATGATTGACAGAGAGTGTGGGTCTATCAGTTTGTTACCGTGCTGACTCGGCGTTATCGGTGGGGTCTTCGGTAGAATTGGTCTCTGCTGTCGAACATCCAGAGGGGTCATCCAATCGTTGGAGGAACGTGATTTCGTCGCCGTCTTGGTCGTACCCTCCGACTCGACCCGTGAGTTCGACCACGCGCGACGGTTCGAATGTCTCTGCAAAGACGACTGTAGCCCATCCGTCGGACGACTCGTGCCGGGCACGAACGACGTACGGCCCGTTCGTGTTCTGGCAGGACCACGGAACCGACTCAGAGTCAATAAATTGCTCGTCACGCCCATCAAGCTGGACGGATTCTTCCGTGACTACTGTTCCTGCTGCTTCTATCTGCGCTGTTACAGTATGCGGGTTCGTATCCTGATTCTCGATAGTGAGGGCTGCGAGTTGCGCATGGCGTTCCCCGCCAATAACATCCGAGAGTGCTGAACAACCGGCGAAACTACTGGCAGCGACTGCGCACATTGTTCCAAGGACGGTTCGACGAGAGGGCATGACTTTCAGTTAGTACTGGCAGCGAAATATGTTGTGCAACGACTGGTACACTCGCGGCACGTGTCTAACAGTTGAATCAGACGAGTCACGGTGAAAGAAAGAGGTGGCAAGTATCGGAAACCCGGAAACGACCCCATCACGCTCTTAGCACGACACACCGTACCACGCGCGCATGATACGCGACGCACGGGTGCTCCAACCCGAGTTCGTCCCACGGGACGTCGTCCACCGCAACCACGAGGTGACGACGCTCTCCGCCGCACTCGACCCCGTCACCGACGACCGCGAAGGCGAAACGACGTTCCTGTACGGGCCGTCCGGCGTCGGAAAGACGTGCATCGCGAACGTCGTCACAGAGCGGCTGAAGGCGACCGTCCCCGACCTCACCGTCCAGTACGTCAACTGCTGGGAGGACTACACCCGCTTCAAGACGCTCTACCGACTACTCGAAGGGCTCGACCAGACCTTCGATATCCACCGCCAATCGACACCACGGGACGAACTGGTCGAACGCCTGCGCGAGCATACCGACGCGTACGTCGTCATCCTCGACGAGGTCGACCAGCTCGACGATAAGCGCGTGCTGTACGAACTCCACCGGACGTCGGGCGTGACGATGGTGCTCATCGCCAACCGCGTCGAAGAACTGTTCGACCCGCTCGACGACCGCCTCGCCAGTCGCCTCCGCACGGCAGTTCAGATTCATTCGCGCGCTACACCGTGGATGAACTCGTCTCCATCTTGGCCGACCGCGTCCTGTGGGGACTGCGTGACGGGGCGGTCTCGGATGGGCAACTCGAACGGATAGCCGACGCCGCCGCGGGGGACGCGCGGGTCGGGCTCGAAGTCCTACGGATGGCCGTCGAACGGAGTGAACGGGAGGGTCACGAGACGGTATCGAACGCGGTCATCGACCGGGTCGTCCCTGAGGCGCAGTCGGTCGTCCGCCAGCGCAACGTCGAGACGCTCACGGACGACCAGCGGGTCGTCTACGACATCATCGCCGAGCGAGAGGAAGTCGCGCCTGCCGAACTGTACGACGCGTACCGCGGGCGCGTCGACGACCCCCGGTCCGAACGGATGGTCCGCAACTATCTGGCGAAGATGGTCCAGTACAACCTCGTCACAGCGACCGGGCGTGGCCAGCAGCGACGCTACCAGTGCGTGTGAGCGGGATGACAGCCACTTTCTTTCATACCGGTTCGTCGTGATTCAGCTGTTAGACGTGTGCCGCGAGTGTATCACTGTAGGTTGGAGCCAGCAGAAGGTACTTGTCACGTGTGAACAACTCCCTGTATGAAGCGCCGTGCCCTCCTCGCAGTGCTCGGTACGACTGCGACTGCTGGCTGTTCGACCGTCTCGGGACTGTTCGGCGGCGAGCAGCACGTCGGCCTCGGTGGACTTGAAGTCGGGAACTGGGACGATGAGCCACACATCATCACCGTGCAGGTCGATGCTGACGGCGAGACGGTGCTCGACCGAACGCTGGAGACCGAAGCCATTGGCGAGAGTGTCGTCGACGGTGGGGGACTCCCCTGTGTCTGGCGCGACACGACCGGACCGTACGTCGTACGGGCACGCCATGAGTCGTCTGATGGGTGGGTCGAGACAGCTCTCGACGACGGACGGTACCAGTCGGGCCTCGTCAAAGCCTCCGTCCGTGTCGGATACCCCGACCAGAGCAACGAAATCGAAGTGCTCTGGCTGATGGGCGACGTGGAAGACTGTCGGGCCGTCACGCCGACCACTACTTCTGGCTGAGCCGAGACGAGTGGTCGTGATACACACGCTCTCTGTCTAACAAAAGCGGCAATTCATGCACCCTCGGTTTGCTAGTCTCTCTCACCCGTCACCGCAATCACTCGGTACGGGCGGCCTGAGCGACCGACCACCGAGTTGTTGAAGCGCGAGGCGAACGAGCGACTCGCCGATGTTCGGCTTGTCTGACCCCATTATATCGAGTGAGAGCACTCGCATGTCGTTGTAGGTGGCTGAGTGACCATGTCGCGCGTCAGTTCGTTCGGCGTGATTGTGTCCCCCGAATAGTCGATTGTGTGTCAGTGTCTTCGCAGTCGTCAGTTCAGTAGTTCTGACGTGAGGGCACAACACGCCAATCCAAGCAATTATTCGCTACATCGCCATCTTCAGAAGTCGTGGATTCGATATCGCGATAAGCAGTTTATTACACGTCGGCCTGGTCGCCCAGACGCGTCGCTGGCGGGGTGAGGAGTTCGAAAAACGACGGGTTCGGCCTACTCGATCTGGTCGCGGTACTCGTCGGGCGAGAGGAGCGATTCGAGGTCGGCCTCGCTCACGTCCTCCAGTTCCAGCATCCAGCCGTCGCCGTAGGGGTCGTCGTTGACGAGTTCGGGTTCGTCGAACAGCGCCTCGTTGACGGTCGTGACGGTCCCCGACACCGGGGAGTAGAGGTCGGAGACGGCCTTGATGGACTCGATGACGCCGAACTGCCCCTCCCGGTCGAGGGCCTCGCCCTCGTCGGGGAGTTCGACGAACACCACGTCGCCCAGTTCGTCCTGTGCGAAGTCGCTGATGCCGATTCGGGCGGTCCCGTCGTCGTGACGGACCCACTCGTGCGTTTCCAGGTAGTACAGGTCGTCGGGTATCTCGAAGCTCATTTGAACGGTGTCTCGGTGATTCGGGCGCTCTTCTGCCGGCCGCGGACGACGACGCGTATCGCCGTCCCCGGGTCCGTGTACTCGCGGGGGACGTACCCTAGACCCACCGGCTTGTCGAGGGTGGGGCTCATCGTGCCGCTGGTGACCCCCCCGATGACCATCCCCTCGTCGTTCGTGATGTCGTAACCGTGGCGCGGGACGCCGCGCTCGGTGAGTTCGAACCCGACGAACCGCTCGTCGGGGTCCCGCGCGTCCGTGAGTGCGTCGCGGCCCACGAACTCGGTGTCCAGTTTCACGACGAAGCCGATGCCGGCCTCGAAGGGGGTCCGGGGTTCGTCGTCGGGGTCGAAGTCCTGTCCCGAGAGGAGGAACCCCTGCTCGATGCGGAGGGTGTCGCGCGCGCCCAGCCCACAGGGCTGGCAGTCGAACGCGTCCCAGACCGTCTCCGCATCGTCCCACGGCAGGAGGAGTTCGAAGCCGTCCTCGCCGGTGTAACCCGTGCGGGCGGCGAGCAGGTCGACCCCCTCGACGGTGGCCTCGGCCACGTCGAACCGGGCGACGTCGCGGACCTCTTCGCCCGCCGCGCGCGCGAGGAGGTCCTCCGCGTCCGGCCCCTGCAGGGCGAACATCGCGTAGTCCTCGGTGGCGTTCTCGACGGTACAGTCGAGGCCCCACTCGTCGCGGTGGGTCGTCCAGCGCTCGTGCATCTCCGTGTCGTGGCCCGCGTTCGGGACGAACAGGTAGGCGGTCTCGTCGTCGGCCTCCGGTTGCCGGTCCGCCGGGAGACTGTAGACGACGGTGTCGTCGAGGACGACGCCTCGCTCGTTGGTGATAGCCGAGTACTGTCCGTCGCCCGGCGCGAGGCACGTCACGTCGTTGGTGGTGAGTCGCTGCATCAGGCGCGTCGCGTCGGGGCCGGAGACGACGATTTCGCCCATGTGCGAGACGTCGAAGATGCCCGCGGCCTCGCGGACGGCGACGTGCTCGGTCCGGATGGAGTCGAACTCCACCGGCATGTCCCAGCCACCGAACTCCGTGAACTTCGCGCCGCGGTCCGCGTGCGTCCCACGCAACGGCGGCTTCCGAAGGGCCATACCCGTCCCCTCGGGTGGAACGACGTAATAATTGGGTATTCGCGCGTGCGGGGGTTGCGCGAGGTGATAAACCGAATGGCGCAATACAGAATCAGGAGTGCCCCGACGCGGGTGGCGGAACCGAGTCGGGGTCCGACCGCTCTCCTCGATTCACCAGTCGGCGGGGTGGTCCTCGGCCCTATCGTCTCCGACGAGGGACGTCGACTCCTCTCCCGGGGAGACGCCGACGTGCGCGCTCTGTGCCTCGTACCCGCCTCCCAGAAGAGAGTGACAGGCGACCGCTACCGCCCGATGGTTCCTGTCCGCGAGGTAGGCGGGGTCGTCAGTTGACTCCTGAACGACGACGAACGCACCCGTCTCGTCACCGAAATCGTGTCCATCGGCCAGTTCGCGGACGTCGGTGACGCCCTTCGGGACGTCCTCGTTCAGCGACTCGACGTCGTCGGCGCTCGCGATACGTTCGGCGACGCTCCTGACGTCGTTGTCGCCTGCGACGCCGCGCCACCCCTCCCCGTCCGGGCCCTCGACGACCACCAGTCCTCGGAGTTCCGCCTCGGTGAGCGTGAGTCGGTACCACGCGAGGTCCCGTTCGAGGAACACCGACTCGGCGAGTCGCTGTGGGTCCTCGAGCAGTTCGGCCAGTTCCTCGACCGACCGGTCGTCCAGGTCCACCTCGTCGATATCCTCTACCGACTGCTCGTGTCGCACCCACTCGCGCAGGACGTCCTCCGGGGGGACCTGTTCGACGGGTCGGTCGCGGTCGTCGACTTCGAGTGGGTGAATCTCGGTCACCCGTGGAGCTTCTCCACACCGCATTAGCAGACTCGGCGTGGCTCAGGCCGGGGGGGCCGGTCGGCCACCTGTATCACGGACGGCGTTCGAGCAGGGGCGGGGGTCGGCTCAGGAAGTGGACGCACATTCCGCTGCCCCGAGGAACGACTCCATCCAGTCGTAGATGTCGTGTTCGCGCACCTGGCGGCGCAGCGAGCGCATCCGCCTGCGGCGCTCGTCGGCGGGCATCGTCAGCGCCGTCTCGAGGCTCGCCGCCAGCGACTCGGGGTCGAAGGGCGTGGTGGTGAGGACGCCCCGGTCCGCGAACCCCTCCGTCGCGCCCGCGAGGTCCGAGAGGACGAGGACGCCGTCGTCGTCCACCTGAGCGGCGACGTACTCCTTGGCGACGAGGTTCATCCCGTCGCGGACGGGCGTGACGAGGCCGACGTCGCTGTGGCGGTAGAGCGCGGCGAGTTCGTCCTCCGAGTACAGTTCGTCGGTGTAGACGACCGGCGTCCACTCGTCGGTGCCGAAGCGGTCGTTGACGCGGTCGATGGCGTCGAACACTTCCTCCTGGTGGCGGGCGTACGCCGGGATGGACGACCGGCTCTCAGAGCCCTTCTGAACGTAGGTCACCTCGCCACGCCACTCCGGGCGCAGTTCCCAGAGCTTCTCCAGCCCCGCCAGCCGCCGGGGGATGCCCTTCGTGTAGTCGAGGCGGTCCACGCCGAGTGCAACCGTCGTCTCCGGCGCGATGCCGTGCTCGCGCCGGAAGCGCTCCCAGAACTCGCCGGTCGCGGCCGCGGCCCGGCGTTCGATGTCCTCCGCGTCGACGCCCATCGGGAACGCGCCGACGGTGGTGACGTGGCCGTCGTACCGGACGCGGTTGCGCCCGCGGGCGACGACGGCGTCGTCGAGTTCCGCGTCCACGCAGTCGAGGAAGTTGTCGCGGTAGCGCTCGGTATGGAAGCCGAGGAGGTCGTTCGCCAGCAGGCCGGCGAGGACGTCGCGGCGCTGCGGGCAGGTACGGAACACGTCCGGGGCGGGCCACGGGATGTGCCAGAACTGCATGAGGGAGGCGTCCGGTCGCCGCTCGCGGACCATCCGGGGCGCGAGCGCGAAGTGGTAGTCCTGAAACCACACGCGCGGGTCGCTCCCGGACTCCTCGACGACGGCGTCCGCGAAGGTCCGGTTGACCGCCCGGTAGTCCCGCCAGTCGGCGGCGTCGAACGTCATCTTCCCCGTCGCGGCGTGACAGAGCGGCCAGAGCGCCTGGTTGGCGTAGCCGCGGTAGTACCCGGCCACCTCGTCGTCGGTCAGCCAGAGTCGCCGGAGCGTGTAGGCGGGGTCCTCCGGCGGGACGCCGACGCGGTCCCCGTCGTCGACCACCTCGCGATCGGCGTCGCCGTCGCCCCAGGCGACCCACGTCCCGCCGGCGTGCCGCATCACGGGATCGAGACCGGCGGTCAGCCCGCCCGCTGGCCGGTCGACGACGACGCGGTCGCGCTCCCCCTCCCCGTCCTCGTAGTCGTGTCGGTACGGCTGCCGGTTCGAGACGACGGTCAGGCCGTCGAGCGTCGGCGGGCGGGCCGCCTCAGCCTCCCGTCCCCCGACCTCGGGTCCTCGCATTACCGGAGTCGAAGGGGGGCGCACACCTGACGCCTGAGCCTGCGTTCGCAACGCCACTCCGAAACGCGAACGCACCGACTCTTCGGGCGGTTCAGCGCCTCTTCGTGGGGAACAGTGGTCGGGAGGGCGAGCGGCTCCAGACGGCCGACCGTCGGTCGCGTCAGTTCCTCACGAGCGGGGGCGGCTGTTCGCGACGAGCGCAGCCCGGTAGCCGTCTCCTCGGGCCGCACTCGACGTTCCGTGTACGGTGTCCTCGACGTCGGGGCCTATCGGGGACTCGCCGTCCCGCGTCTCTCGACAGAAGTGGGGCGCAGGCCTCTCGGACGGCCTGCTACGCTCCGGACGGCCCGCGGGCGGTTTCGCTCTAGCTCTGGAACGGTTCGTCGTCGCGGTGGTTGTCGATGTTCTCCTGTTCCGCCGCCTCCTCCTCGCGCATCTCGGACTTGCGCTCGGCCTCGTCCTCGGCGGCCTCCTCGCGGGCCTCGCGGGCGCCCTCGTTCTGGAGTTCCTCGGCCTCGTCGATGTCCTCGGCCTCCTCCTCGTCTTTCTCCTTTGCGAGTTCGACGTCCCGTCCGTGTTCGTCGTCGTCGGACATATCGCGTCGTACTCGACCCGACCCAATATGGCTGGTGGTGGCAGCGGCAAGTACCGCTAGTCCATCATGGCCCGTCGGTCGCCCTCCGCTTCCACGTCGAGGCCGAACTCCTGGGCCTGCGAGCGCCAGAACTCGGCGTACCCCTCCTCGTCGCGTTCGACCGTCGTCTCGCCGTTCCGGACCTGTTCGAGTTTGAGGTTCACCTCGTTGAGCAGTCGGTCGCCGACGTCGTCGGTGATGACGCCGGCCCGTATCGCGTCCATGAGCGCGCTCTTCTCCTGCTGGAGGACCTGTCGCTCCCCGACGAGCAGTCGCTCGCGACGGAGTTCGGGGTTCGAAGAGAGCAGGGCGGCGATGGCCTCCTGCAGGTCCTCCTGCTCGCGTTCGTACTCGCCGGTGAAGTCCTCGTACACCTCGCGGGGCAGGTCGCCGCGGCGCTTGAGGCGTTCGGCGGCGTCGAGTGCCTCCTCGACTGCCCGGCGACGCCCGATGAGCAGTTCGTACAGTTCCTCGGCGTCGCTGCGCGTGACGATGTCCAGGCGGTCCATCAGATTCGACATCGTCAGCCCCTGAACGACCAGCGAGAAGGCGGCGACGCCGAACACCATCGCGCGCAGTTCCTCGCGGAGGGGGAAGGCGGCGCCCGATTCGAGCGTCGGCGGCAGGCCGAGCACCAGCGCGATCGGAATCGACCCGTGGAGACCGCCCCACCACATGACGTGCTGGTACTTGCGGGGGATGGCCGGGTCGATGAACCGGTTGACGACGGCCGTGATCGGGTAGACCGCCACCGCGCGCGCGAGGAGGACGAGGACGATGGCGACGACGATGAGTTCGGCGTTGTCGGCCACCTGGTCGATGGGCGTCGTGACGCCGATCATCAGGAAGATGAACGTGTTGACGAGAAACGCCATCGTCTCCAGCGCGTTGAAGACCGATATCTTCGTCTGGGGGCTCATCGCGTACTCGGTGCCGCGGTTGCCGATGAACAGGCCGGCGACGACGGTGGCGATGACCCCCGAGACGTGCAGGTAGTGCTCGGCGAGGAGGAAGCTCCCGTAGGTGAGGATGAGCGTGAGGACGATCTCGGTCATGTGCTCGTCGAGGTTAATCATCACGCTGTAGACGGCGTACCCCGCCACGAGGCCGACGAGGAGGCCGCCCCCACTTACGACCAGTATCTCGACGGCGAGCGACCCGAGCCCCGACGCCGAGAACAGCTCGCTCGGGGCGGTCTCGCTGGCGACGAACCCGAGGAACGCCGTGAAGATGACGACGCCGACGCCGTCGTTGACGAGGCTCTCGCCCTCGACGAGCACCGAGAGTCGGTCGGGCGCGCCGAGTTCCTTGAACAGCGCGAGGACGCTCACCGGGTCGGTCGGGAGCGCCATCGCCGCGAACAGCAGGGCGAGCAGGATGGTGAAGTCAGTCCCGACCAGGCTGAACGCCCAGTTGCCGACGAACCCGACGACGGCCACGGAGGTCACCAGCCCCACGGCGGCCAGCGCGAGGATGGGTGCGAGGTTCCGACGGAGGCGTTCGAGGTCGGTCGTCGCCGCCCCCTCGAACAGCAACGGCGGGAGCAAGACGAGCAGGATGAGGTCGTGTGAGAGCGCTATCTCGATACCGAACTGGCCCGTCGCGAAGCGGATGATGGAGACGCCGATACCCGCGAGCAACAGGGCGATGGTGTAGGGGAACTTTCCGACCTTGGCGACGAAGACGCCGACGCCCGCCGCGATGAGCGCGATGGGCAGGAGGTCGAGCAGGATCTCCTGGATGGTGGCCCCCTGCTGGCCCGACTGGACCGCGAGGTCGGCGAGAAGGGGCTCGATACCGGTCATACGGGTTCCACAGAGGGAGTCCTGATAAGCGTGGTCGCTGCCTGTCGGGGCGGCCATTCCGGCGAACCGGGACGGCTCGGACGGGACCGCCCGTCGGGCCGCGGTCAACCTACTGGTACTCGGTTATCGTCAGCGTGTAGCTCCCGCTCCCGCTGTAGGAGTCGACGAGGAGGTGGAGGGCCGTCGACGTGTCCGGGTCGTCGACGGTGATGGACTCCTGACTGTTCGTGGTCCACGACCGGTGGTCGTAGCTCGACGTGCTCGGACAGCTCTCCGTCCCCTCGTTCGCGTAGAGGTCGAAGTCGGCGTTCGACGGCCCGTCGAGTTCGACGACCACCTTGCTCGGCGAGGCGTAGGTGTACGCCCACGTCCAGCAGTCCTCGTCCCAGTAGCCCGACAGCGAGTCGTCGACGGACCCGGTGGTGGTCTCGCTGCTCCCGCCGTCGTCGCCGCCGCCACCGCCCGACCCGCTTCCGGGTTGCGTGGTGACGGCGTTGCCGGCGTCGACGCGGCCGCCCCCCTGTTCGTCGCTCGCGAGGCCGACGTCGACCGCCGTGGCCTTCAGGTGGTCGCGCAGTTCCGCGTTCGTCAGGTCCCACGCCGCGAGGGTGAGGCCCGCGACGCCCGCGACGACGGGCGTCGCCATCGAGGTGCCCGATATCTTGTCGTAGCCGTCGTCGGTCCACGTCGAGAGGACGTTCGTGCCGGGTGCGGCGAGTTCGATTTCGGAACCCACGTTGGAGTACGAGGCGAGGCTCTCGTCCGGGTCCAGCGCCGAGACGGCGAGGCACTCGCTGTAGGCGGCGGGGTAGGAGACCGGCTGGCCGTAGTCGTTGCCCGCGGCGGCGACGACGAGTGCGCCCTGATTGGTCGCGTAGGAGACGGCGTTCTTCATCGTGTTCGTGTAGCCGCCACCGCCCAGCGAGAGGTTGATGACGTCCGCGCCCTCGTCGGCCGCCCACTGGATGGCGTCGGCGATGTCGCTCGTGGACCCGGTGCCCTGTTCGGAGAGCGCCCGGCCCGCGAGGAGCGTGGAGTTGCCGATGCCGGAGACGCCCTCGCCGTTGTTCGTCTCGGCGGCGGCGATGCCCGCGACGTGGGTGCCGTGGTACTCGTCGGCCAGCACGTCGGGGTACGGGTCCGCGTCGTCGTCCACGAAGTCGTAGCCGGGGGCCGACCGGACGTTCCCGTCGAGGTCCGGGTGGTCGTACTTCACCCCGGCGTCGACGACGGCGACGGTGACCGAGGCGTCGCCGAACGTCGTGTCCCACGCCGTCGGCGCGTTCACCTGCTGGTCTGCGTACTGGTCGCCGTAGCGCGAGTCGTTCGGGACGACGAGGGTCTCGAAGGTGGCGTTCTGCTCGCGGTACTTGACGAAGTCGAACTTGTCGATGCGCTTTCGAGCCTTCCGTCTGGCCTTCTTCGACCCGTTCGAGAGGTCGATTGCGACGTACCGGAGGATGTCGTTGCGGTGCCGGAGGTCGACCGTGACGTCGTACTTCTTCTCCAGTTTCCGCTTCAGTTTCACCGCGCGCTTCTCCACTTTCTTCCCGTCGTTCGAGATGCCGACGAGCAGTTCGTCGGGCTTCGGGCCGGGGGTGCGCCCCGGCGTCGCCCCCGCGACTCCGGCGAGTCCTGCGGCCCCGGTGGCCCCTGCCAGTCGGAGGAACGTACGACGCGCGACCGTGTCCTTCTCTGTCATACGAATTAACCCACCACGAGTGTATATTTTAATCTTAGTATTTATATGATTGAATCAAGATTATTATGCGTCTCGAAACGGTCGTGGCGAACCACCACGGCTATGCCGGTCGGTCGGTCAGTGGTGGTATGCGCGGGTTGTTGCGGCGCGTCGTCGGCGGGTCCGCCCCGGGGGAACCACGGGTGGGCCTGTTCGTTGACGGCCCGAACGTCCTCCGCTCGGAGTTCGACGTGGACCTCGACGACGTCAGCGCGGTCGCCCGGTCGAGAGGGCAGGCCGCACTCGTCCGCCTCTACGTCGACGAGCACGCCACGCCGGGCCTGATTCAGGCGGCCGAGGCCCACGGCTTCGAGGTGTTCACCACCAGCGGGGACGTGGACGTGAAACTCGCCGTCGACGCCACCGAGGCCGTCGTCGCCGACGACATCGACGTCCTCGCCATCGCCTCCCGCGACATGGACTTCAAGCCCGTCCTGGAGACGGCGGCCCGCTACGGGGTCAAGACCCTCGCCATCGCCCCCGGGACGTACGGCCGGTCGGACGCCCTCCGGTCGGTCGCCCACGAGGCCGTCACCCTCGGGGAGTGAGTCGCCGGGGGGCGGGCGACTATCCCGCTGGCCCGAGTGGAGGGCGTATGGCCGACTACCGCCTCGGACTCCGCACCCTCGACGAGGAGGTCACGACCACCCTCCCGGTCGAGGGGTCCCTCCCGCCGTGGCTGTCGGGGACGCTGTTCGTGAACGGTCCCGGTCGCTTCGACGGCGGCGAGGACGCCCTGAACCACTGGTTCGACGGCCTCGCCATGCTCCGGCGCTTCGAAATCGAGGACGGCACCGTCGCGTACGCGAACCGCTTCCTCCGCAGCGAGGAGTACGAGCACGTCGTCTCGCGGAACCGCCTCGCACGCGGGCAGTTCGGGACGAACCCCGATCTGTCGCTGCGCGACCGCCTCGGGTGGTTGACGGGACCGACGCTGACCGACAACGCCTCCATCGGGGTGGACTGGGTCGGCGGCGAGTTCGTCGCCGTCACCGAGACGCCCCGGCAGGTCGCCTTCGACCCCGAGACGCTCGCCACCCGCGGGACCCGGACGTTCGCCGACGCCCTCGACGTGACCGGCACTCTCGGCCACCCACACTGGGACCCCGTCCGCGACGAGATGGTCAACGTCGGCGTGCGCTACGGCCCCCGGAGCGAGTACGTCCTCCACCGCCGGGACCGGGGGAGCGCGACCCGCGAGGAACTCGGGCGGGTCGGTGTGGACCGCCCCGCGTACTTCCACTCGTTCGCGCTCACGGAGCGATACGCCGTCCTCGCGGAACCGCCCCTCGTGCTCTCCCCGTGCGCGTTGCTGGCGGGTCGCCCGTTCGTCGAGTCCTTCGAGTGGGTCCCCGAGCGCGGGACCCGGTTCACCGTCTTCGACCGCCAGACGGGGCGGGTCGTCGCCCGCCCCGTCGCGGACCCGTTCTTCGTCTTCCACCACGCCAACGCCTACGAGGCGGGCGACACGCTCGTGGTGGACCTCGTGGCCTACGAGGACGCGAGCGCCGTCTCCGACCTCTCGCTGTCGAGACTGCGCGACCCGGACGCCGAACTCCCCGCTGGCGAGTTCCGGCGCTACCGCATCTCGCTCGGCGCGATGGGGGCCACCGTCGAGAGCGAGACGCTCCACCCCGGCCCGGTGGAGTTCCCGACCATCGACTACCGGGGTCACAACACCCGCCCCTACCGCTACGCCTACTTCGCGGGCAACCGAGAGCGCCCGCCCACGACGACGCAGGACCGCCTCCTGAAGGTGGACATCGAGGCGGGCGAGGAGGTGGCGTCGTGGGCCGAGTCGGGGTGTTATCCGGGCGAGGCGCTGTTCGTCCCCGACCCGGACGGGGCGGCCGAGGACGCGGGCGCGTTGCTCTCGGTCGTCCTCGATGCCGACGCCGAGCGGTCGTTCCTGCTGGTCCTCGACGCACGGACGCTGGACGGACTGGCGCGCGCACCGCTCCCGCACGCCCTCCCGTTCGGCTTCCACGGCCAGTTCGTCCGGGACCTCGCGGACCCGACGCGCTCGATGGCGTAGTCAGTCGGGGAGCGTCGTGAGTTCCGTCGAGTCGCACGCCGGGCAGGTGAGCGTCCCCTTCTCCGGCGACGCCACCTCGCGACGCGGGAAGCGCGCGCCGCACGCGCGACACTCCATCGTCGTGCCCGCCCCCGGTTCCGGTGGCTCGGCCCGGGGGAGGCTGGTGTCTTCCTCGAATCGACTCATCGCCGTGCTAACGTACCCCGCGACAATAAGCGCTGGGCAGGCCGACGGGTCGGACGCGACCGACTTTTGACCCGTGGCGGCCCACTCCCACCTATGCGACCGATACTCGACGACCACCTCCACCTCGACCCGGTCAACGGCCGCGGCGTCGACGCCGCGAAGGAGTTCGCCGACGCGGGCGGCACTCACCTGCTCGTGCTCAACAAGCCCTCGTGGCACTACGGCGTCGACGTCGAGGACGTCGAGGACTTCCGCGTCGCCTACGACCACACCCTCGACGTGGTCCGGGACTCGCAGGACGTCCTGCCCGGGCGGGCGTGGCCCGTCCTCGGCGTCCACCCGGCGCTCGTCTCGAAACTGGTCGAACGTGACTACACGCCCGAGGAGGCCCGCGACCTGATGTGCGCGGGCCTCGACGTGGCCGCCGCGTACGTCGCCGCGGGCGACGCCCTCGCCATCAAGTCCGGACGGCCCCACTACGACGTCGACAGCGAGGTGTGGGAGGCGTCGAACGCGGTGATGCGCCACGCCTTCGAACTGGGCGCGCGCGAGGAGTGTGCCGTCCAGTTGCACACGGAGGGCGGCGAGGACTTCACCGAGGTGGCGGAGTGGGCGGAGGACGCGGGGATGGAGCGCCGACACGTCGTCAAGCACTACGCGGCGGGGCGGTGTGTCGGGCCGACGCCGAGCGTCCTCGCCGACAAGGACGAGGTGAAACGGGCCGCCGAACGCGACGACCCGTTCATGCTGGAGACGGACTACATCGACGACCCGGACCGGCCGGGGGCCGTCCTCGGGCCGAAGACCGTCCCGCGCCGGACCCGCTGGCTCGAAGAGGAAGGCTACGAGGAGGCACTGGAACGGGCGCACGTCACCACCCCACGGATGGTGTACGGTATCGACACCCGGTCGTCTCTCAAGTAACGAAAAGGCATATCAGCGGTCGCTCGTACCTTCGGGTATGAGTACGCCGGAGGGCGAGTATTACACCGCAGAACGCTGGCAGAACTGGCTGGACAGGCTCGACGAGGAGAGCGTGGACTTAGAGGACGAGGACTCCGCGCGCCTCCGACTGAACCTGCAGGACGACGCGGTCATCGCGGTCGCGAAGATCGTCTCGGGGTACGAGGAGGGCGACCTCGAACAGGAGGCGGCCCTCGAGGAACTGGCGGGCGTCCGCGACATCGTCCTCTCGGACATCGAGGGACAGTTCGAGGACGAGGACACCGTCATGCTCGTCGACGCCGTCCAGACCTCGCTGGTCTGCGTCTTCTACGCCGCCGAGGAGTACGTCGCGGGCGGTCCCGTCGAGGAGGGCACCGTCGAGGCGTACGTCGAGGCGGCCGTCGACGCCGAGGACGAGGAGGACTTAGACGCCGCCCTCGGCTACTGCGCGCAGGCGGGTACCCTCATCATCGACGGCCACGACCTCGACATGGCCGTCGCCGAGGACATCGAGTACGGCCTCGTCGCGGAGTGGGTGAACGGCCTCGACAGCCTCTACGAGGCCATGCGCGACCCCGAGGTCGTCGAAGAAGAGGACGACGAGTAGCCCCCGGCACTACGTACATAGACGCGGGACTTTTTCGCCATCTGTCTCTTTCCAGGGGCAATGAGCTTCTGGGCCGACCGGCGCGGACAGTCGATGCAGATCGGGGCGATGCTCCTGTTCGGGATGGTTGTCGTCTCGATGGCGACCTATCAGGTGACGGTCGTCCCCGATCAGAACGCCGACGTGGAGTACAAGCACAACCAGCAGGTGCGCGACCAGCTACTTGAGGGCCGGGACGCCCTCCTCCGAACTGCGACGACCGGCACCTCGCAACCGGTGACCGTCGACCTCGGGACGCAGTTCCCCAGTCGGACGATGTTCGTCAACCCCCCGCCACCGTCCGGGACACTGGAGACGACCGAACTCGGGACCGTGACGATAACGAACGCGGAGGGGACGGGCGAGACGGCCGACTACTGGAACGGTGACGACAGGACCTTCACCACCAGCGGGTTCTCCTACACGCCGGACTACTCGGAGTTCCAGACGCCGCCGACGACCGTCTACGAGCACTTGGTGCTCTTCGACCGACTCTCGGACGGGACCGTCGTCCCGAAGACAGACCAGAACCTCATCGACGGTCGGCGGATCAACCTGGTGACCCTCGACGGGGAACTCTCGACCACGACGAGCGAGGCCGTCTCGCTCGACTTCCGGACGGCGACGACGTCGACGCGGACCATCGTCGTGGAGAACCGTGACCCCGCGCCCATCGTCCTCACGCTCCCGACGTCGCTCTCCGCCAAGCAATGGAAGGACATCCTCGCCGACGAGATGGACGCCGACGGCCACGTGAAGGTGGTCGAGAGCGGGGCGGACCCCGGAACGGTCGACATCCGACTCGACGGGGATGTGACCTACGAACTCCGCGTGTCGGAGGTCCACCTCGGGAGCGGGGCCGACGAGGAGCCCGCACAGTACGTGACGTCGGTCGGCGGGTCCACGAGCAACGCCGGCATCGGCGACCCGGCGACGCTCACCGTCGAGGTGCGCGATACGTACAATGCCCCGAAGTCGGGGGTCGATGTCACGTTCGAGGACACGAACGGGTTCGGCGTCTACACGGACGGTGACGGGAACTCGCTCGGGGAGGGGCCGGTGACGGTGACCACCGACGATGACGGGCGCGCGACGCTGACGTTCAGGAAGGCCGAACAGACCGGGACGGTGGCGGCGACAATCGACGGGGCGACTGGTGACGAGCCGAACCCGAAGAAGACGACGTTCACCTTCACGCGCGCCAGCGGGGACGGCGGTAGCCTCAACCCGCTGTCCGGCTTCGTGCTCCGGAGCACGAATACGACAGATGCGACGGTTACCATGACGTTCGAGAACACCGGGAACGACGACCGAACCGTCGAGGAGGCTCGCGTGAACTTCTACTACGCGTATAAATCGGGGACGAACACAGCGCCGACGACTGCCACCCTCGAAAAGGGCGACCCGTTGGTTAGCGGTGATACGATGACCATTGGCGGTGGATACGCGGATGCGGTACCGTTCTCTGTCGATTCTTGGGATTCTGATTCTGTCAACATCACGTTCTCCGGTGACGACTATGACTCCAACAACAACGCAGGGGGATTCTTCATCCTCTCCCTCAGGTTCGCGGACGGGACGACGTCGACGTATCTCGTCACTCACGAACTGAAAGCAACGGGTGTGGGAGGGAACAACGGCAACGGCTAGTCTTCGACGACCGTCGAACTCATCGTCGTCAAACACTTATACCCGACCGACCACCCTACGCCCATGACGAAAGTCGGCATCGACGCCATCGAGATACACACCGGGAAGCTCAGACTGGATCTCGCGAACACGTTCGCGCCCGCGAAGGGCGACGAACCGGAGAAGTACACGAAGGGACTGGGACTGGAGAACTCCTCGTTCCCCGACACCTACGAGGACATCGTGACGATGGGCGCGAACGCGGCCCGACGGCTGATGGAACGTCGCGACCTGACGCCACAGGACATCGGCCGCATCGACGTCGCCACGGAGAGCGCCTTCGACAACTCCAAGCCCGTCTCGACGTACATCGCGGGCTGTCTCGAACAGGTGTTCGACGGCGACTTCCACCACGCCAACAAGGGCGAACGGAAGTTCGCCTGTATCTCCGGCACGCAGAGCCTCGACGACGCCTACAACTGGATTCGGGCGGGTCGCAACCGGGGTCGGAGCGCGCTGGTCATCGCCACCGACACCGCCCTCTACGCTCGCGGTGACGCCGGCGAGGCGACGCAGGGCGCGGGGGCCGTCGCCATGCTCATCAGCGAGGATCCGGACCTCGTCGAACTCTCGACCGAACAGGGATACGGGAGCGCCGACGAGACGGACTTCCTCAAGCCCAACCAGCAGTTCCCGAGCGTCGACGGCAAGCGCTCGGTCCAGGTGTACCTCGCACGCATGCGCGAGGCGCTGGAGGACTTCGAGAGCGTCGCGGGCGACACCCACCCCGACGACTTCGAACTCATCCCGTTCCACACGCCGTTCCCGGGCATGGTTCGCAAGGCGGGCCTGCTCGGCTTCCGGCACATGATTCGCGACACGAACGTCGAGGAGGACCTCGCTGGCGACATCGGCCGCCAGCCCCGTCGCGAGGCCTTCGACAGCGACGATGCGTTCCTCGACGCCATCAGCGAGTACACCGACCGCCTGAAGGAGACCGACACCTACCGCGAGTGGTACGCCGAGACCATCGACCCCACCCTGAACATCGCCCGACAGGTGGGCAACTGGTACACCGGATCGGTCCACGTCGCCCGCGCCAGCGGCCTGAAACACGCCTACGAGAACGACGTCGACCTCACGGGCAAGCGACTGCTCGTCGGCTCCTACGGGAGCGGCGCGCAGGCCGAGATTCACGCCGAGACGGTCCAGGAGGGCTGGGAGGACGAGATAGCCGCCATCGACCTCGACGAACAGCTCGCCGCCCGCTACGACATCTCCTTCGAGGAGTACGAGCGCGTCCACGACGTCCACAACCACGACAAGCAGGCCGAGGACGCCGAGGAGTTCACCAACCCCGAAGACGAGTTCGTCTTCGACGGCTGGGGCCGCATGGGCGAGCGCAAGTACCGCTACGTCGAGTAATCGACCCCGCCACGCGCACGGTTTCTCCCGGCTCGGCGGCCGTCGAACCCCTCCCCCGGGGCGCGAATCGAGGGTATGATATGCGGCCTCTCGTAACGTAGCACTACCCGATGTCCAGCCACCGGACACCCCTCTCACCTATCCATGAGCAGTGATGACACCCCCGTCGGCAGCCCCTACGCGCCGCACACGCCGGAGGAGACGGCGGCGATGCTCGACGCCGTCGGCGTCGACAGCGAGGAGGACCTGTTCGACATCCCGGACGCCGTCCGGTTCGACGGCGAGTTCGGCATCGACGCCCGCGGGGAGCGGGCGACGCGCACCCACCTCGAGACGCTCCTGAAGCGCAACACCGACCTGACGGCGTTCCTCGGGCGGGGCCACTACGACCACTACGTCCCGTCGCTGGTCGACCACCTCTCCCAGCGCTCGGAGTTCCTGACGAGTTACACGCAGTACCAGCCGGAGGTGGCACAGGGCTTCCTGCAGGCGCTGTTCGAGTACCAGTCGATGCTCGTCGAACTCACCGGGCTGGAGGTCGCCAACTGCTCGATGTACGACGCCGCGACCGCCCTCGGGGAGGCGGCGACGCTCGCGAACCGCGTCCGCTCGGCCTCTGGGAACGTCGTCCTCGTCCCCGAACTGCTCCACGAGGGGCGACGGGGCACCCTCGAGAACTACGTCGCCGGGTCGGACCTCGACGTGGAGACGTACCCGATGGACGCCGCGAACGCCGACGTCGAGGCCATCCGCGACCGGATGGACGACGACGTGGTCATGCTGTACGCCGAGTCGCCCACCGTCCGCGGGACCATCGAGGAGAACCTCTCGGCCCTCGGGGGCCTCGCGGACGAGCACGACGCCATGTTCTGTCTCGGCACCGACGTCCTCGCGCTCTCGCTCCTGCAGGAACCCGCGAGCGTCGGCGCGGACGTGGTCGTCGGCGAGGCCGGGTCGCTCGGCCTCGGAACGGCCTACGGGATGGGCCTCGGCCTGTTCGCCTGCCGCGAGGAGTTCCTCCGACAGGTCCCCGGCCGACTCGTCGGGGCGAGCGAGGACGCACAGGGGCGACGCGCGTACACCCTCACGCTCCAGACGCGCGAACAGCACATCCGCCGGGAGCGCGCCACCTCCAACATCTGTACGAACCAGGCGTGGGTGGCCCTCCGGACGGCGATGCACGTCGCCTCCCTCGGCCCCGACGGCCTCGTCGAACTGGCGAACGACTGCGTGACGGGTGCGCGTGACCTCGCCGAGCGACTGGACGACGTGAAGGGCATCAAGGCCCCCGTCGACGACCGCCACCACTTCCGGGAGTTCGTCGCTCACACGGACCAGCCGGCGGCGGCGGTCGCCTCGGACCTGGAGACGGAGGGCTTCGCGGTGACGCCGGTCGGCGAACACGAGATTCAGGTCTGTACGACGGAGACGAACGCACATCGGCGCGATGCGCTGGTCGAAGCACTGGGGGAAGTCGCATGAACGCGAACACACGGTTCCCGCGTACTCGCGGACGTAGTCCGCTCGCACGGAACGCGGCGCGTAGCGCCGCGCGGACCACGGGGTGGTCCGCGTGATATACGACCAGGCACGCTGGGTCGACGACTCCGACGAGGTGTACGAACCGCTCCTGAACGAGAAGCACTCGAAGGAGGTCGAGGCCGATTCCGCCCTCCCCGACGACCTGACGCGCGACTCGCTCACCCTGCCGGACCTCTCGGAACCGGAACTGGCCCGCCACTACACGCGCCTCTCGCAGATGAACTACGGCGTCGAGTCGGGGCCGTTCCCGCTCGGGTCGTGTACGATGAAGTACAACCCGAAGTTCACCGAGGACGTGGCGGCCCACCCGAAGGCGGCCGTCCACCCCGACCGCTCGACGGAGAGCGTACAGGGTACCCTCGAACTGCTCTACAACCTGCAGGACTACCTCGGACGCATCGGTGGGATGGACGCCGTCACCCTCCAGCCACCGGCCGGTGCCGCGGGCGAGTTCGCGGGCATCCTCGTCGCGAAGGCCTACCACGAGGCGAACGGCGAGGACCGGAGCGAGGTCATCGTCCCCGACTCGGCGCACGGGACGAACTTCGCCAGCGCCGCCCTCGCGGGCTACGACGTGGTCGAACTCCCCGGCGCGGAGGACGGCCGGGTCGACGTCGAGGCCCTCGAAGCCGCCGTCGGCGAGGACACCGCCGCGCTGATGCTCACCAACCCGAACACGCTCGGCCTGTTCGAACGCGACATCGAGCACATCGCGGACGTGGTCCACGACGCGGGCGGACTGCTCTACTACGACGGCGCGAACCTGAACGCCCTGCTGGGCCGGGCGCGCCCCGGCGACATGGGCTTCGACATCATGCACTACAACGTCCACAAGACGTTCGCCACGCCCCACGGCGGCGGCGGCCCCGGCGCCGGACCCGTCGGCGTCACCGAGGAACTGGCCGAGTTCCTCCCCGACCCGCAGGTCGGCAAGACCAACGGGAAGTTCGAACTGTTCACGCCCGAACGGTCGGTCGGAAAGGTCCACGGCTACGGGGGCAACTGGCTGGTGCTGGTGAAGGCCTACGCGTACATCGCCCGTCTCGGCGACGCCGGCCTGTCGGACGCCAGCGCGAAGGCCGTTCTCAACGCCAACTACCTCGCCTCGCAGATCGACTACGACATCCCGTTCGGCCCGTTCCACCACGAGTTCGTCGCGAGCGCCGACATGGACGCGGCGGACGTGGCGAAGCGGATGCTCGACTACGGCGTCCACCCGCCGACGACGAAGTGGCCGGAGGCGGTGTCCGAGGCGCTGATGACCGAACCGACCGAAGTGGAGAACAAGCGCTCGCTCGACCAGTTGGCGACCGCGTTCGACCGCGTCGCCGCGGAGGACGAGGCCACTGTCGAGGCCGCCCCCGAACGCACCGCCGCCGGTCGCATCGACCAGGTGAGCGCCGCCCGGAACCCGCGGCTCTCGTGGCAGGCACTCGACGGGGCGGACGAGGAGTAAGGGTCCGCCGACGGGTGCATCCCGGTCGGCGACAGGTCCCGATTCGGGTCTGTTGCGGCCTGCAACCGTCGAGAACGATAGAAACCTACG
The DNA here is from genome assembly GCF_024227715.1 of Halomarina litorea. Lineage (NCBI taxonomy): Archaea > Methanobacteriati > Methanobacteriota > Halobacteria > Halobacteriales > Natronomonadaceae > Halomarina > Halomarina litorea. The sequence goes on along the minus strand of NZ_CP100448.1, from coordinate 2,269,638 downwards.
GCAACGGGGTTCGGTGCTTATCCTTCTCGATGGCGTCAGTATAGACGCTATGGGATTGCTCGCACGTGTCATGGGGACCGATGACGGTAGACAGAAGTACCGGTGTTCGGCCTGTCAGGAGATATTCACCCCGGACGGGGACACCGCCGAGTCTGCCCTGCGCTGTCCGGTCTGTGGCGACCGGAACGTCACCCAGTTCGACTGAAACACCCCTTTTCGCGTCGTCCGGTCCGCTACTGGTCGGTCCTGATGGAGTGTGCGCCTTCGCGTTCGCGCGCCCCCGCGCCCACCTCGACGAACTCGGCGTTGCGCCGGGCCTCCGCGATGGTGTGCCCGCCGCAGTACGACAGCCCCGAGCGGATGCCCGCGAGGAACTCCTCGACGTGGTCGGCGAGGGGGCCGCTGTAGGGGGCCAACCCCTCCACGCCCTCGGCGGCGTCGGGCGTGAGGTCCTTGTCCGACCGGGCGTCGTTGGCCTCGGAACTCGCCATCCCGCGCGTGCGCTTGTATCGCTCGTCGCCCACGTCCACCACGTCGCCGGGTGCCTCCTCGGTGCCGGCGAAGAACCCACCCATCATGACGGTGTCCGCGCCGGCCATCAGCGCCTTCACCGCGTCGCCAGAGGTGCGGATACCGCCGTCGGCGACGACGGGGACACCGTGGGCGCGGGCCGCCTCCGCGCAGTCGTCCACCGCCGTCAACTGGGGGACGCCCGCGCCCGCCACCTTCCGGGTGGTGCAGTGCGACCCGGGGCCGATGCCGACCTTCACGCAGTCCGCGCCCGCCGCGGCGAGGTCAGTCGTGGCCGCGGCCGTGGCGACGTTCCCCGCGACGAGGGGCGCGTCGAACTCCCGGTCGATGCGCGAGACGGCGTCTATCGCCCGCTCCATGTGCCCGTGGGCGACGTCGAGGACGACGGCGCTCGCGCCCGCGTCGAGGAGCGCACCGGTCCGGTCGAGGTAGTCCTCGTCGATGCCGACGGCACCCCCGCAGCGTTCGCCCTCGGCGACGACCTGCCGGACCTGGTCCGCCTGCTCCTCGATGCTCAGGAACCGGTGGACGGTGCCGAACCCGCCGACGCGCGAGAGGGCGAGTGCCGTCTCCACCTCGGTGACCGTGTCCATCGGCGCGCTCAGCAGGGGCACGTCGAGTTCCACCTCGGGGGTGAGTCGCGTCGAGAGGTCGACGTCGCTGCGACTGTCGACCGCCGAGCGCTGTGGAACGAGTAGTACATCGCCGTACGAGTGACCGGTCCTGACGTCCATCGTGAACCCTCACAGAGGAGTCGGTCTCCCGCAATAGTCGCTCTGGTTTCCCGTCGTATCGCGGTTTCTGACGCCTTCGGCGTGGTTTAGTAGTCGAGTGGTCCCGCTATCCCGCAGTCCAGAAGGCGTCCGGGCCGTGGTCGTCCTGCCACGCGAAGGCGAACAGGCGCCGAGCGGGCAGGCGCTCAAGTTCGCGGCCGTCGGCGGCCCGCCCGCTCGCCGGGTCCCACGTCGTCCCGTCGGCGCGGAACTCCTCTTCGCCGTCTCGCCCCTCGCGCGAGAATTCGATTCCCGGGTCGCTGAAGGCGTGGACGCCCGCGTCGCCGGCGAAGACGACGACGGACTCGTCGCCGGCGGTGGTCTGCACGACGCCGCCCGCCGCCGCGACACGTTCGAGCGGGAAGCCGAGGGCGTCGTCCGCGAGTTTGCCGGAGACGCCCAGTTCGGACTCGCGTCCCCCGACCACCGTCTCGTAGACGACGGCGCTTCCGCAGAGCAGACACCACGTCACGGCGACGGCGCGGTCGCCGATTCGGTCGTTGACGACCTGTGGTAGTGGAGGAACCGGACGGGGTACGCCCGCGTCTCCTCCCCGACCGTGAGGACGACGACCTCGTCGTCCGGGTCGCCACCGTAGTCGGGACCGAACTCGGGGTCGTCCACGCTCGGGATGGCGTCGCGCGGGACGACCTGTCTGACGTTCATGCACGGTGCGTGGGTGCCGACCGACAAAACCCCCACCCTCGGTGTGTCCGCGGCGCACGGACGCGGGGTAGTCCTATGTGGGGCCCGCGAGTGGTGGCCGGACGCATGAGCTTCGACCCCGACCGCGTCTCGACGGTGACCTTCGACTCCTACAGCACGCTGGTGGACGTGGACGCCGCCGAGCAGGCGTTGCGCGAACGCGTCGAGGACCCGGAACCCGTCTCGCGGGTCTGGCGGGCGCGCTCGCTGGAGTACACGATGGTCGCCAACCACATCGACGCCTACCAGCCGTTCTACGAGATGAACCGCGACGCCCTCCAGTACGCGCTGGACGCCCACGACGCCGACGTCTCCACGGAGGAGCGCGACGAGATACTCTCAGTCTACCACGAACTCGACGTGTTCCCGGACGTACGCGAGGGCATCGAGCGCATCCGCGAGGCGGGCTACGACTGCTACGTCGTCTCGAACGGCGACCCCGAGATGCTCGACTCGATGGTCGAACACGCCGACATCGGGGACCTCTTGGAGGACACCATCTCGGCCGACGAGGTGGAGACGTTCAAACCCTCGAAGGAACTGTACCGCCACGCCGCCGCCCGGACCGGGACGCCCATCGACGAGATAGCGCACGTCGCGGCTCTGTGGCTCGACGTGCAGGGCGCGATGCACGCCGGGATGCAGGGCGTCCGAGTCGACCGGAAGGGCGACCCGTGGGAGCCGTTCGACGGCGAACCGGACCTGACCGTCGAGACCCTCAACGACCTCGCGGACGACCTCGCCTGAGCACACAGTCGGGCGGCCCGACCGGTCGTGGGGCTGTCAGACACGGCTATATCCGTGCGGATTCTTCACACGCACACGATGGCACGGAGCGATACGACCACCACCGCCGAACTGTACGTCCGCTCGCTGGCTCCGAGCTACGAGTTCCAGTCACAGGAGCGCGTCCTCTCGTTGCTCGACGAACTCGTCTCGCGGGGACGACTCGCGGGGTACGACGTGTTCGTCTGGGGCGACGCCATCTGTCCCGACGGCACCGGGGCGCACACCCCGACGGGCCGGTGGGTCCTCGACAGAGTGGAGCGTATCGAGCGGTGGGCGGTCGACTCCGGGTCGGCCATCGCCGCCCTCCGGTCGGACGAACACCGCTCGGCCATCACCGGGGAGTGTCGCGCCGTGACCCACCTGCCGTCGCTGGCGCTGGCGGAGTTCGACGGCGACGACCTGGTCCACTTCGCGCCCTGCCTCGCAGCGGGCGAACACGTCACCGTGCTCCGCCGCCTCGGGTCGCTCGCCAGCGCCCCCCTCGGGAAGCGCGCCGCTACCGACTCCGAGGACGGCGACGACGGGGCGGACCGCCCGGTCGCCGAGAAGTCCTCGCGGCTCTGAGGCCAGCCCGCTCAGTCGACCAGTCCCACGGTGTGGACGTGGTCTTCGAGTTCCTCCTCGCTCTCGAACTCCTTCCCGCACGCCTCACAGCGGAACGTGTCGCTCATGCCGGGCCGTACAGCGTCACCCGGGATAACGGTTGGCGTGGTCGTCGGTCGGATTTCTCTGGAATGCACGCCTGAACAAGGTACTTGTGTGCGCACGAGTACCACACATCACGGAGAGCGTCATGCCAGAGCACAGCCGAGGGGGACGGACTGTCGAACTGTACGTCCGGTCGCTGGCGCCGCGGGAGGCCCACCAGCGACAGGAACGGGTCATCGAGTCGCTCGGCGACCTCGAGGAACGCGGCGTCATCGACGGGTTCGACGTCCTCGTCTGGGGCCGGGCGCTCTGTCCGGGGTCCGCGGGTGCCCACACCGGAGCGGGTCGGACGGTGAGCGACCGACTCGACCGCATCGAGCGGTGGGTCGAGGGGACCGCACGGTCCATCGCGCAGGTCTGTCGCTCCGAGCGCCTCGAGTCGGCCATCACGGGCGAGTGCCACGAGGTGGTTCGTCTGCCGTCGCTCGCGCTGGCGGAGTTCGACGGCGACGAACTGATTCACTTCGCGCCCTGCCGGGCGGACCGTCGAGTCGACTACGCCGACGTCCCCTGAGCCTTCAGAGGGTCTCTTTTGCCTCCCGGAACAGGCCATCGAGTATCTCGGGCGTCGTCGGGTGGTAGGCCCGGTCGGGGACCGACCGCACGTCCACGGCGTTCTCGACGAGCACCTGCATCGTCTTCGCCATCACGTCGGCGTGGAGGTGAAAGCCCTGGTAGCCGAGAACGGTGCCGTCCGCCCCGACGACGAGGCGCGCCAGCCCCTCGGGGTGGTTCTTCGTCTTGAATACGCCGTCCTGACTCGCCTCGCGCGTGAAGACGTGGTGGTCGACGCCGGCCTCCCGTGCCGACGTGGCGGAGTGGCCGACCCGGGCGTAGGGGTAGACCGCCAACCCGGAGAAGATGACGTGGTGGTGGACGTTCTCGTACTCCACGAGGGTGTCTCCGCGACGGTGACGGAGGACGTTCTCGGCAGCGACGTGGCCCTGCTCCTTCGCGACGTGCAGGATGGGTTCCCGGCCGTTGACGTCGCCGACGACGAACACCCGGTCGTCGTCGCGGGCCTGCATCGTCGCCCCCACCCAGCCGTTCTCGGCCTCCAGCGGCGTGTTCTCCAGCCCGAGGCCGTCCGTCGCGGGGCGGCGGCCCGTGAACAGGAACAGCTGGTCCGCCTCGATTTCGTGCTCCTCGCCGTCGTGTTCCGCGGTGAGACGAACCCTGCCGTCGTCGGTGGGCGAGACGGACGTCTCGTCGGTGTTCGTCAGGACGTCGATGCCGAACTGCTCGCGGTAGACGTCTATCAGCGCGTCGCCGAACTCGTCGTCGGCCTCGTCCAGCGGCCGGTCGTCGTGTTCGACCACGGTGACGTCCATCTCCCCGGCTTCGGCGAGGTAGGGGGCCATCTCCACGCCGATGTACCCGAAGCCCATCACGACGGCCGAGTCGCCGAACTCGGTCGCGTCGAGGACGTCGTCGCTGGTCAGGTACTCCACCTCGTCGAGCCCCGGCGTGTCGGGGACGTTCGGTTTCGACCCCGTGGCGACGACGACGTAGTCCGCCTCGATGTCACGGTTGCCCACCCGGACCGTGTGGTCGTCGACGAAGTAGCCCGTCCCGTGGAGGAACTCCACGTTGTCGCGCTTCGAGAGGCGCTCGACGGCCGCCCGGCGGTGTTCCGCGAAGTTCGCGATGTGTTCGTCCTTCTGGGCGACCACCGCGTCGAGGTCCACCTCGGGGGTGCCCTCCACGCGGTGGTCGTGTCGCGTCTGGAAGCGGTGGGCCGCGGCGGAGAAGACGTCCTTCGATGGCATGCAGCCACGGAGGATACAGAGGCCGCCGCCGGGTTCGCCATTGTCGACGAGTGTCAACTCGACGTCGTCTTCGTCCGCCAACTTGTCCGCGACGGCCACGCCTGCGCTCCCGTACGCCCCGATGATGGCCACGTGCGTCATACCCGAGACGCGGCCGGAACTCGCTTATCCCTTCCCCCGCCGTGGGCCGTCGTCGCCCACCCGCGCGGCTGTCGAACCCGACGACGACGGCGCATCGACCCGGAACGGCACGACCCGCACATCGTCGGGCGCACCTTATCACCGGGGGATTACCGAGAGTAACGTATGAGCCAAGCCGAGCGACTGGAGGTCTGGTGTGCGGGCGAGGAGTGGTGTCCGGTCACCACGACGGCCACCGTCCTCGGACCGAAGTGGCACCCGGTCATCGTCCACCGCCTGCTCGTCCACGGTCCCTGTGGGTTCAACGAACTGAAGCACGCGGTCGACGGCATCTCGAGCAAGGTTCTCTCGGACAGCCTCGAACGCCTCGGCGAGTACGGCCTCGTCGACCGCGCCGTCATCGAGGACCGACCCATCCGGGTGCGTTACTCGCTGACGGACCGCGGGCTGTCGCTGGAACCCGTCATCACGGCGATGGCCGAGTGGGGCCAGGACCACCTCACCGCACCCGCCGAGTGATACCCCCGCTCGGGACAGTCGGTCCCCACCTCCCGGTTGGCACCGCCTCACGGTTCGAGGGCTGTGCTAGCGGGTCGAAGCGGCGTGAGAAGTCGGTCGCGGTCGGTGCAGGGTCCCTCCCGGCGGGGAGGTCACCCGGTGGTGTGGACGCTCCCGGTCGCCGGGAGAGTGACGTGGACGTCGGACTGAATCCACGCCCCCGTCTCCGCCGGGTCGTAGAGGATGACCTGTCCGTCCTCCAGGTCGAGGGCCACGCAGTCGTGCGCGTCGGTCCCGTGCCCGCCAGCCGCCTCGTCGTAGGTTCGTGTGCTCATTCTGGGAGTTTATCTAGAGTTTACTGTCAGTACTACCCACGACACTATGTCACGTAGTAGCATAAGCTTTGTAGTGCCGTCGACCCCCGTCGCGGCGAGCGGTCCGGGGGGCCGGCCGCCGACTCAGCCCTCCAGAACCCGCTCGCCGACGGTGTTCCGGTGGAGGTCGTTCGGCCCGCCCGCGACGGTGAGGAGTTTCGCGTCCCGGAGGTAGCGCTCGACCGGTCGCTCGGTGGTGTAGCCGATGCCGCCGTGAAGGTCCATCGCGTCGCTCGCGGTGTCGACGGCGGCCTCGGTGGCGTACACCTTCGCCATGCTCAGTTCGCGAGCGACGTCCCCGCCCTCGTCCGCCCGGTGTGCGGCCCGGAACGTCAAGAGGCGGGCGGCGTCCACCCGCTGGGCCATCTCCGCGAGTCGCCAGCGCACGCCCTGAAAGTCGCCGACCGACTGGCCGAACTGCCGGCGGTCGCGGACGTACTCGCGCGTCTCCGCGAGGGCGGCCCGGGCGATGCCGACCCCACGCGCGGGGAGGTTCACGCCGTTGGGAACCTCGCCGCGCCGGACGTAGGCCTCGCCCTCCTCGCCGACCATCGCCTCGTCGGGGACACGGACGCCCGAGAGGGTGACCTTCGGCGACTTCACGGCGCGCGCCCCGAGGGTGTCCCACACCGTCTCCACCTCGAACTCCTCGGCCGGGACGAGAAAGGCGCTGACGCTGTGCGGCGCGTCCGCGTCCGGGCCGGTCTTCGCGTACGTGAGGACGTAGTCGGCGTCGAGGAAGTTCGTCACCCAGCGCTTGTGGCCGTCGATGACCCACTCGTTCCCGTCGTGTTCCGCCCGCGTCTCCATCGCCAGTTTGTCGCTCCCGGCGTTCTCCTCGCTCAACCCGAGGGCACACACCGTCTCGAAGCGAGCCATCTCGGGGAGGAAGCGCTCGCGTTGCTCGTCGGTCCCGAAGCGGTCGAGTACGGCCGCGACGCCGTGGTGGAGGGCGAGTGCGCTCGCGACGGGCATCATCGCCGCCGACAGTTCCTCGACGACGACCGCGAGTTCGACCCAGCCCTCGTCGCGCCCGCCGAACCGTTCGGGGAGGGTGAGGCCGGTCAATCGCCGCTCGCCCAGTTCGGCCATGACGTCGGCGGGGTACTCCTCGTTCGCGTCGAGGGCCGCCGCCCGCGGTTCGATGGTCTCCTCGGCGAACGTCCGCACCTCGTCCCGGAGGGCGGACTGCGACTCGGTGAGGTCGAAGTCCATGCGGGACGGTACCGAGGGATTCGTGATACCTCTTGGGACGGCGTGTCGCACCCGTACGAGCGAGTCGCACGTTCGGGTTCGTATTAATCGGTGGACTGCCATCCTCCCGGTATGAGCGAACGGGTATCGAGACGTAGCTTCCTCGGGGGTGTCGCCGGGGCCGGGACCGTCGCCCTCTCGGGGTATCTCGGGTTCGGCGGGGGGTCCGTCGTGGGCGGGGCGGACGACCTGCCCCTCGCGGACCGGCGACTCCCGATGGCCTACGACGCGGCTACCCTACGGGAGGCCACCTCCAACGGCGGGCCCGGGAAGGACGACTCCCCTCCATCGACGACCCCTCGTTCGGCGGCCCCGGGGACGCCGACGAGTTCCTCAACGGGAGCGACGTCGTCTTCGGCTCGTCGCCGCCCTCGTCGGGGTGAACCTCGCGCTCTCGTACCTCGCCGGTCAGGGAACCGGCGGCGTGCGGGCTGACGCCGGCCTCGGGCGTCTTCGCGGCGCTCCCCGGCCTGCTGTGGCCCGGCGGTCCTGCTCGTCTCGGCGTTCAGGCGTCGGGACTGGCGCTCTCGGGGTTCAGCGTCCTCGTCCCCCTCTCGGTGCTGTTGCTGGTCGGGAGCCTCCTCCTCGTGGACCGTCGGGTCGCACCGACCTGAGTCGATTTCCTATCGTGGCATGCGGTGTACGGTCCGGGTGTGCCGGGGGGGTACGCCACCCGAGCGAGCGACGAGAGGGTTCTCCGGCGTGCGATGGGCACCGTTCGGGAAGTTGAGCCGGGAGACGACCCGCTCGCAGCGAAGGGACTTAATCGGGACGACTGTTCAAGCCCAACCGACGTTCCCCGTGGACGGCTCGGTGACCACGATGGCGACACAGACTAGCTACTCCGGGCAGTCGCTGGACGGTGAGGCGATACGTGCGTACCTCGACGAACACCGCTGGGTCCACCTGAGCCTCGGACTCCTCGGGAACCTGCTGTTCTTCGGGGGGAGCGTCCTGTTCCTCTTCGAGGGGCGACTCCAGACGTTCGGCGTGTGGGCGTTCGTCGTCGGGTCGTTCCTCATGTTGGTCCGGGCGGTGGGCGAAGGACTGGTCACGTACGTCGAGCGAGAGGACGACTCGGGGAGTACGTCGGGGTGAGAACGAGTCGGCGCGGCGGAGAATCAGGCCGAGACGTCCGCGTCGCTCTCGATGTCCTCGCCGATGCGGACGAAGCCGTAGTCGCACTCGGTACAGCGCCACTTGGTCTTCAGGCCGAGGTGGAGTTCCGTGCTGGCCGTGCGGTAGAACGTGGTCTCCTCGCCGCAACTCGGGCAGTAGTGTTGGGTCTCGAGGCTCATGTCACCCGATGGTCGCGGACGGCACTTCACGCTTTCCACCCGCCGATGTATAAGTCGCTGGCGGGGCTATGGGGCGTATGAAGGTCTACACGGGTCGAGGTGACGCCGGCGAGACGGACCTCCGGAACATGGAACGCGTCTCGAAGAGCAGCGCCCGCATCGAGGCGTACGGTACCGTCGACGAAGCCAACTCAGTCATCGGGATGGTCCGCCCCTCGGGGTACGACGACGTCGACGAGTACCTCCGGGAGGTCCAGAACCACCTCCACATCATCCAGGCGGACTTCGCGGACCCGGACGACGACAGCGACGCCCCCCGCATCGACGAGGAGGAGGTCGACCGACTGGAGGCGTGGATGGACGGGTTCGACGACGAACTCGAACCGCTCCAGTCGTTCATTCTCCCCAGCGGGAGCGCCGCGGGCGCGCACCTCCACCACGCCCGGACCGTCGCCCGCCGCGCCGAGCGTCGGGCCGTCGCGCTCGCGCGCGAGGAGCCCGTCAACGAGCACGCCATCGCCTACCTGAACCGCCTCTCGGACGCGCTGTTCGTCTTCGCGCGCGTGGTCAACCAGCGCGACGGCGTCCCGGAGGAGTCGCCCACCTACTGACGCTGGAAGGCGGTACGGTCAGCCCCTATCGACCACTCCGCCGTCGATGGACTCCGGCCGGATCGACCGAACGGCGAGTCAGTGGCGACGGAGCGAACACCTCTGTGCGTCGATTTGTTCACCGAAAAACACCCAGTACGCTAGTACGGCTAGCAAACCTTTATCATCTGACAATAGCATTTCTTCCCCGGGCCATTCGGAGGCGAGGTGTCGCTCGCGGCGGGGGTGGAGTCGACGGATTCACTTCGGACTCGGCGATACTGACGGCGTCGTTCTTCCGAGGTGGCTCGCCGCTCGCCACGGTTCACCACTGTGGACACGGGCGAGCGACTCAACAACCATGAGCGAACACACCAATCACTCGGGCAGACGAACAGTTCTGAAGGCTATCGGCGGTGCGGGCACGATGCTGGCGGGAGCGGGGCTCACGAGTGCGACGGTTAGTGGAGAGACCGACGGGGTCGACAACGAAAGCGACGAAAACGGGGAGGCGTTTGTCCGGTTTGGCAATCAGGTCACGGACGGGTCGTACGTGATCGTCGAGAAGGTACGGTTCACGACACCGGGGTTCGTCTCCATCCATCTCGGGGCGGAGTTCATCGGCGACAACGGGGGACCGGTCGAGCCACCGACGAACATCATCGGCTACTCGGCGTTCTTCGAACCGGGGACGTACCACAACGTCGAAGTTCCGCTATTCGTCGACGAGTTGCTTCCAGCCGTCGACGGAACTCAGTCGCGACTCCAAGAGGCGACCGTCCTCGTCGCGCTTCCCCACGAAGACGTCAACGGAAACGAAGAGTGGGACTTCTACTCGGTAGAGGACCCGGACAAGGCATACGGCTTCGGCGACACCGACTTCGCCCCGCCGCTGAACCGAACGACCGACATTGCGGCGGTCGTCCCCCTCACAGAGAACCTCGGCGCGTTCGACCTCTCGTTGGTGACTCGGGACATCATCGCACGGGCGAAGTATGACCGCGACTTCGACGAATTGAGTGAGGAGACGACCAGAGAGGTCGAGGACATCTACGACCGTCAGCCGTTCTCAGACGGGGTCACAGCCGAAAGCGTCCAGACCCTCGACGAACTCGCCCAAGAGCGCTACAATCGGGACTTCGAGGCGCTGAGCGAGCGGACGAAAGGGGAAATCGAAGCGGTGTACCTCGCGCAGTTCGCCGACACGGACTGCCCCGACGACGAGAGCTGAGGCCGCGAGTCGTCGTGATGGGGCCCCCGAACGGATCCGCTTCCGCGTCCAGACAGACCGCACCAGCGGCGACCGAGAGGCGGGAGTAGTCGGCCAGCGGGTAGTGGCACACCCGGACACGTCACCGTCGTCCGTGCGGAGTCCTCGTAGGGTGGCACCACGTCTCCACGCCGGTGACATCACCGCTGCCGAATACGTACCGGTGGGCGAACTTACACCACTGTAGAATCGTACGAAATACAGGATTATCTCCGGATATTTGTGTATTTATTTTCATTCTTTGGACAGTCACCGGCCAGAATATAAAATTATATCCGCGGTTCAAGAGCATCCTCGACCGAGGCATCTCGACGAACGTGGCACACCTACAACCCATCGAGCGGCTCAGAGGAGCCGCCACTACTATCGACAGGCGACTCGGCTCCCTCGAGGAGTACTATGCCACCGGTGCACTGCGGTACTCGCTCGCAGTCGTTTTCTTCTGGTTCGGCATCATCAAGCCGCTGGGGGTGACTCCGGCCACGATGCTGGTCAGTGAGACACTCGAGGCGACACCGATACTGCGGGCTCTGATCTCATTTCCCGTCTTCATGTCGGCTCTCGGCTGGTGGGAGGCGATCGTCGGCCTCGGCTTACTCCACTACCGGACGGTGAAGCCTGCTGTCGCCTGCATGATGGTACAGATGGCCGCGACCTTCGTCCCCCTTTTCGTAGTGCCGGAGATAACGTTTCAGTCCTCTCTATTCGTTCCGACGACCCCCGGATTGTACATCGTGAAGAACTTCGTGTTGCTGACGGCGGGGCTTGTCGTGGCCAGTTCCTACGGCGACAGCGACTGGCGGGCCAGGGACGTCAGTGGGATCTCGACCGCCTCGTGGTCGGGTCGGGCGATCGAGCGTTGGAGGGCCGCACTCGCCACTATTCAGCGGTCAAGTCTGCCGCTCCTGCGTACCGGCCTAGTGCTGGTGTTCCTCTGGTCGGGGCTACTGACGATACTCGGCCGGGCCGAACCGGGCGACTGGATGGCCGCAGCCGTCGCGGTGTTCGTCTCCCCAGGTCTCCTCGAACCGCTGATCGGGGCGCTCGAACTGGCGATTGGCCTCTACCTCGTCACAGATCGGACAACCCACATCGCTGCCTATCTCGTCGTCGTCTACCTCTTCCTTTCGCTGCTTCCCATCGTCGCACTCCCCGCCGTCGTGTTTCAGGCGTTTCCGGTGGGACTCTCGTTCGAGGGTGCTTACCTGGTGAAGGACTGGGTGCTGGTGAGCGCCGTTATCGTCGTCGACTACCATGCGACGGACGGCTGATGGCCGTCGAAACACGGTGAAGGCTCCCTCTCAGTCCCGGAACCTGTGAACTCTCTGTCTGGTTCGCTCCGAAAGGAGGGGCCCATCGTCGATAAGTGGTATTTATAGGTTTTCTTTTCGCTGTGTTCTTATCTCAGAGTGGAGTATGTGTGCCATGAACAAGCACTTCGAAGACGCTCAGTACTACCTCCGACGCGCCGGTTCGACCGTCCGGAAGGGCGTGCGCGAGGAACTCGACCCCATCCAGCGCCGCGTGCAGGGGATGGTCGGCGGCGAGGACCCCGAACCCTCTCGCGTCGACCAGTTTCGGTCGGACCTGAAGGAGATACAGGGGCGGGCCGAGGGTGAGGCGCGCGAGGCAATCGGTGTCGCCAGGGGCCGGTTGGGCGAGTATCGCCCGCGCCGTGCGGCGAAATAGGGAACCGTTAAGTGGAATCGCCCGCTCGTTCGAACTGCGGGTTGGTGATCTAGTCCGGTTATGATACCTCCTTCACACGGAGGAAGTCGGCAGTTCAAATCTGCCCCAACCCACTTCTGGTGGCGCAACGCGACGAGCGACGCGTGGTCGCGGAGCGACCACGGATGCGAACGGTGAACGGAGTGAACCGTGAGCAAAGCGAGGAGCAAGCGCCACCGAATGGTAGTCCCGCGAGGCTGAGGGCGAGGAGTGCGACGACGCCGGCCACCGTCCCCGGCGACGGAAAGAGAAACGGGTGGGTCGGGTGCATGCGGGCGGGGAGTGGACGTTCGACATAACATGTTCGTCGATGGAGGTGTTCGACGGCGTGGGCCGCGCGTGCGTGCGGACCCACCCACCCCTCGTGTCCGCATAATTCTCGTCGAGGGGGTGGGGTTCGCGCTGCCGGGTTCCGAATCCCGCGATGTGTGGGAAATATTTGCCGGTAAAGTTCCCACTAGACTGGCGCGAACCGATTATGCGGACACGAGGGGTGGGTCCCTCCCGCCTCACGACCCCGATGAGGACGTTCGAGACGTTGAAGACGTCGGGTATATGTGCGAGGTCCCCATCGTCCGGGTATGCCCTCTTTCCGAACGCAGACGGACATTATCGAGAACGACAAGGTACTCGGGGAGGACTGGGTGCCGGCTGACCTCCCCGAACGGGAGGAGGAACTCAAGCAGATGTACGAGGCGCTCTCGCCCGCGACGAGGGGGTACACCCCGGACAACATGTTCCTCTACGGGAAGGCGGGACAGGGGAAGACGGCGGCGACCCGGTACGCCCTCAACGACCTCGGGTCGTTCTTCGACGAGGACCGGGACGAGGAGTTGACGCCCGTCTACGTCTCGTGCAACGAGTTGAGTTCCTCCTACCAGTTGACGGGCCAGTTGCTCGTCGAACTCACCGACGATGTCACGGAGCGACCGAACGGCCACGCCCCCGACATCCTCTACTCTAGACTATTCTCTAGACTAGAGGAGATCGGAGGAACCATCGTCCTCGTCTTCGACGAGATCGACGCCATCGGCGACGACGACCAGATCCTCTACCAGATTCCCCGCGCACACTCCAACGGGAAACTGGAGGAGGCGAAGGTGTCGTTCATCGGCATCTCCAACGACTTCTCCTTCCGGGACAACCTCTCGCCGAAGGTCAAGGACACCCTCTACGACTACGTCATCGACTTCCCCTCCTACGACTCCGCCCAGCTCCAGGACATCCTCCGCCGCCGGGCCGACATCGCCCTCGCCGACGACGTTCTCGCGCCCGGGGTCATCGAACTCTGTGCCGCCTACGCCGCCAAGGACGAGGGGTCCGCGCGACAGGCCATCAACCACCTGTACAAGGCGAGCAAGATGGCCCAGACCGACGGCGCGGACAGCGTCACGACGACGCACGTCGAGACGGCCCACGAGGTGCTCAAGCGCAACCACGTGATGGAGGGTATCCGTGGCCTGACGCCGCAGAACAAGTACGTGCTGACGGCCGTCACCCTCCTCGAGGTGCGAGACGAGACGCCGGCCCGGACCGGCGAGGTCTACCCCGTCTACCGCGACATCGCCGAGAGCGTCGGGTCAGAACCGCTCGTCCAGCGGCGGATGCGCGACCACCTGCAGGAACTCGACTTACACAGTCAGATCACGCTCACCACGCAGACCGGCGGCATCCAGGGCGGGACGTACTACACCGCGGAACTGAACACCGACCTCGACGCGACCATCACCGTCCTCGGGGAACTGGACGAGTCGATGTGGGAAATCGCCAACGAGATTAGACAGATGGCGGAGAAAAGAGGGAAGATATAGAACTATCTGCACCCTAATAGCAGAGAAATATCGGATTATTCGGACAAGAGGGGTGGTATCGGCGAACAGTGTCCATTTCACACTAGCGACCCTCCGATTTCAACCTTCCTATCCGCACCGCTATTCTATCCCCACCTCCCGGATTCCAGCCGTCACTCCATCCCGTCCGTCACCCGTCCCATCCGTCACTCGTCCCACCCGTCACTCGTCCCACCCGTCACACCGACGCCGCTCGCGGGGTCGTGAAGGCGCCTCACCGTGAAGACTGTTCGCACTCGACATCGAACACGGTCGTTCGGAGGGATTGCGCGGCCATCACACGGACGGTTTTGGCTCTTCCGTCTCCCTCTCCAAGGACCGACACCGATGTCAGAGGACACGCTGTTCGACGAGGTCACGCTGGACGGTCACACGCTCGCCAACCGCGTCGGTCTCGCGCCGATGACCCGGACGAGCGCGACCGACGACGGCCGCGCGACCGAGGAGATGGCCCGGTACTACACCAAGTTCGCCGAGGGTGGCTTCTCGTTTCTCCTCACCGAGGGCGTCCACACCGACGAGGCGCACAGCCAGGGGTACGACAACCAGCCGGGACTCGCCACGGACGAGCAGGTCACCGCGTGGCGGGACGTCACCGAACGGGTCCACGACGTCGGGGCACCCATCTTCGCCCAGTTGATGCACGCCGGCCCGCTCGTACAGGGCAACCGCTACACCGACGAGACGGTCGGCCCCTCCGCCGTCGAGCCGAAGGGCGAACAGCTCGAAC
The DNA here is from genome assembly GCF_024227715.1 of Halomarina litorea. NCBI lineage: Archaea > Methanobacteriati > Methanobacteriota > Halobacteria > Halobacteriales > Natronomonadaceae > Halomarina > Halomarina litorea. Next base: position 2,254,630 of record NZ_CP100448.1, on the reverse strand, counting down.
TGTACGGCGGCAGCGGCGAGTTCGCGACGCCGACGGCGCTCTCGACGGAGGGTATCGAGGCGGTCCGCGAGTCGTTCGTCGCGGCCGCCGAGAACGCCGTCGAGGCCGGGTTCGACGGCGTCGAGGTCCACGGCGCGAACGGCTACCTCCTCGATTCGTTCATCACGGACTACACGAACCGGCGGGACGACGAATACGGTGGGAGCGTCGAGAACCGCGTGCGGTTCCCCGCGGAGGTCGTCGCCGCCGTCCAGGACGCCACGCCCGAGGACTTCGTCGTCGGCATCCGCCTCTCCCAGACGAAGGTCAACGACCCCGAACACGCCTGGGGCGGCGAGGAGGAGGCCGCCGTCGTCTTCGAGACGCTGGTCGAGGCGGGCGCGGACTACCTCCACGTCACCGAGGAGGACGTCACGGCCCCAGCCGTCGAGGGCGGCCCGACGCTCGCGAAACTGGCCGCCCGACACGACGCACCGGTCGTCGCCAATGGGGGGCTGGAAGACCCCGACCGCGCCCGGAGCGCCGTCGAGAGCGGGGCGGACCTCGTCACCCTCGGTACGGGGGCGCTCGCCAACCCCGACTGGCCGCGCCGCGTCGCCGCCGGCCGCGACCTCGACGACTTCGACTTCGAGCGGACGCTCCTTCCCACCGCGGAACTGAACGACCACGAGGTCCCGGAGTCCGCCGACTGACCCCTCCGGTTGACCGCGCCGACCGCGCCGACCGACCGCCTCGACTAACCGCGCTGCCCCGTCGACCGACGCGGTGACCGAGAACGCCAATCCAACGCGCCAGCCGAGTGCGCCGACGGTCGACCCGCCGGAATCGGGTAACCGGTCGGTAGCCCGATTCCCTCCCGTAACCCACACACAAGTCGGTTACCGGACACTTATCTCCGCCCGATCGAAGAGAGGGTCGTAGGACGACTTCGGCGGTGTCGCCGGGACCTCACGCCGCACGCCATACCTGACTCGCGGCGGGTGTCCCCGGACAGCATCCCCAGGCTGCCTGCTCAGGTCACCGCCCCTGTTCTTCCTCACAGCACCTCCGACAGCATCGCCGCCGTCCGGCCCGCCGGGTTCGATTCCCCGTCGACCCTCGGGTTCGATTTCCCGGGTTCGACTTGCCGGGGTCGACTCCCTGAGTTCGACCCCGGGGCGGTCCCACGGGCGGCTACAGCGCGGCCCACGCGGGAGCTAGGGGACGGTAGCGACTCGGAGCGTGCCGTCCCGCGTCAGGGTGACGCGATAGCCACAGAACTCGAACTCGACCGTCGCCATTCCGGCGTTCGCCGGGTCGACCAGCACTTGGTCGAGGGCGTCGGGGTCCGTCACGGTGAACAGGCGCTCCGGAAGGTCGTTCGCCGAGCACTCCTCTACCTTCGCTATCGCCTCGACGACGGCGACGCTCGGTTCCTCCTCGGGGTCCATATCCGTCTCGTAGAGGAGCCGACCGGTCGGTCGGTCGTGTTCCTCAGACTCCATCGTTCGGCCAGCCTGTCGTTCCCGCGGAGCGACGAGTCGGTTTGCCAGTATATCCCATTGCTGGCGACAGGACTAATCGAGTATACATCACATTTGTCATGGATTTGATTAACATTCTTCAGATTCGATATAGTTGGAGTAAATTTTTCACACGAGTTTCGGGATGTGGCAACGGACGCGATGGGACGGCCTCTCCCGCGCCCGTCGCGAGGTGGTGCCCGTCGGAACTGCTCTAGTTCAAGTAGTTTCCGCCGAGGCCGCATACGGACGATTTATCTGAGGTTGTCGATATGTACATCCTGTAACGGCAATGGGCTACCGTCCGACGCTGACGACGGACGTACTATTCGAGATTCTCTCGGATGAACACCGTCGCGCGACCATCCGTGTGTTGCTGGACGCGGATCCCTCTCGATGCCCGCTCGAGGCCAGAGAAGTGGCACGTCGCGTCACGAGCATCATCGAGGGCGTCCCGGTGAGCGACGTGGCCGCCGGCGACATCGCGCCCAGTCTGACCGTCCTCCTGCACGTCCACTTCCCCAAACTCGCCCGACACGGCGTCATCGAGTACGAAGAGAGCGACCGACTGGTCGGTGTGGGCCCGAACTGCGAGCAGTTCCGGGCGCCCCTCGAGTCCGTCGGCGAGTGAACCGCCCGGCCCAGTGCCCACGGCAAGAAATTCACTAATTCAACAATTTAAACATTCGGATAACGTTGCAGAAAGAGTTTATGCTTCGTTGACGATTGGTACGTATGAGCATCGCAATCCGACCGCCCGAACGCCGGTCACACCCGCTGGTCAGGACCGCCGCCCTCGGTGCCGCCGCGTGCCTCTACGTAGCACTCGCCACCATCGCGACGATACGCGAACCCGACGGGCCCGAACCACCCTGCTGGTACGAGTAACCGCCCGGACGCTCTCTCGGACCGTGACACCGACTACCCCGGGTTCTGCGCGGTCACCACGAGGCGACTCCGGTCGTCCTTCCCGTGTCCACCCCGGTGGTCCGGGGGGTGTGAACCCGACTCGTGGCTACACAGATAGGCGAAAGAGACACACGGGAGCGCCGTCTCCGTCTCTCCGGGAAGGCCGGTGTGCCACTTCGGCTGATCCCCGCTGGCGTTCCGGCCCATCACTCGGTGATTTCTGGCCAGACTCGTGAGCGGCCCGAACGGGCAGAGCGCACGCGGCCGCGGGCGCCCCGACCCCCGGAGCGCAATCAGTCGTCGGGTCCGGACCGGGAGATTCGCAGTCCCGTCTCGTCGAGAACGACCGTCAGTCCCCCGACGGTCCACGTCCCGTGCGGGAGGCCGGTCGCGGTGGACTGTCCCGGCGCGGACTGCCTCGACTGCGATTCGGACGCGGACGTACCGGTGGTCCCGTTCTCGTCGTCTCGCGCGGCGGCGAACCGGCCGTCGGCGAACGGGTCGGCGACGACCGGGTCGGCGATGGTCTCGACGAACTCCAGGGTCGCACCTTCGGGGACGCGGACCTGTCCGGTCCCCTCCTCGACGTGCTCTCGAACCCGCTTCCCGTTGATGGTGCACGCGTCGTCGAATCGGGCGGTCCCCGAGAAGTTCGTCCCGACCCACACGGCGGGAGCGTCCGTCCGTTCGTGTTCGACGGTGAGGTCGACGAAGTCGACGTCGCCGGCGTCCATCCCGTCCTTGTCGTGACCGAGTTTCAGGCTGTAGCGGACGCCGTTCGCGTGACAGCAGTGCTCGATGGTCGCGTTCTCGACGACCTGCATCCCGATGGGGTCGCCCCCCTCGAACGCGGCCTCGTTCTCGATGGCGGCGATGCCGACCGCGTCCCGCTGGTGGCGGTAGTCCCCGTCGAGGACGACATCGACGTTTCTCACGTAACTGCGGGTCGGCAGCCTGAGGTTCGTGCTCGCGCAGTTCCTCGCCCTGAGACCGTCGACGTGTATCCGCGAGGAGTTCGAGAGGTAGGCACCGTGTCCACCGGCGTTCTCGACGTCGACGTCCCGGAGGACGGTCGGTCCCTCCATCCCCTCGGAGAAGAAGCCGAACGCGGAGTTGCGCCCCGTCGTCGGCGTGGACATCCCCGCAACCGAGAGGTCCTCGAAGTAACTCGGCTGGTCGTGGCTCGCCGGGGCGTGGTTGTCGTGCCTGAAGTAGAGCGTCTCCCGCGTCGCCTCATCGGCCACCCGGACTCCCGTCACCTCGGCGTGCTCGAAGTGCATGATGGCGAACCCGGGGCAGTTCGCGTCGCCCTCGCTCACCAGTTCGATGGGCCCGTCGACGTAGAGGCCGGCGAGCGGGCTCCACCCGGCGCCGAACCGCCCCAACTGGGAGGCAACGAGGTCGGTGTCGTCGTGACAGACCCACGTCGCCGGACCGTCGCCCACCACCTCGATACCGACCGTGTGGCCCTCGGCGACGTACTCGAGCGCCGAGTCCGCCCGGTATCGACCCGAATCGATCCGGACGAGCGTCCCGTCTGCGAGTCGGTCGGCGACGTGGCCGGTGACGTCGTCCGTCTCGGCGGGGTCGACGCGCACCGCTCGCTCGAACCGGAACTGTCCGTCCCTGCCGCGGACGAGCGAGTCGTCCGCCGGAGTTTCGTCCGTGATGTCCGTCTCCACGTCGGGGACTCACCAGTGTCTTTCGGGGCGCGCCCCGCGAGGGACGCTCTCCGGGAGAACTATCGAGGTCGAGGGTCGGTGCCGAGGGTCGTCGCTATCGGGTTCGAGGGTCGGCGTCGAGCGTGGGTCGCGCGGCTGTCGAGTCGGAGTGTGGTGGTAGAAGGCGGTAACGCTGGGGACGCTACCGCCACGAGTGGGGGGTGCCAGCCCCCGCAGTCGGTGCCACCCGACTGCATCCGGGGAAAGAGGCCGTGCCATGCCGGTCGTGTGCCAAGTCCGCTCGTCCTCCTTCCGTACTATCCGGTTTGCGGTAGGGAGGATAGTTCTCACGTCTATGCATGTTTAGTTCACGGGATAGAAGGCGAACACAACGGTGGCTGGTGCTGTCTGAAAGAGAAACGACGGCCCCGGGCTTGGCATGGCGCGGGGCCGAAGCACACGATCCGGACGGGACTGGCAATCCCGTGTACCTGAACACAGGAAGTTGGGGACCATATCCGCGTCGCCTAATCGTTTCGGGAATGTCACGTGGTACCACGACACGATTCCCCGTGACCCCGACCGTACTGTCCGACGAAGGCACCGCTAGTGCCGGGGCGGACGGCCCGCTGGTGGACGGTCGCGACCTGTCGAGGGCGGTCGTCCAGCTTCACACCCCGTCGTCCCGTCCGCCCGTCCGTTCGTTTTTGTTTCAACTTCCGCACACTATAATTCACCGTTCAATACCGTCGAGTAGCCACCCCTGCAAGGGGCAGTGTCATTCTTTCGGACGGCTTGTAGGCGAGCCATGGCCGAGCAAGAGGTCTGCGACGAACCCGACGGTCCGTTCACCTACGTCTGCAACGACTGTGGGAAGCGAATCGAGGCGGACAACTCTCCCGGGAAGTGCCCGGAGTGCGGTGGGGAGTTGGAGAACATCAGCAAGCCGAGCAACGAATAGACGCTCGTGTCGGTGTGGGCCGTTCGACTCCGGGCCCGTCGCGGGGACTCCGGGAGATGCACCTCCTGTCGAGCGAGCGGAGAGCCAAGGGTGGGATTCTAGCCGGAAGCTTACATCCCACGACCACAACTCCCCGTTCATATGACTGCTCGCCAGAAGCTCATCCGTCTGAAAGAGCGCATCCGCGATTCCGAGGACCTCAGCGACGACGACCGCGAGGCGCTCCTGGACTTCTCGCGCCAGATGGACCTCCTCCAGACCGTCTACTCGGACCACCGCCACGAGAAGCTCCTTCGCCACTGTACGATCATGGCCGAGAACGTCGGCGGACTCGCTGACGCACGCGAAGACCGTGACGCTGCAGAGCGACTCGTCGAGTGGATCAACGACTCCTACTCCAACGAGGAGACGAACAGCGACTACCGAGGCGCCCTCCGAAAGTTCGGACAGCGCTCGCTCCGCCTTGACGAGATTCCCGACTCGCTCGCCTGGATTCCCACGGGGACCAGTCGCAGCTACGACCCCTCGCCGAACATCGAGGAGATGCTGACGTGGGACGACGTCCAGGCGATGATCAGCGCCGCCCAGAACACTCGCGACAAGGCACTGTTCGCCCTCGCCCTCGAGGCCGGGCCGCGCGGCTACTCCGAACTCTATCCGATGACCGTCGGCAGTCTCACCGACACCAGCATCGGGATGCAGCTCACCGTCGACGGGAAGACCGGCGAGCGTCACCTGACGCTCATCTACTCGGTCCCGCATCTCCGGCGATGGCTGTCCGATCACCCCGACCGAAGCAACAGCGACGCGCCACTGTGGTCGAAGCTCTCCGGAGGTGGACTTCCGAGCAACCCCTCGTTCCTGAATCAGTTCAAGAACGCCGCTGAACGGGCTGGTGTCGAGAAGCCGGTCACGCCGACGAACTTCAGAAAGTCGAACACGCTGTTCCTTCGTCGACTCGGTGCCGATCAGTCGCTCATCGAGGACCGACAGGGCCGCTCCCGTGGCAGTAAGCACGTCGCGCGCTACATCGCTGCCTTCGACGAGTCCAACGAGCGCGCCGCGTACGCCGGCCTCCTCGGCCACGATGTCGTCGAGGATGACGCCCCGAACCCAGAGGACCTCACGCCGGTCATCTGTCCTCGGTGTGACAAGCAGACGCCCCGCGAGAAAGACTTCTGCATGTGGTGCGACCAGGCGCTCGACCCGCTCGCAGCCAAGGAGTTCGAGGAGACCGAACAGACGGTCAAGCGCCTCACACTCCGCCGTGTCCGCGACGACCCGACCGTCCTCGACGACGTCGAGGAGCGCAACACAATCATCAACGCCATCGCCGACGACGACGACCTGCTCGCCCGCGCGCAGGCGCTCGTCGACGAGGATCGTCAGTAGGGTCACGCGTCCACACCTCGCTGGTTCCGCAGGGTGTCGAGTTCCTCGGCGAGCGTGTCGAGGTCGGCGTCATCGCTGTACTTGTCGAGAAGCACCCAGGCGCATGCGCGGGCGAACTCGTCCTCGCTGTGCTTGATGACGGCCTTGATCTGTTCGCGGTTCTCCCTGACGTACGTCTCTTCGTCGATGTCGTCGATGTCGATCATTCGCTCCTCCGTGTGCTGCTGGTCGGTGCTTCGAGGCCGGTACACTCGTGAGTGCTATACGAACCCATCAGCTGCTCACCCGTGGCGAGACGAGATACTGGACGTCGTGCGCGCCGTCCTCGTCGTGGAACTTGAGCTTCACCGGGTACTCGTCACCCACGGTGAGGCGAACGTCCGTCTCCGACGGGATGGGAGAGACGACGTCAGCGAGGTAGTCGAGGCTGAATAGCGACCGGACGTCAGCCGCTGTCGAGACCGCGACGAGGTCGTCGCGGGGGATCTCGTAGTGCATCCGGTCGGTGTCGCCCTCGGCGATCGCGATGAACTCCTCCTCGTCGAGCCGGTAGCCGAGTCGGACGCGGTCGGCCTCGTTGACGGACTTCGCCGCCTTCACGATCATCGTGAGGTCATCGGAGTCTGCGACGAGTTCCGTGCCGTCGATGTCCGGGAAGTCGGGTTCCTGGCGGACAGCATCAGGATCGATCAGTGCGAAGCGGTAATCGAGTCGTCCCGCGCGGACGTCGAGCGTCCGCGTGTCCTCGTTCAGGTCGAGGTGGACGAGCGAGTCGTTGTCGGCGACCGAGAGCATGTCGTCGAGCCGGCCGAGGTTGAGGGCGATTCGGCCACCGTCGGCCTCGTAGGACTCGAAGGTGCTGGCGTCGAGGCGGACATCGACCATCGCGACGTTCGCGGAATCGACGGCCGTCGCGACGAGTCCCTCAGGGGTGAGCTGGATGCGGGCTTCGTCGACGAGTGCGCTGAGGTAGTCGACGAACGATGCGAGACGCTTCGTGGTGGTGATGGCGGAGAACATTATGGCCCTCTGTAGACGCCTCCGACACCGCTGTCGAAGTTAGTGCCGCGCTGGTCGGTATCGGGCGATTCGAACTGCTCGCGGACGTCGTCGACGTGGACGATCTCGACGTCGTGGCGCTCGGCGACGGTCATGACCCCGGCCACGCCGAAGTCGGTCAGTCGAGTGTGGCCGTCCTCGGAGATGATCAGGCGGTCGAACCCGGTCCGGTCACCGGCCTTGCGTCGGATGAGCCACGTCTGGGTGTCGTCCTCGGCGCGGCCGACGAGGTCGCGCTCGGCGAAGAGGACGCGCTTGACGTCCGAGGCGCTCGGACTCGCCTGCATCCCGAGGTGGTTGCGAAGGACGCGCTCGGCGTGGGGCTGGTCGATGCCGGCGAGGAGGCGGGCGACGGCGACGGCGTCGAAGTCACCCTCCTGATCGGTGAGGTCGTCGGCGAGGCTCATGCTGAGTCCTCCGAGAGTGACGACAGCCCGAGGTCTTCGGGCTTGGATTCGAGGAGTCGCTTCTGCATCTTCCGGCCGTCTCCGGCGGCGTGTGGGCGATAGTCTCCCGAGCAGAGGCGGCAGTGCTTCGTCCTCGCCGATAGCGTCACGCGGGGCTTCTCGGCGACGCGCTTCGCCGACTTGAGCCCGCTACAGTTCGGGTCGGTGTGATACGAGCGCTGGGCGCTGTTCGACCGCCCGCCGACAGCGATCCACACCGTCTCATGCTCGCTCATCGGTCTGCCTCCCCGTGCTGGTAGACACGGATCTGGCCGTCGTCGACGACGATGCACGCCTCACCGCCCTCGCCGGGGAAGCGCCCGGAGACGCCGATGTCGTCGGCGACGCCGATGGACTTCCCGCCCGCCGACGGGAGTTCGGTCCCGCACGCCGGGCAGAAGCGGTCGGAACTGAGTTGGTGGAGGCTCACTCCTCGTCACCCCGACCGAACTGTTCGGCTTCGTGGAGCTCTCGGGCGGCGTCGACGAGGTCCGGCGGGAACCACGCGTTCCCGGCGACGGTGAGTAGCTGATCGACCGCACTGGAGTCGTCTAGGGCTGCGGCCGCGTCGAGTAGCTGGCTGAAGTAGTGGATGAACAGCCGCTCCTGTACCGGCCATTCGTCGTCGGTCGCCGCCTCGGGTTCGAGCCGCAGGAGGCGGGATTCCGGGAATGCGTAGGTCTTCGACGGCTCGGAGCGCGCATTGTTGACGTAGACGCAGTCGTAGACCGTGTCCATCGGGCTCGTACCGAGGCGCTCGTTCGCGTAGTTCTCGGTCAGGTCGTAGCCGTTCTGTTCGGACCACTCAGCCGCGTCCTCGTCGAGGACGTCCATGACCTGGACGGGCCGCCCCTGTGCGAGGTCGAGCGCGACGTCGCCAATGTGCAGTGCACGGCTCATCGGTAGTCCTCCAGTTCGACGCCGTGCGTGTCGACGAGGCGCTTCAGTCCGCTCTCCTCGCGGTCCGGATCGCGCGTCTGCCCCGCGCCGGTCACGGGTGGCTGGCGGTGCTCCGGTCGGTTGGTAGGCCGCGAGCCAACCCACCAAATGAGCAGCGGCGTGGCGATGAGCGTCACCGCACAGCCGGCGACTGCTCCGGCGAGGAACGCCCACCCGGTCGCTCCGAAGACCGTCATCGTCCCTCCTCGCTCTTGCTCTCGCGGTGTGCCCGGACGTACTGTGCGACGGCCTCCTCGACCTCGGCACGGTCAAGCTTCTTCGCGATGCCCGCGCCGGGATGGCTGGCTCGGAGACCGAGTTCCCCGGCGAGGTGCTTTGCCTTGTGTCGGGGGACGCGGAGGTCGCGCTGGACTTCGAAGATGGTGCTCGCGCCCGTGAAGGCGTTGACCACTGCGGTCGGCGTGACGTGCGTGTCGACATCGGCGAACGGGTTGTTCGTGAAAGCGGTGCTACTATCGTCGGCGTCTGCGTGCGTGCTCATGCTCTCGTGTTTGGGAGCTGCGAGGCGGCCCCGGCCGTGTGTTGGTGAGAGAGCCGCGGTCGGGGTCGGCCGTCGCAGGTGGTCGTCGTCTGTCCTACCGTCAGCGGAAGTCGATGCGTGACCAGGGAATCGTCTCGCCGGTCTTCGCGTCGTGGAGCTCCCAGTACTCGGGTGTGATCGAGTCGTCGTGCTGGGCGGCGTCCGCACAGGACTGGCAGTAGACGTGGTTGTTCGTCGGCGACCAGCGGGTGTGCCCGGCCGGGCAGCGGTAGCGCATCCGGTCGATCTCGTCGTTGCTGTCGATGATGACGCACTTGCGTGCATCGGCCGCGCTCGACCCGTCGCCGAGGAGTCTGTGGTCGGTCTCGTGGATGGCGGACATCCTGTTCCGGTCTGATGACCTGTCCACACATGAATCGGTTTACACGCCAGAGCGGAACTGAAAGTGTCCCACAGTCTGGCTTTCGCCGCTGTCGGTTCGACTCGCGGGAGGCTCACGCCAACTCGGGGATTAACCGCCGAGTGGAAGTGTAGCCTCGGGTTTCCGGCAGGCTCTTGGGCCTGCAAATTGGACTGTAGCATGGTCTTACTGTTATTTCGCGACGGCGAGCGCAGCCCATGCCAATATCCACGAGCGACAGCGACCCCTCTGACAGACCGTCCACATTAACAGCAGATTGACATCTGCTAATTCGTGAGTACTTAAGCCGCGTCGGGACGTGGGTGTGCATGGACTGACTCTACCGTTTTCGGTAGACGACGCCCGACCGCGGTGGCACGCGGTCGTAAACGCCCCATCACTGGGGGCACCTTTTGAGGGGTACCGAAGTGGGGCGAGAGCGTCGTCTATCAACGCATTGTACGGGTGTAACAAATAAGTTTCTGTGTGCGGCACAGATTGAGCTGTGGATGCCACAAGTTCTATAACGACGCACACAGTATCTATCAAACATCGGAGGTACTATGTTATCCACAGATGGAAGTGGGCGTACGATGCGCAAGGAGGCGGAGTGGATGAGCAGACCTGCCGACGACCAGGTGCTCGAAACACTCCGCGAGAAGGGGACACAGACTCCTAAGAAGCTCCACGAGAACACGGGCCTTGCGCAGAACTACGCCGGCGAGAGGGTCCGCGAACTTGCGCGGTATGGCCTCGTCGACCGAATCGCTCGCGGGGTCTACATCATCACCGACAAAGGCGAGTCGTGGCTCGACGAAGAACTCGACGCGGGTACCCTTGAGCGTCGAGAGTTCGGAGACGAGGAGTAACTATTCGCTTCCAGTGCCGCGCCCACGCACATCGCCGATGAGCGACCGGACAGCGACGTACAGAACGTAGAACACGGTCACGGCGAGGGTGATTGTGAGGACTCCGGCGATGAAAAACGGCACTGCGTCCTCCCGACCGATGCTTTGGCTGGCCTGTGCGAGTGGTTGCACGACGAGAAAGAACACGAGGAGTGCGCCGACTGCGATGCCGCCCTTCACGCCCGCCGATTTGTCCCGAATCCACCCACCAAGCCGAGCGTATCTGTCCCGTATCATATCATGTTGTCACATCACCCGCCGTGTAATAAGAATATGTGCGAAATACGTGTCGGCCAGAGTCTTAACCAACACAGCTTGGTCTTTTCAGGTTACACTGAGAGAGCGACGTTTGATACCCTGTTTCCCCCACCGTCGCCTCATTCGTCGACAAGCGGCCTGTCGCATTCCTCCTGAAAAGACCAAGCGTAGGATAAGCACCACTCCGTTGGTTAAGATCAACAACGAGGAGTAACTACTTGTAGAACGGGCTGATTGTCAGGTCGTATGCCAGCCAGAGTCGCAGGTATCACCCTGCTTGACGGCGAGGACATCCAGCATGATCTCCGGCCGCGATGGAGCAAGTGGTTCTGGTCGCTCATCATCGGGCTTTGCACGCTCCCGGTCGGCATCGGAATCGTCCCGTTGTTCTTCGTCTATCGCGCCCGGAAGAAGACGCGGTATCTCATCACGACCGACCGCGTCATCGTCAAGAAAGGTGGGTGGACGGGCACCAGTACCGAGGAGTTCCAGATCGACCAGATCAAACGCGTGAAGTCGAGCCGTGGGCTCGGCGAACGTCTCCTCGGCGGCGGGACGCTTATCTTGGACATGGGGGCCGACGAGCTGCGCCTCGACGCGCTGCCGAACTTCTCGACGGTGAAGACGTCGATCCAGAACGCGCAGCGAGCCTGACGAGGAGTACTCGTCGCGCGTCCTTCAGACACTCGAAGTTCCGGAGTAGCGCGAGCGAGTCTTAACCAACATACTTTGGTCTTCCCGGGCTATAACGAGACGCCCACTGTGAACACCTTCGAACCCTGTCCACGCACGCTTAGCGGGGTTCTCTTGATAGTGCATTGTTGACGGAAAGACCAACTATAGGATAAACACCACTCCGTTGGTTAATGCCAACGACGAGGAGTAGCTATTTGTAGGACCGCCAATTTGTCAGGCTGTATGCAACGACGGACCTTCTTGACGGTCACGAGCGCATCACTAATTGCTAGTATAGCGGGCTGTGCGAGTGAGGATGGTGGTAACGGCTCGGGTGATACCGATTCGAATGAGGACTCGAATGCTAACGGGAGTACGACAACCCAGACACAAACCACGACGAAGAGCGAGACCGACTCGGGTTCCAGCGGTGGTAGTGACGATCTCCGCGTTCGCATCCAGACAGAAGGGGCGTGGTCGGGATCGGTCGGAAGCGCTGGCTCGAGCAGTTCGGTCGAAGGAAGCGGCAACGAAGTTGTCGACGTTGAGGATTCGGCGGACATCATCTCGGCGACCATCCAGAAAGAGGCCGACGATTCGAGCAAGCTCACCGTTCAGATCCTCCGCGGCGAGGAAGTCCTCAAAGAGTCCTCGACATCGAGTTCCTACGGCGTCGCTTCGGTCTCGTCGATGACCAGTGGGAGTGGCAGTAACTCAGGTGACTCCTCGGATGGCGCGAACCTCGAAGTCCGCATCCAGTACGACGGTCAGTGGACAGGTTCTATCTCGGCTGGCGGGTCGGCGCGCAGCGTTGACGGCAGCGGGACTGAGACTATCGACATCGATGATTCGGCGAGCATTGTCTCGGCGAACGCACAGAAGCAAGACGACAGAAGCGGGACGCTCACGATTCAGATTCTCTCGAACGGTGAGGTTCTCAAGGAGTCCTCGACGAGCGCGGCGTACGGCGTGGCGAGCGTGACCGCCTCAGGATAACGAGCCAGTCCTCATTCGATTCACGTCAGTTTCGGCTTCAGACGGGCCCACGCTTTTCGGATGAGCGCACCCGCTTGGTGTGTGTTCCATCCGCAGTTCGGACACTCCCAGAGCGTTGCGACGTAGCCCCCTCGCCGGAAAATGAAACTATCGGAGACGGAGACGACGCTGCTGCATGAGTAGCAGTATACCGCCGTGTGTGCCATACTTTCCATCGTCTGATCCCCTGATATCCGAAAATCGGATACCACGTGGGTAGATACCATTGGTCAGAGACCTGATAAAGTCGTTTGCGTTGCAACAATAGCTGCGTCATATCTCTCTGAGTGAGTCGCCGAGTATCGAGCGTAATCAGCCGCCTATGCTATCATTCCGAACCTATATCCATAGACAAAAAGAACACATGACAGCGTCGTTATCCACGTTCTGGGAAGGCGCGTGTGACACTACGGCAGGTCCCCGCTGGCGTCTCGGCTTATTCACTCTCTGCCGTTTATTATTCTCACTAGATGAATTGCTCCGCCGACACCGATTGTAGGAGTGAGATGTATTCTACATACTAATACCGGAACTAAAGACGATGGGCGCTTATCGGGTATTGTGGGGTGGCAATATTTACCTGATGACGTGTAAGTGATATACATGAACGGGAAATGCGAGCATGATACGTTTCAGTTGACGGAGGAGGAGCGAGCGGCAGTCTTCACCGCACTCGACCGGGGATATTTCGCGGTTCCACGGCGAGCATCACTATCCGAGATCGCCGACGAGCTGGGGACGACTGACGTTGAGGCATCCGTGCGGATTCGAACTGGCGTCGACACCATCTTGAAGACCTACTCATGTGAGTGAACGCGGGAGTCACCTTTCGATGAACATAATTACTATCGTGATTGATGGTGAATTATTTTACGTGTAGAAATTGGAGTGGTATCTAGGAACAACTGTCCGCTGCTGTGAGCCCCCTTTGACTTTCTTCTCGAGGTGTTGCCCCCTCGTGGAAAAGGTTCCTATCGTTGGACGGGCCTTCACACACCACTGGCCACACGTTCCACCCTGTCAGAGGCATCATGATATCCACACCTGGCGATTCAGGCAACCCCGCCACCGAGGAAGAGTTCCACGACCAATTACGACAGCTCGTCCATCGCGCAGAACGCAACGATGTCGACGTTGCGGGGGGATGGTTCTGTCGGGACGCCCTTACCGACCAGTCGAACTGGGACATTGAGGTAGTCGAAGTGCGAACTGAGTAGGCCCTCTCTTGGGCCAGTCGGCTCCCCGTGTCGAATTGTAGTGGAAAATGAGCGACAGCGCTGGAGACGCTATCGCCGTGAATTGAGGGTGCCAGCCTCCGCAGTCAGTGCCACCTGACTGCATCCGCGGAAGAACGTGCCAGACCGATCGTGTGCCAGATACGGTTTTTCTTCCGTACCCTCCAGTTCGTAGTATCAAATATAACTCTCTAGTCTACATGTATTTATCTAGGGTAGAATCGGAACGATTTCAAGATGGTTGGTACTGTCTTGTGTAGAGTCGAGGCCCCCCGGAGTTGGCATGGCCGGGGAGCCGAAGCACACGATTGGAACGGGACTGGCAATCCCGTGTGAATCAATCATCAACGTAGGGGCATATAACCACTCCCCCTGATTATTTTGGGACATGGCAGATTCGGACAAAAGTGACTTAATTTCCTGAAGGTGCCGCTTGGCGATTATTCATCACCGTGCTGGACGTCGTACTGATCGTGGCTCGTTCAAATTGATCTGTACCGCCCGTCGACCTTGACGTGCTCTTCCGCCGTTTCTACCTCATACATCTCCGCTATTTCGTCTTGTATGCTCATTGTGGGTTAGATTCGTCGGTCAGATTCGTTATCGTCAGTTCTGCTGTTCGTCCCCCTCGGGGCGGCGGTACGGCGTCACCGCGAAGAACGCCTCGTTGTATTCGAACGCGCGCTGCAGGCGCATCACCTCGGCGTGGATCTCCTCGAGGCGAGGTCCCCCGAACACAGTGTCGTCGTCACTCATCTCCACCCCCCACGACCTCGATGTCAATCCCGCTGAAATTCTCCCAGTAGGACTCTGAGAACACGAACTTGGTCTCGCCTTTGGGGCCGTACATTCCCGAGTCGTCGTTCGCGAGTCCGACAATCGCAATCGCCAGCAGGTGTGAGAGGTCGCCGGTATTGACGAACATCGCAGATGACCCTCTGACCGGCGTCCTGATGGCGAGCCGGTATGGATTGACGTGTTCTCGTCCGTTGAACACGCGAACGTCGTCTTCGGAGAGCCGCCCCTGTGCGAGATACGAGTCAGCGGCGGGGTCGAAATCGGGGCGACCGTTCGGCCACAACACCTCGTCGCTCGGAAACGGGTAGAGCGGAGGCTGTTCGTTCTTCGACTGTCTGGGTCGTCTCTCTGGTGTCTCACTCATTATCCATCTCCTCAATCGTAATCGCTTCGTCGACCATCGCGTCGACGAGTTCGGTCGTCGACAGCGGGAGCGCGTCGAGAACGGTCCGGAAGTGCGAGCCGAGCATCTCGATCTGGATGACGCCCCATGCCACGCTCTCGTCGAGGATGACCGACGTGCTGTAGTCGGTCTGCCCCTGTCGGTGCGCGATGACGAAGAACGCCCCCAGGTCGTCGGCGTCGAGGAGCGCCTGCGCCGAGACCGTGTGGTCGTTGAAGTCCTCGACGATGTCGTCGGTGTCCAGGCCGACCGTGTAGCCCTGGTTCCGGAGTGTCGTGATGAGCTGGTGGGCCGCTTGGACTTCCGAATCGCTATGTGCCATCTCTGGGGTCTGATACGAGTTCGTACAGCCCCTCGTACACCTTCCTCGCGTGACCGTGCTCGACGAGTCGGCCGAGGACGTCACGGGTGTATTGAAGACTGTAGTCTGTTTCATCTGCCGCGTACGGGGCGGTGACGCGCCCCTCGTGCAGAAGGTCGAGCATCGCTCTGTCCGCAGGCCCGAGATCGTCGGCGTCAATCATCGGGCGGTCTGTTCTCACGTCCACGCTTTAGACCATGTGGTGTAGCTACTAAGCACTTAGGGACTATGCCATAGGGAACAAGCCATAGACCATAACCCTTAGACCCTAAGGATTAAGTAGCCCCCACTCTACAGTGTAGATATGGCTCAGCGTGCGACGGTCGCAGAACGCGGCCCGGTGCTAGAGACACCGAGCACGCTTGTGCCATGGAATCACCCAATGGCGAGTACACAAACGCGACTCGGCGACTTGAACGGTACGGACGAAGACGACCACCCCGAAATCCCCGCGGGCATCCCCTGGACGGAGTGGGAGGACATCCCGACGCCGGTCCAGCAGAACATCCGGAACTCGGACGGCAGCGTCCACGAGGCCATCGGCGACCTGTTCCGCGTCGAGGACGAGGAGGCCGACCGATGAGCGCCCGCCCACTGACGACCGACTGGCGAGCACTCCCCGGCGACCTGCGCTTTGAGCTGCGGACGACGACCGAGCGCTTCGACCGGACGATGCTCGACGACGTGGAGGGGCAGCGATGACCGAGAAAGTGGTGGCGCTCCCGACGGTACTGGGTGCCGACATCATGGTGTGGGACTCCGGACGGGCGACCGTCTGTCCGTGGGACGACTCAACGTCGTCGCAGAGTCCTGCGGCCCGTGACTTGGCGAAGGCTGTGGAGGGCGGCCGATGAGTTCCGCGAGCCTCCCGGACCGCTACCGGCGGGCGATGACCGAGGACTTCTCGGTCGACCGGCGGATGGACGGCGACTTCGAGGTGACCAACGGCAGTCACGAGACGCCCGGCCGACACGTCTACACGGTCGCGATGGAGGACGAGGCGATCGTCGACTGCTCGTGCCCGGATTCGACCTACAGGCGCGTCGTCTGCAAGCATCAACTCGCCGTCCAGCAGCACCTCATCGACGAGGGCGGGCGATGACGCTCACCTGCCCGGACTGCGGAACGGTCGACGTCGAACTCGTGGGGAGCAACGGGGCGGAGTACCCCGAAACGCGCGTCGAACGGTACGAGTGCTGTGAGTGCGGGCGGTCGTTCACGAAGACGCTCACGGCGTAACGCCACCCGGCGCCGGGCTCGTCCCCTGGCGCGAGGCTGTCAGAGGCCGTTTCGTCTGTTTTCGCAGTCCAGTGTTGCCACTCGGCGGGGCTATCACCGAGAGAAGAGAGCGGGGTCGCTACTTCTGCGAGACGAACTCGCCGTCGATGGAGAGCTCGATGCCGTCGGACACCCACACCTCCTCGAGGTCGCCCTGGACGCGGAACTCCTGGGACCAGCCCTTCTGCATGTGCCCCACCACTCCGCCGTCGCCGGTCTGATCGAAACTTCCGGCGTCCTCGGGCGTCACCGACTCTGAGACGCGGAACCGGTAGTGGCGCCGGCCGGACAGCGAATCGGTCCCTCGGACGGTGAGGACACGGCCCGGTGGCTGGGCGGGTTCCTCGCCCGTCTGGTCGCCCTCCTGTGCCGGCTCGTCGGTCGTCGTTCCGAGCGTCGACGGGTCGACCGTCTCGCCGTTCCACTCGACGGTCGCGTCGCCCTGGACGATCGTCGCGGAGAGGACGGCTCCCGCGATGACCCACTCATCGTCTCTGCCGTCCGAGGACCAGCCTTCGACGTGCGTGACCCCCTCGCCACGCTTCGTCGTGTCCCAGTCGTGCTCGCCCGTGCCCTGGTCACCGGGGAAGACGTCGCCATCGATCTCCAAGACGTACTCGACTGTTGAGCCGGCGGCGGCGACGATGCGGAGGACGTCGCCGTCCTCATGCTCCCCACCGAGCGAGTCGACCTCCCCAGCCGCACGGCGCTCGGCAGGCGTCGGCGTATCGCTCTGCCCGCCCTGCTCGGAGTCGCCAGCGTCGTCGGGCGTCGGAGTGGCCCCGCCGTCGTCCGCAGGGACCGTCACCGGTCGGACTTGGAGCGGGTCGTCGACGGCCTCGACGAACTGAAGGTCGTGATGGTCGAGGCGCCGCACCTGCTCGGAGTCGGCGAGCTCGCGGATGGGCGTGCCGTTGATCGCCGACGCGCCGTCCACGCGAGCAGTCCCCGAGTAGTTCGCCCCGACCCACATGGCGGGGGCGTCCTCGCGCTCGTGTTCGACAGTGAGCCCGCAGATGTCGACGTCGCCGGCGTCCATCCCATCGACGTCGTGCCCGAACTTGATCGAGTAGAGGACACCGTCTTTCCGACAGGAGTGCTCGACGGTGCAGTCGACGAGCGTCTGGCCGCCGATAGGGGCACCGTCCTCGAACGCGCCCCGGTTCTCGTTGAGCGCGATGCCGACCGCATCGCGGTCGTGATGGAAGTCCTCGTCGAGCGTCGCGGTGAACCCTTCGACGTAGCTCCTCGTGGGGGCGCGAAGGCCCGTGTTCGGCGTGTTGTGACTCCACGAAT
The DNA here is from genome assembly GCF_024227715.1 of Halomarina litorea. NCBI lineage: Archaea > Methanobacteriati > Methanobacteriota > Halobacteria > Halobacteriales > Natronomonadaceae > Halomarina > Halomarina litorea. The sequence goes on along the minus strand of NZ_CP100448.1, from coordinate 2,236,612 downwards.
CGAGGACGTGAATGTTCGAGGAGTTCGCCAGGTAGTAGCCGTGCCCGCCGCTCGCTCGGACCCCACAGTCGGCCATGATCGTCGGGCCCTCCATCCCCTCGGAGAAGAAGCCGAACGCGGAGTTGCGACCGCTCGTCGCCGGTTCCATCCCCGTCTCGACGACGCAGTCGCGGATGTACGACGGCTGGTCGTGGTCGGCGGGCGAGTGGTTCTCGAAGCGGAAGTAGAGCGTCTCGCGTTGCGAGGCGTCGACGATGTGGACGCCGTTGACCTCGAACTCCCTGGCGTGCCAGATCGCGAAGCCGGGACAGTTGGCGTCCCCCTCCGAGGAGATCTCGATAGGGCCGTCGACGAACAGTCCGTCGAGCACCGCCCACCCCGCGCCGAGATACCCGAGCTGTGAGACGACGAGTTCCGTCCCGTCGTGACAGCGCCACTCGACGGGCTCGTCGCCCACGACCTCGATGCCGATCGTGTCGCCCCCGACGGTGTGCTTCAGGGTCCGCGTCGCTCGGTAAACTCCACTGTGCATCTGGACGAGCGTCCCGTCCTCGAGGTGGTCGGCGAGCCACCCCGTGATGTCGTCGACGTCCTCCGGTCGGACTTCGAGGACGCGGTCAAACTCGAACTGGTCGTCACTACCTCTGATCGTTGTCATGGATGCTGTGTCTGGAGGGGTTTTCACTCGCGGCGGGGGGTGGCTCTCGCTATGCGCCACGAACATCGACGTCTCCCACTCGGCGGCGACGTCGAGGAGGGGCCGAAGGTCGCCGGGGGGCTCGACGTAGCTCTCGGTCGCGGCCACCCCTTTCTTTCACTGAACCGGCTGCGAGTCAGCTGTTCGACGTTGGCCGCCTGTGTTACACTTTATACCCGAGCGATTCTAATCTCTGATTCACTTCCTTACTGGTCACGTTTGTTTCGTCTGCCTCTGAAATTTCAACTGTGTGGGTCCGTTCATCCGTTGCTTCTGTCTCGGCCCACGGGACTTTTCGGACGACAGGGTGAGGCATTCCGGTAGGGTGTGTCAGAATCCCCCACTCCCCAAACGCTTCCCCATGGTCTGCGGTGATTATCACTCGCGGCGCGTCAACATTCTCAAGCAGTATCTTGACATCCTGCAGAACGAGCCGAAGATTGTCGATATAATACTCCCACGCATCCTCGATCTCCATCTCCCCACGTCTGAGTTCTGGCCAATATGTTCGAGCCATCTCCCCGTCTGGCCGTTCGAGATAAGGTGCGTGTGGTTGCCCGTAGTGAACCATTAGGCGGGAAGCGTCAGATTGGCGATGGGCGTGGATTGCTCGGTCGGTCACTGGGCGCGGTTGGACCGTATTCACTTCGTCGTCCCAGGCGTCTCTCCAAACTTCATCGATAAGGCCGAAGTCGTCTGTGTGGAGTGTTTTCCAGTTGGTCCACTGGGGGACTGACTTTGTGACGGGTGGTCGCTCACCATTTCTCAGAACCCGCTCAGTGAACGTATTGTAGGTGACATATGCAGTTTGTCGTATCTCTTCTCGATGAGGTTCGGTAAATGTATTCGCCATCCACTCCTCGGAGCTGCTTCCCACAGACCAAATTGAACTGACGTCATCGATGAAGTCGAACTCTGGAGCCACTTCCCGAAGCGCATCAACACGGCAGGCGTCCAGAATAATCAATAAGTCCCACTCTTTTGAATAGAAGTTTGTACCGATTTCCCTCCGAGAAGAGACGCTCATGAGTCCGCCAAGGTAGACATCGTATAGTGTTTTAGCGACTGCCCCTGGGATACTATCGTCTCTGAATCGTTTGTATGTCTGGTTGAGCCACCCTTTTGTTCCCATACCACTCCCAATTGTTCCTAAGTTAAACCACCTCTCTTAGTTGGGGCCGAATACCGTTCCATCAATGAGTGAGCGCCAGTTCCCCGCGCCCGACGCCAGCGACGTATCCCATTCGGCATACCCCGAGGGGTTGGTATCGTTGCCGTTGTGCCGTTTTAACTCACCGTCGAAGTTCCCAGGAGTTGCGGAGAGGTCCTCTTTCGACGTTTTTCCGAACCCCCGCGAACTTGTCACCCGAAAGTCTCCCTGCTGTAGTTCGACGGTGCTGGTTGGCTGAAGTCGGATGTCTGCGCCAGGGAGCAGGTTTAGCGTGCCGGGATTCTCGAAATAGATATTGCCCGTGTCGAACCACGACGTGAACACGTCGTCTGGGTTACTCCCGTGAATCCGATACACGTCCTGCTCGGGGAGTTCCATCGCCATGCGACCCGTCTCCTGCCCGTATAGGCGTCCGTGGTCGAACGACCCGACTTGCCACCCACCTTTTGCGTGTCGGAGGGTATCGAACGGTCGCCCCCACTCCGCCCCGCTCTGGTTGTTGACGTGCTCGATAACGTCGATAATCTTCGAGTCAGCGGTGTCCAGGTTCCCCTCATCCGCCCGTGTCCCGTCGATTATCTCATGACCGTAGAAAACCAGGCCGCTATTGTTCGATATGGCGGTGTCTACCTCCCCCGTGAGAGTGGACAAGTCGGTGTTTTCGGCACGCTGCCGTGACGTTTCAAACGGCCCGTATTTCCCATCCATCGCTCCGCCAACGGTGCCAAACGCATACTGGTACACCTCGGAGACAATACCCTGGCCGTCTGCGGGGTCATCACCACGCTGCCCACCGACGTAGACGTACCCTTTGGGGAGCAGGTTCGGGTTGCCGTATTCCTTGGCCTTTGCGACGAAATCGGCCATCGAATCATACACGTCCGTCTCTATCTGCTCATTTGTCTTCCCGTTGAATCCCGTGTTAGTGTAGCCGTGCGACAGGATTTCCCAATTATAGGGGTCTGACGATATTTCGTCCAATTCGTCCCACGTCATGAACCCCGAGGTGCCGACCTTGCTCGTTGGGACGGCGATGGCCGCAGGAACGTCGTAGTTCTCGAACACGTCCCGAAACTGGTACTGAGAGCGGCGTGCATCGTCCCATATCCATGAGACGACGGTTTGGCTGGACCGCATCCCGAACGATTGGGATATGTCTCGCTCCTGAGCTACGCCTGCGTTCACCAGCCCCGTTCGGTTACTCCTGATTTCAAACGGAATTTCGGTAGACCCACGCGCTGTGTCTAACGAATCGGCCGTCGCCGTATCGACATCCAGCGTCTGGACCGTGACGTCGTCGAACGCACCGTCCGGGACGACCACCTTGATCGTCTCCGAGTCGGTCATGTCGCCGTAGTAACTGCCTGGAGTGGAGGGCGCCGATCCGAGCTTCGAGATGGAGTTGACGTTGTTCGCGAGCAGGTCAGCGACGTCGTCGCCGACCTCGGCGTAGCCGTTGGTCGTGAACCAGATGTCGCTATCCATGTTCGAGATTTTGATTCGCCGGGTGACCGGCGTGCCGTCCTGCTTGAGTCGTGAGGTCTCTATCCACGTTGTCATGTCTAAGGGGGTAAGGGGCTGGTCAGTAGCCGATCAGAGCAGTCCGAGGGTGAGCGCGTCCCACGACCCGGTTCCGAAGTGGACGAAGCCGATGCCACGCCCTCGGTGGGTTGTGTCGTTCACTTCGAGCGTGTCGACGAGATCGGCGCGGACGCCGTTGCCCGCACCGCCACTCATGTCGACACGGTAGAGTCGCACGACGTGCCCGCCGACGCCGTTTTCGTCGATCGTCACGGCGACGATGAACCAGTCGCCGTCAGCAATCGACACCTCTGTCGAGCCGATCGTCTTAGTCACTCCCGCCTCGTCAGCGCGCTGGACCAGGAGGTCGTCGTAGTAGGTGTCGATGTCGAACGTAACCCAGTAGCAGCCGTAGCCGTCGGTTTCGTGCCCTGGGGCGTGGCAAAACGAGAGCCGGACGTAGTTGTCCCGAGGACGGACCGCCATCGAGATAGTCGACCCCTCACTCGTCGCGCTCCCGAGCGTCGGGTAGGCATCGAGGCCATCGCCCGGGTACGACCACTTCCGAGAGCGGTTGTCGTAGTTCTCGCGATAGGCTGCCGACGGGCCGGAAAATGAGTCGCTGGTCGTCCCGATGACCGAAGCCGACCCACGCCAGGGGCCTTGGGACCCGTCGTAGTTCTCGACACCACCGATGGGGTCGTTGAACTCCTCGAGGACGATCAGCCCGGTGAACGCACCGTTCTGGACCGCGAAGGCGTCCGTCCCCCCGACGATGGAGAAGTCGAAGTCCCCCATGTCACTCGATGATGTAGGCGAACGTTCCGCCCGCGCGGACGATGTCGCCGGTCGCGTTCTCGACGGCGAACGTCACGGGGGCCTGCTCGCCGACGAGCGTGACGAGTGGCGTGTCGAGCGTCCCGACGGTCCGCCGGTTGTTTGTCGAGAACTGCTCTGTTCCCGAGCCGTCCGAGACTGTCGCCGTCAGGCCCGCCGGTGCCTGCCCGCTCTCGTCGAGGAGCGTGATGCCGATTACCTTCAGCGTCAGTCCCGAAGGCACGTACTCGAGGGTACGAGATCTATCGCCGTCCTGCAGCCGACCGACCGGGATGGGTGCCGTCCGGGCGTCCCGGACCAGCAGGGTCGCCGAGCGCCCCGCCACCTGACTCGTCGACGTCGCCTTCGCGACGGCGGTCGGATTCGCCCCTTCGTAGCGCTGGTTCTGTACGTCAACTTGCCGCCCGAGCACGCGTTTGTCGGTGAACGCTGTCACTGAAGACGCGTCCGTCTCGTACGTGGCGACGGGTATCCGCGGGTCGCCGCTCGCGAAGTCCGACGCGAGGCCGACGATGACTGTATCAGGTGCGGAGAGGTCACCACCGACGTAGACGGTCTGGTCGGTCGTCGACGCGGCCAGCGTCACGGTTGACGTGACGTCCCGCCCGAGGTAGACACCACCGACGATCGCCTCACCGGTGTCGATCTGAACGTCGAGGTCGGCCGACGACTGCTCCGGCGCGAAGGCGTTGAGCGGCGTCGCCTCGATGACCGAATCGGAGGCGGGGACGACCCACCCGCCGCCGGGGGCGTGGGCTGCCCGTTCGATCGTCGCCGCCGTGATCTGTGCACTGACCGCTCGGTTGGGGGATGGATTGACGAGATCCGTCATATCAGAGTGCTGTGAACGAGATGCTGACCTCGATCGTCACGGTCGTCGAGGCGTCTTTGTCGACCGGCGAGATACTCGCGTGATTCAGGAAGCGGTCGTCGGCGTAGAGTCCGATCTCCTGTAGTGTGTTCCCGTTCGCTTCCCCTTCGTCCAGATACGCGGCAGTGAGCACTTCGTCGCCGTTGCCCTCGATCGACGAGAGCGGAATCCGGGCGACCTCGTTTCCGAGGCTTCGGTCGGTCTCGGCGGGCGTCGTTCCGTTCGTTCCGACCGCCATCTCCGAGAGCGCCGGCGTATCCTTCCCGCAAAGCCCGTCGACGGCCCACTCGTGCAGCTCGACGCAGGTCGTGTTCCGCGCGAGCGAGAACTGCTCGGGCGGGACGCGCCGAAGGGCTGCTATCCGGGCCCGGTCGGGCAGGTCGTCCCAGGCGTCGATGACTGCACTCGCGAGGCCGACGTCGTAGCTCGCGACGGCGACGTTGCACTCAACGCCGACCTGTGCGAAGACGGTCACAATCCGGCCCCCCACGACGAGAAGGACCAGTCGTCACCGTCCCACGTCGCGGCGGCCGACGCCGCGCTCGTCACGGTTACGCTGTCGCTCGCCCCCTCCTGATCGGTCCCGGCGCTGCGGACGTCCTCGACGGACGACTGAGGGTCGTCTTGGTTCTCCGAGCGACGCTGGTCGCGCCGGAGCTCGTTCAACAGCCGTACGGCTTCTCGGGTTTGGGTGTCTCTCATGCTGGGTCTGGTGGCTGGTGCCGGTCGCTCAGAGCGTCCGGGCTTCCTGCGAGACGATGGAGGTCCGGAGTCGGCCGCCTGCGTAGTCGGTCGTCTTCTCGGTGACGACATAGTCACCGACGGCATCCTCGAGCGGGAAGTTCGCGGTGAACACCTGGCCGGCGTCGAGGTTGTGCGCAGCGAGCGACCGACAGTCGAACTCGAGTTCTTCGCGCGGCTCGTCACGATGCCGGAGGTCTGCCTCACCGCGGTCGCGGGCGGCTGTGAACGTCTGCAGGCCGTCGTCTTTGATTCGTCCCTCACGAAGGCCATACTCCCGTTGGCTCGCCGGGTCCTGTACTCGGACCGAGACGGGGAACGGAAAGTACGCGCGGTAGGCGGGCGTCGGCGCTGCGTCGACGCCGACCTCCTGACCCGTCGGTCCGTCGGACTCGATGATGAGCCACGGGTTCGGCTCGGGAAGCGTGTGAGTGGGCATGATGAAGCGCGTCCACCCGTCGGCGGCGAGGAACTCCGCCGAGAGTTGTTTTTTCGTGATGTCCGACTCGGTGTCCTCGATGGCGACCGGGCCCGACCCGTCGCCGACGTCCTTCTGCAGCCGGACGACGAGCCCGTCGGCGTCCTCGTTCCGATCGGCGCGCGTCCACAGCTCGATACGGGCGAGTTCCGACTTTCGCGTCGAGATACGCGTCGTGATGCGGTCGGCAGGCTGGTCGGTCACCGCCTGGTAGGCCGTGACCGTCTCCTGGGCGTCGTCGACGGCCTTGTCCGTCCCGCCGTCGACGCGCATTACGTTGATGAGTTCGTCGTCGGTCTCGCGGACGCGGTAGGTGCCGACGTCCGCCGGGCCGATCGTGCCGACCGGCTCGATGTCGGCGAGCGGCTGGAACGAGAGTGCCCGTCCTTCGGAGGCCATGATCGCGTCACCTTTCTTCTGTAGTTCGACGAGGACGTCGAGGAGGTTCATCCCATTCGAGAACTCGTCGGTGATCGTCTCGACGCGTCCGAGCTTCGAGCGGTCGATTTCCGGGGCCTTCTCCCGTAGCAGCGTGTTGACGATCGCGGTGTTCGCATCGGGGTCGTCCTCTGGGAGGCAAATAGGAGCGCCCTCGAAGACGTCGTAGACCTGTCGCCAGCTCGCGATGGCGAAGGCGAAGTCCTCGCTCTCGATCGTAATCGTCGCGTCACGAGGGCCGCTTCGCTCGCGTGTCTGGGGGCGGGCGACGCCCGTCCAGAGCGTGCCGTATCCGCCGAACGTCCCCGAGCCGAACGGACCCTCACCGAACACGCGTTTCCGGTTGATCGGCGTGTCGGCGATGAACGCCAGTCGGTCGCCCGCCGTGACCTCGCCGGAGTACTGCCCCAGCGCGTTGTCGACGACGAGCTTCGCGGTGTCCTTGCGCTCCTGGATGCGCTCGCTGATCGAGACGACATCGAGGTCCGGTGCCGGGACGGTGATGTCGGCCGCATCGAGGTCGTCGCTGTCGTTGTCAGGCTTGAAGACGGCGAGTCGCGCCTCGCGAACGGGGAGGGCGAGTGACCGCTGGACAATCTGGCTCATCGTCTCCCCCTCTGCACGAACATTGACGCCTCCCACTCGGCGGCCGACCGCTCGAGGCTGGGAAAGCGCTGGTTGAGCACCGCGGCGACGTCCTGCGGGTTCGTTGCCAGATTCCGCGTGTCGGCCTTCACGGAGATTTGGTTAAGCGCCTGCCACCCGGCGTTGCCGCTCCCGTAGAAGCGGACGATGTACCACGGGTCGACGTCTGGGTTCGTCTGGATGAGTCCAGCGTAGGACGGTTTGACGTCCGCCGCAGCGACGATTCGACCGGCGAACCCAGCAAGGGCGTCGTAGTCGTCGTAGTAGGCCGGCCACCACGCCGTCTGGTTCTTCCGTGCCAGGTCGGGGTCCTGGTCGCCCGGGGGGATGCCCACTGCCGGGACGATGTACCACCGGTCGTATTCGGTCACTGTATCAGCCTCCGCTCGAGGCCGTCCCAGTGGACGTCTGCGTTGTTCGTGTTCTCGTTGAGTAGCTGCAACCCCTCGAACGAGTCGAAATACGGGGCGTTCATCGATGTCGTCGCCCACGCGTCGGAGCTCCCCGCTTCGCGTATCTTCGCGACGATATCGGAGTTGTCGTACCGGAGTACGCGGAACTCGTAGAAGGTCGCTCCCGCAAACGAGTAGGAGACGTCCGCTGTCGAGGAGATGTTCGACCCCACTTCCTGTAGGTCGAAGTGGCCGTCGCCCATCTCCATGCGTAGACGGACGTACTCGTCGTTCACGGTGTCCATCGCGACGTAGAGAAAGGAATCGCTGATCGAACCGATCGACCCGTGTCGCGTGAACCCTCGGAGTTCGTAGCCCTTCGGGAAGTAGTTCGGCAACCCGTCGCCGGGGCCGCTCTCCAGTGTCGAGTAGTCACCGGTCGTATTGACGAGCGAGCCCGTCCCTTCCCAGAACGTCGAGTTGTCGACCGAGTAGCGCGAGACGTCCTCTCTCCACCCTTTGTTGAAGGTGTCGAACCGGTCGATCTCCTCCCACGAGGGGCCGACGATACCGACGTTGACGCCACGTCCCGTGACCGTGACACCGCGACCTTCGACGTTGATGCCTCGAGCCATTATTCGACGAGGAACCCGAATTGCCCGCCGACGCCGGGAGAGGTGAGGTCGCTCCCCGTCTCGTTGTTCGCGCGTACCTTTGCCACGCCGAACGACCCCGTGTTGTTGGTCCACGAGGCGACGCCGGAGTGCGCCCATGCGTCGGACGTCTCTGCCGAGGCGACGACGGTATCGGAGTCGTCCACCAACTCCGCGGAGAGGCCCGTTGGCGCGGACCCTGTCGAGGCGTCGAACGCTCCCCATCGATAGACGGTGATGGTGTCACCGTTCGGAACCGGGACGGCGATTTCGACGGACTGCGTGTCCTTGAGTCGCGAAACGGGTAGCGGGTCCGGGTTGTCGATAACCGCCTGGACGCGGTCGACGTCCACCGTCGCCGAGCCGCCGAGGCCGACCGCACCACCGCCCGAGAGCCACGTCCCTGCCGAGAGCGTTACTGTCGAGTTGACGAGCCCCGAGTTCGGGACGGATGACTCACCTGCGGCAGTATGGTTATGTCCTTCACTGGCTGCCCACGAGCGCGTCGCGAGGCGCCTCGTCGAGCCGCCGTTATCGAGCGCCAGGACCCTCCCCGTCTCATCGACCGTGGCGATGACGCTCCCGCCGGCGACAACCTCGAGGAGTCCGCCGCTTCCCTCTCGAAGCGTGAACGCCGAGCCGTCGCTATCGGTATCCGAGAAGACGAGCGAGCCGACGCCGGTCGCAGCGTAGCCGCCGAACGGGAGCCCCGCCTGCATCGCCGTCGACCCGTCTCGTGCGAGAAAGGCCGACGCGGACTCCCCACCGACGGTTTGGGCGTCGCCGTCCCAGATCGTGACCCACCCAGAGGCAGAGGGTCCCGTATCGAGGTAGAGCCCGGGCGGCGACTCGTCGGTCGTGAGATACCAGCGCTCCGGCTCTCCGCTTGCCGGGTCGGTGCTCGCCGGACGATTCGCCAGCGTACCCTTTTTGATGACGGCCTCGTCCTGGAGGTCGACAAGGTCTTCGAGGATCTCGTCCCAGACCTCAGCGTCGCCGCCGAGGACGGGGAAGGGCCAGTCGTGGTAATCTGTTTGTGGCATGGATTAGCCGTTGTTGAAGTTCGCGCTGCGAAGTTCGTCGACGAAGCCGCGGCCAGCCGCCCGGCCCTCACTGCGGGAGTTCGCGTTGACCTCGACGCGGCCGATGGTGACGCCGCCCGAGCCGCCACCGCCGCTGGTCTGGACGTTTGCGGCCTCCATCGCCCGAGCCATCGCACCAACGCCACGGTCGTTCAGCGGGATTACCGCTTCCTTGGAGCGGCCCTCACCGACGACGGCCCGCGTCGCCCCACTGACGACGCCACCGCTCGCGAGACCGATTGCATTGGCACCAGCGTTGATCGCGTCACCGACCGCATCTGCAGCGGACCCGGCAGCATCGGCCGCGGCGCTTGCCGCGTCGGCGGCCGCTCCTTTCGCGTCCGAGAGATAGTCCGCCGCATCGCTCGCGGCATCGCTCGCCGCGCCCACGATATCCGAGGCGATATCCTCGACCGCTCCGAGTTTGTCCTGGAACGCTCCGACGACGTCGCCGAGGAACCCTGATACGTCAGATATCAAGTCTCTCCCAAAGCTACCGATCGTCCCAAGGAAGCCCGATATCCAGCCGTCTACGAACGACGAGATAGCGTTGAACATCTCGGGAACGATGGAGTTGCCGATGATCTGGGAGTGGAGGTCCTCGAAGAACTGGATGACTGGCTGGATGAACGTGCGGTCGAACCAGCTGACGAACCCACCGACCCAGTTCTCGACGAAGTTCCGGATGCCGCCGAACGTCCGCTCGAGGAACCCAGCGATGGCATTCCAGGCCTCTTCCCAGTCGCCTTGGAGAATATTGAGCCCTGTTCGAACGACTGTGAGGATGAAGTCGACGGCTGTGTTTATTACCGACCCGACGGTGTCGAATAGGAACCGGACGATGACGAGGATCTCGTCGCCCCACGCCTGCCATGCCGACTCTGTCGCCCCGAGGAACCCCTCGATGAACGGCCAGATGAAGTCGACGAACTGCGTGATGCGTGACTTGATGGCCTGGTAGGTTTCGAGGATCTCGGAGTAGAGCGCCTGCCCGTGAGTTTTCCACTGCTTTTCGATACTGTTGAGGACGGGGGTGATGGCGTTCTGCCACAGCCACGTCATCGCTCCCATCACGACCGCCTTGACGTGCTCGAAGATCGCCTTCGCTCGCTCGTAGAGCACCTGCAGGCGGTCCCAGGCGTCTCGCATCCGCTGGACTCCGTTGGCGACCAGCGTCCGCATCTTCGAGGTATCCCCACGGAGCAGCGCCTTGACTCCCGAGAGGACCTGCCGGGTGGTGTCACGAATGCCGCCGAAGTTGTTCTTCCACGCAGCGTACAGCGCGGCCGCGGCGAGGCCGGCCGCAGCGAGCGGGGCCGACAGGCCCATCACGGCGGCGAGAATCGCGCGGATGCCGCCGGTCACGACAGGGACCGCACCCGTGATCGATGTCAGCGAGAGCGAGAACGAGGACACCGACGACACCACCGAAGAGATGATGCCGGGAATGCCGAGCAAGAAGCCCTTCAGGACGCCAAGTGCGTCCTTGAACTTCAGGATGCCGTAGACGCCGTACAGGAGCGCCTTGTCGACGAGTGCCGTCAGGATGGTCCGCATCTTCCCGAACGACAGCAGCGTCTTGGTCACGCTCGAGGAGACCGTCCCCAGCGTAAGGGCGACCGACCCCAGCGTCGACGCCAGCGTCGCAAAAATGCCACCCGCCGTCGTCGCGACAGATACGAGGCCGCCCAGCCCGGACGCGCCGATGAGCGTCCCGACCGGCCCGAGCAGGCCAAGGAGGACAGGTGCCAGCCCGAGGAGGACTGTCTTCCACCCACCGAACCTGTCGGCGACGGCCTGGATTTTCGGCGCGAAGCGGTCGAACAGCGCCTCGAGCTGGCCGAGCGCCGACCGGGCCGTTCGGACGAGCGTGCGGACCGTCGCGACGACGGTCGCCCGATGTTCGTGCCAGGCAGCGCCGATAACCGTGAGCGCTCCGCGGACCGATCCGCCGAGTGTGCGGATGCCCCCGATGAGCACCGTTTTGATTGTCTGGACGACCGATCGAGCGGTGATGCCCATCGAGTTGAGTTCGCTGCGGAACGCTCCGGCGACCGTCGACGTGATATCGCGGACGAGCGCCATCGCATAGCGGACGCTCGGGGCGAATTCCGAGCGGATTACCTGCAGCACCTCACGCGTCGCCGCCTGGATGCCGCCGAAGTCGGATCTCCACGCCGCGGCTAGGGCGACGACGCCCGAGGCGACGAGCCCGAGGACCGGGTTCAGGGCAGTCAGCGCCGTGATGATGCCCCCGACCTGCCCGGCGAGCAGGCCGAGGCGAATCTGGGCGTCCGAGAGGCTCTGTACCCATTGGCTGACGCCCTTCGTGACAGATGTCAGCTTCGAGACGAAGTCAGTCAGCCCAGGGAGCAGCGCCTCACCAATCGTGATGGCGACATTCCGAAGCTGGTTCGCCAGCAGCTGCGCCTGGTTGTTGAACGTCTTCGACTGCGCTTCGAACTCTCGCTGGAGGGACGTCGCGTTCTCGAATTGTTTGCCCGAGAGCTCGACGGCGCTGTTGACGCCCTCGAGGTTCTTCGCCAGATTCGATAGTGCCGTCCGCGAGAACGAGGTGAGCGTCTTGCGGAGCAGGTCGGCCTGCTTGCCCGACCCGGCCATCGTCTGGGCGAGGCGTTTGATCGTCGCGACGGGTGCCTCCGACCGCATCTGCTTGAACTGATCAACCGAGACGCCCAACGCCCGCGAGATGTCCGCCACCTTCCGCGGGTCGAGCATCTCCTGGGCGATGCGCCGAAGCCCGCGGCCTGCCTTCGAGGCGTTGGACGTTACCTCGTTGAGTGCCGCCGAGAGGCCCGCAATCTCGACTTGCGATGCGCCGAGCGTCGACAACGACGATGCCGACTCCATCATCGACGTGACGATTTCACTCGAACTCGTCGCGAAGTTATTCGAGAGGGCGTTAATCGCTGAGCCCAGGTTCTCTATCTTGGAGATGGGCGTGTCGGTAATCGTGGCGAGCTTCGCGAACGCCTCGCCCGCCTCAGTCGCTGCGAGGTCGGTCGCTGTCGCCATCTTCGCGACGGTCTCCGTGAAGCCGACCAGCTGGTCCTCTGCGACTCCGAACCGGCCGGCCTGTGCGACGAGGTCGGCGATCTCCGATTGGGCCAGCGGGATGGTGCCAGCCAGCCGCTTGACCTCCTCGGACATCCGCGCGGCCGTCTCGGCGGAGGTGACCTTTTCGACCTCCACGAGCGCGTCCTGGAACTTACGCGCCGCATTCACTCCCACGCCGGCGAGGACGCCCGACGCAGCGGCGACGGCGCCGCCCATCAGCCCGACGGCCTTTCGGAGGTCGAGAGCGGCGCTCTTCACCGATGCGAGCGCGCCGGAGACCTCCCCCGCGCCGGACGAAGATATCTCTACCTGGAGGCGCTCTGCTGTGATTGCCATGTCAGAAAGTCATTGTGTGCCGCGAGTGGCCTCTCAGGCCGCGTTCGGACCGGATTGCGCCATCAGATCGTCGATGCGCGCCTCTGCTTCGGGCGTCATCGCCTGCCCGGGTTTGGGCTCGCTGGCGGACTCGCCCGAGTGCTCGACTTCGAAGAGTTCGTAGTAGACGCTGAAGCCGACGAACAGCCGCTCTCTTTCCTGCTGGCCGAGTTGTCCGATGATGCCGTGGCGGTCGTAGGTGTAGCCACAGTGATGCAGGAAGTAGTCGACGAAGCAGGCCTGCTCGTGGGCGTCGAACTGGTCGAGTGACGTCCGGGGCTTACGACTCATCTTCGTCAGCCTGCTCGGCGAACTGCACCACTGCCTCGGGGTTCGCCTCGAGGAGCTGCATCGCCTCCGGCGGGAGGTCGCCCCGACTCGTCGCACGGATGCGCTCGACGACGGCGTCCTCGTCGGACGCCAGCAGGACGAGGATGAAGTAGGCGTCCTGCATCGCCCCGGTCATCTGGTCGCTGACGAATGACTCGGTCACGCCCTCGCTCGGGCACTGCGGATGTGTGGTGAGGTCCGGCGCGACGACACACCGGTCGAAGATGTTCGCGAGGTCGCGGTCGGTGAGGTCCTCGCCAGCCTCCAGCTTGCCCTCGATGTAGCGGCTTCGAAGCGCGCCGGTCAGCGGGCGGGCGATGCCGTCACCGCCGAGTTCCTCGACGTACTCTCGCCGAGGGATGATTTCGCCGTCCTCGTCACGCTGGATGGTCGTCTGTTCGAGGCTGACGAGGTCGTTGTCGCCCCCCGACCCGTTGATATGGTCGGGCGTCTGAGCGGCCTCGTCGCGCTGCTGGCGCTCGACGTTGGCGCCGGTATCGGTACTCTCTGGTACGTTGGAGAAATCGCTGTTGGACATGGGTTAGATTACGCCGGTCGGAAGTCGATGGGGGCGCTACCGTCGGTCTGCTGCAGCGCCGAGAACGTCGTCTCGACGGTCGCGAACGCCTGCCCCTCTTCTTTCGTGACGCTCCCGCCAGCACTGCAGTAGGCCCGCGGGAACGCGATATCGCCGTCGTCGAGCGGGATGACCATCTCCCCCTCGTTACCTTCGAAGTGGTCGCCGGACTTGTCGGCTGACTGCGTCTCGCCGAACACCGTCGCCTCAACCGTGGTGTCGCGGCCGTCGGCGTGCTTTGACTGCGCGAAGCCCTGCGTTGTCGACTCCTCTTCGATGTTGTTCGTGACGGTCGCCGTCGCCTCCACAATCGTCTCGGCGATCGGGCTGCCGTACCACTGGATGTCCGTCCCAAGGACGGTCTGCGGGTTACCGAGCGTCGAGCCGTCACCGAGCGAGCCAGCGCCCAGCGGCGGGACGCCGTGGTCGCCTTCGATGCCGTCGTAGTCGCTCTTCCCGGGGATGACCGTCAGCAGCTGGCCGGGCTGTGGGGTCGTGTCGTCGCCGTCGTTGACGTACACTTCGAGCGTGCCGGTGAGTTCAGTGTCGACCCACACAGCGCCGAGCGTGTCAAACTGCGTGGCCGAAGAGACGACGACCGTCCCATCGCTCCCGTCGAGCGTGACGTCCTCCTGGGTGCTCCCATCGACACCTTCGAGCGTGACCGACACGCCCGTGTCGCTCGCGTCGGTCGACTTGAGTGCGAGGAACGTCGTGGCCGAGGGCTGATCGAGTTGGTACTTCCGACGCTTGTCGAACATGTACGGGAGTTCGACCTGCGCGACAGCGTTATCGCCAGCTGACAGCGACAGCGCCGGTTCCGAGGGCCGCCCGCCTCGAGCGTAGTCGACGATGCGCGTCCCGAGCGAACTCGCCGATGGCGCGCTCCCCGACGGGTGAGAGTTGCCCCGTCCAGCAACGAAGTACTTCGCGTGGACGGTGTTGCTCGCGATGACCGACGCGAGCGTCTCGATCTCCATGAACGAGTGGGTTGCCAGCAGGTTGTTGTCAACATCTCGCATCCAGCCGTAGGCGAGTGGGTCGATGGCATTGCCACCGGAGTCGACCGGGAAGCGTTCGAGGTCGTACGTGACCGTCGACTCGTGCGTCTCCTGCTGGCGCTGCTTGTCAATCGGGTCGACGTTGCCGATGCCGGTCCGCTCGTCGTGGGTCGCCTCCGACTCCGCCTCGTAACTCGTCACGACTGACGAGTAGAGCTTCCAGTCGGGGTCGGCAGGGGTCTGTGCGTCGCCGGTCGCGTCGACGGTCTCGGGGACCCAGTGGTACTCGGTCCTACGCGAGCCGCTTTCAACGTTGAGTGGTGCCATGTGTTACCTCTGAAGGTTCGAACTGCGGAGTTCGTCAGTGAGTTCGACACCGATGTCGAGCTCTTCACCCCGAGCGAGCTGCAGTCGACTGAGCGCGACGTTCGCCTCCTCGGCAGCATCGCCGAGGTTCTCGAGCGCCGCAGTCAGCTCTTCGATGTCCCTGATGGCCTCCTCGGTGTCGGCCGTGACCGTCACCGTGAGCTCTTTTTGCTCCGTCATCAGTCGTCCTCCTCGTCGAGGGTGTCCTCGTCGGTCGGTGGGGCGTCGTAGCGCTCAACGCCCGGGTAGCGGTCGCTCTCAAGGATGTACTCGCCGAGGTCCTCCGGTACTTCGTCGGTCGTGCCGGTCGCGTGGACGCGCACGCTCCACGGCTCGCCGTCGAAGCGGCCGCCGAGGCGCGTCGTTCGAGACCGGCCTTCGTCAGTTGTTGGTAGTGTGAGTCGCATCAGGTGTTCTCAGTCTGCGAAGCGCACGCCGGACGATCGGCGAACGCGGGAACAAGAGTCAACCCCAGCGGATCGATACCGGGGCTGTCGGTCGGATGGCGATGCTACGCGGTCGGGGTCCGGTCGCGCAACCAGACTGCCCGCAACTCGGTTCGGAAGACCGCCGGACCGTCGTCGGTGTCGACGATGTCTCGGCTGTCTCCGGGCGCCAACGAGCGGAACTCGACGGGCGACTCGTCGAGTAGGATTTGACTTGCCTGCTCGAAGAGGTCGTTGCGGACGATCTTCGGGTTTACATCGTTGCCGCTCGTGCCGATGCCCTCGCAGTCGTCGCGGGTCCCCGCAACGCAGTTGACGAGGGCGAACCCCGAGAGTCGCTGGCGGCCCTTCCCGGTCTCGCCGTCGAGGCCAGTCAGGCCCGTCACACCGCCGCGATAGGGGCCTTCATCCATGTTGGTGATCGTGATGCACGGCATGTCGCCGTCGCGGTCATACCAGCCGGTGTGGAACACGGGCGCGTTCGCGACCGACGTCGCGCTGGCGTCCCAGTTCGATCTGAGGACGTCTCGCAGCACGACGTTCGGATCGGGCATGTCAGGCACCCTCCTCCGAGTCGATGGCGTAGACGCGGAGTCTGCCGTTCTGCTCGTCGTAAACGTGTACGACGTGGTAGACGACCTCCGAGGGCGTCTCGATTTCCGAGGGGTAGGGGTGAGCGTCGGTGCCATCGTAGACGCTGACGTCATCCGGGAGCAGAATCTCAGCGTCGATAAGCACCGACTCGCCATTGACGGTCGACGTCTCGACGGGGTCCTGTGGTTGCTCCACCTGCCCGGTCGTCTCGACAGTCTCGCCGAGTGTCTTGCCGGTGTCGCCGTGGGCGTCATCGCCGACGGCGGTCCCTGAGCCCTCAACGTAGTTCCGAACAGTCAGCGCCGTCTCGAAGTAGTCGACGAACCGCTGATCGTGCCGGGAAATCTGCCGCCCGATTCTGGTGCGCGTCATGAGACCCTCTCGTACTTGATCGATGCGCGGAGTGCACCCGTATCCACGGGCACGATCTCTTTCGCGATTCGCTCGACCTCCTGGGCGGCAAGTCGGACGAACTCTTCGACACTGTCGGTCTCCGCGCCGATCTGGTCGAGCCTACGGTTCGTCCGCTCGGCGGCCGGCCGGAGGTATGGCTGGGCCGCCATCTTCGAGGTGCCGTACTCAACATGGATGGCATAGTTCTGATTCGCCGAAACGACGTACGTGACGTCGCTCGTCCACCGCTCGTCGATGGTGTCGAGCGTCGTGACGAGGCTCCCAACCCCGGAGATACTCGCCCCCACGATTAGCCATCCATGCCCCGACCATCCGGGACGTCGATCCGCGCGACGGGCTTCTCGAGTTTCGAGAGCTGCCCGGTCGGGTCGAGTTGTGTCGCCTTCCGCCAGAGTGACAGCGCATCGTCCGTGTCGAAGCTAATCGCCCGATTGCCCTGCCGGAGTTGGGTGACGTCACCGTCGCCCTCGACGTACGCCGCTGCGAGCAGCGCCCCGACAAGTTCGAGGCGGTCGGCATCTCCTGGGGCGGCGTGCGGGGCGAGGTCGTCGTTGACCACCGACTCGGCGAGCGACTTCTCAAACGCCAACGAGCTATCGGGGTACTCAGACGAGTCCGCTCGCAGCGCGCCGCGGATGTCGCTCTCGCTGACGGTGATCGACATGGGTGGTTACTCCTCGTCCTCGCGGGCGGCCTCGATGGCGTTTATCGCGCCATCACGGTGCTTGCCCTCGCGCTCGGCGACGGCGAGTGCAGCGAGTTCGTCCTCGCCGTAGTCGCCGCCGTCCAGTTCGCCCTCGAACTCGTCGATCGTCATGTCCGACGGGTCGAACGGGGCGCTGGCGTCGTCCTCTTCTCCAGCTTGGTCCGAGGCTTCGCCACCGTCGTCGCTCTCGTCCTCGACGGGTTCGAGCTTGTCGCGAAAGGCGCTGATTTCGGCCTCAGTCGGCTCGAATACCTCACCCTGTTCGCGACGGTTGCCTGGGGCGCCGTAGTTCGGGGCGGTGACCCGGTACTGCTCAGGCATCTTCGACCTCCTCGCCGTCGATGTAGATGTCGATGGCCTCGTCTTCGGGGATGTGGATCTCCTGCCCCTGCGAGGTCTTGATGATGACTGCGCTGCGGGCGTCGTGGTTGTGGAACGCATCGTAGACCTCCTTGGCATCGCCGTCGTGGTCCCACGGAGTTCCGGAGTAGACTGTGGTTCGCGTCATCCGAATCAGACCCCCGTCGCGTGGACGATGCCGCTCTTCCCCGAGAAGGGCTGCTTGATCCGCGGGACGCGGCACTCGAACACCTTGAAGCGCTCGGCCATGCCGCCCTCGATGTCCCACGCCATGGTCGTGAGGCCGGCCGCGTCGGCGAGATCGACGACGTCACGCGACTTCGCGACCATCACGAGCTCGTCGCTCGGCAGGCTGCCGGCGTGCCGGACGTCGAGGTAGGGGTAGTCGCGGTTGAGCCGCTGCAGAATCGACATGTTGCCGTCCCCGCGCTGGTCCTCGGTCCGGGCGAGGCGGCCCCACTTCGCCGTCGGGACGTAGAGCCATGCGCCGAGTTCGTTCGGCATGTACCCCTCGTTGTTGTTCGACCCCTGCTGTTCCATCGCCTCCAGGAGTCCATCGATCGTCGGCTGGATGTTGGTCGCGGTGCCCCAGTCCCCGCCGCCGAATCCGGTCGCGGTGTCGTTGATGCGATTGGGCGCTGTCCGGTAGCCGTAGACCTTGAACGAGCCGTCCTGAGTCGTGATGGTCGAGCCCCAGCCGTTGAACAGCTGCTCTTCGACTGCTTGCCGGACCTCGAGGGCCGCCGCCGACGCGTTCTCGTTGGGGAGGTTCTCGCCGAAATTAGCGGAGTTCTGCTGCAGCCGCGCCGACATCTCGTAGTCGACATGGATGATCGGCAGCGGGACGCCGAAGAGTTGCTTGATGATGCTGTCCTCGGTCGAGCGAGCACGGCCGTCCATGCTCGTCTCCGCGACGTCGTCGAAGTCGGTCTTCGCCTGCCAGACCGAGACGAGGCGCGCGAGCGAGGTGTCACGCGTGAAGCCCGCCGCGACGAGGTCGTCGACGGCAGTTAGTGTCTTCTGGGGTTCGGGGATGACGTTCGGGTCACGATCCTCCCACTCCTCGAAGTCGAGCTGCTGGGCGGCCGTCAGCGTCCGCCGTCGGTCGGGCACCTGGTCAGTGACCGAGGCGGTCAGCGTGTTCCAGTTGCTCTGACCGATACCGCTAGCCTTCGCGATCTTGATGCGCGCTTCCTTCCGGGCCTCTTTGTCGCTCGCGAAGAGCGCCTGGCGGTGAAGCGGCGACTGTCCCTTGACAAAGTCGTCCGGATAGCTCCGGTATGCCTGCATGCTCGTGCTCATCTACAGCACCTCCACAGCAATCCGCGCACGTTCACCGGCCGCGGCGCCGGAGTTGTCGACCGCCTCGACTGCCTCGACCACCTCGGCGCCCGCAGTCGTCGCGAGCTTGAGGCTGCCGTCGTCGTTGAAGGCGAGCTTGTCACCGATGGCGATGGTCGCGTGAGCGGCGGTGGTGAGGTCGCCACCAGCTGCGAGCAGTGCGTTCTCGACGGTGTCACCCGAGCGGAACACCTGCATCTCGACGTTGTCGCCGGCATCGTAGCCCTGCTCGATGGGGCGGGTCGCTCCCGATGCACCACGCGGCGGCATCCGCTGCTCGATGGCGAAGCGGGCCGCCGGTCCTGTGGGTTCGACGCTCGACACGGGCTGGACGGTGCGGTTACCTACAGCCGTCTCGCCGGCGTACTCGAGGCCCATTCCCGGCGTGATAGCAGCCGCCGCCTCGGCTTCCATGTAGGCGGCGTCGTCGTAGACCGTCCCGCGGACGCGTTCGGTCATCAGTTCACCACCCCGTCAGACCACTCCTCGTCATCGCCGTCGCCGTCACTGCCACCGACCGACGCCGTGAGGTCGGCACCCACCGTGCCCGGAATCTGGGCGGCGGTGGTCTCGTGGGCCTGGCTCTTGATCTTCTCGAGAACCGACGGAGCCGACGCCAGCAGCTCCTCGCGATCGTCGGCGTCGTAGTCCTCGTGCTGGGCGATGATGTCCGCGACGAGGTCGGCCTTTTCGTCCTGTTCGCGCTGCTCCTGAACGCGCTGCTCGACGGCACTGTCGATGGCTGCCTCCAGCGAGTCGTGGTCGCCGAGGTCGAGGGCGTTCGCCGTCGCAGCACCACCATCGGCTGGCTGGTCCTGCATGCCGGCGTCGTCCCCATCCCCGCCGTCACCGTCGACATCGACGATGGCGTCGTGGGTTCGCTTGAGGTCGTCGTCGTCCATCTCGGCCAGCGACTCCTCCGTGAAGTCGTGACTCGAGACGAGCTGTTCGATTGCGTCGTCCCTGTTGAAGTCCTGCATCTGGGTTGAACTGCTAGAATCCGCACCGGTATCCGCCGGCTCGTCTCCACTCTGTTCGTCGCCGCCATCGTCCGCATCACCGCCCTGCTGGTCGGCCTCGCCGTCGTCGGTCGCGTCGTGGTCGCCACCGCGGATTGCGGCGGTCAGACTCTGGACGAAGCGCGATGCGATGGACTCGATCTGGTCGTCATCGACGGCCGGCGGCGTCCGGCTGCCGGCGCTGGCGTCGAGCAGCTCGCCGACGTCGTGTGTCTGCGACCAGGCGGCGAGCTGCTGGGACGGCCCCCAGTTCGCCGTGTTGTTCGGCGAGTCTCCCTTCGAGACGACCGAGAGATCGAGGAACTGGATGTCCGTCGCGATGTACGCGCCGGTCGTCTCGTCCTTCGGCCCGAGGTCGAAACTCGGATGGACCGAGACGTCGAAGCTGCCAGCCTTCACGCCGCGAGCGATCTGCTCGTCGTGTGTCTTGGCGTTGTAGCCGACGCCCTCGACGCCCTCCTCAGCGTCCTGGACGTAGTCGGCCGCCTCGACCGTCCCGATTGTGTCATCCGTGTCCGGCGGGTAGTCGTTGGGGCGCTGCGGGTCGTCGTAGCTCGGATGGTCCTTCGTGAGCGGCTGGCTCGACTGCGTCGGCGCGGCCGTACGGAGTTCCTCCTCGGTGAACAGGACTGGCGTCCCGTCCGCCATATGGAGGATGTCGCCGGCCGCGACGGCCAGCCCCGAGAACGTCCAGGGGCCATCGTCATCGACGCCGTCGGCCGACGCTTTGAGCCGCGCCGTCCGAGCGGTGATGCGGATGTCTTTCGTGTCGTGTTTCATCGTACGTAGCTGCAGAACCAGGGACCTCGGCAACCGGCTGAACCGCCGGGTTGACGCGTCATCGGGCTGGGTCGTCTGTGGGGTAGTTCACTCGGCCGTCGCCTGCCGGGCACGCAGCCGATATCGCCGGAGCAGATGCCCGAGCCGCGCTCGTAACTCGGCCGATGGGACCGGCGCGATTGAGCACACGCAGTTCGGGTGGGTGCGGCCAGGAATCAGCGTCGCCGCCTCCTCGACGCTGTAGGGTCCCTGGTCGGCGAGCGACTCGCAGATTGGGCACGGTCCCGACGTGACGACGCGGACTCGCTCGACACCGGTCCGCTGATAACGGCGAGCACTGGCGGTGTTGTAGGCATTGGAGATCTCCGTGCGGGAGAGCGTCCGTGCCCGCTTGATGCCGACATCGTCGACGACGCCGTTGATCCGCCGGGCGGCTTCTTTCGGGTTGATACCCTCCTCGAGGGCGGTCGTCAGCTCGCGACGGATGCCCGTCGCCATGTCCTGCGTGATGTCTTCGAGGTTGTCGTACGCTCGCGTGTAGATCGTCTGGAGCGTCTCCGCGTGGATGGGGGCGTTGAACGCCGACTGTAGCATCGCCTCGTCGACGTCGTAGCCTGCCTGCCGAAGACGGGTTGCCGCGCCGTCGAGTCCGCGGTCGTACGCCGACCGGACGTAGCTCGCCGTGAAGTGCTCGCCGTTGCGGACTTGCTCGCGAGTGAGTTCCTCGAGGAGACCCTCGTCGATGCGTGCCTGCAGCCACTCGATGAACTCGTCGACCTTCTGCGCGTCCGATCGGAAGTCGTAGGGGTCGGTCGCCGCTGCCGCGAAGAGCCATCCGATGAGTCGCCCGTCGTTTTCGCCGAGGTTGAGGGCGTCCTGTTCGTAACCGACGCGCGAGGCGATTTGCCCCTTTAGTGCGCGAAGTCGTGAGAGAAGCGCTGGGCGGAACTCTCGTCTATGTAATGTAGTCGTCCGAGTGACGTCTTGCGCCTCGGCCGTGAGGTGGTGGCGGTGCTCGTGGTCATGGTCGTGCATGAGCGCTCAGTCGTCGGCCGTCGCGGGGAACGCAGCGTCGAAGTACGCCTGTACCTGCGGGTCGCTCTCGTTGAGGGGAGGGAGGTCGCCGTCCTGGACGGCTGCCGGTTGCGGTGCCATGTCGGGAAACTCCCCGTCTTCGACCCACTGAACCGCACCTTCCGACGTCAGCCCAGGGACGAGCGTCTGGATGTGCTTCAGGATTTTCGCTCGGTTGAGCTGCACCTCCGAGATGTCCTTTGCGGACTGCTCGGCGAGTGGCGGCCAGTCGACGTCGTAATCACCGCCCGTCGGCTCGTCGAGGACGCCGAACCGTCGGAGGCGGTCGAGCAGCTCGCGGACCAGCGTCGGTGTGACGAACTGCTCGCGCCGTTCGGTGATCGTCCCGTAGAATTCCTTGAGGTCCTGTGTGGTCGCCCGCTCACCGGTCTCGTTACCCTTGAGGACAGACTGTGGGATGCGAGTCACCGCGCTGATGGCCTCGATCTCCGAGGCGATGATTGGTGATGGGTCGATGTCCGCACCGCCGAGTTCCTCGATGTCAGCCCCCTCAGTTCGGATGAATGGCTGGAGGTCATGGACGAACTTCTGGACCTCTTCGTCGAGGCGCTTCCCGCCGTCCTCGAGGCGGTACTCCGGATCGACGTTGATGTGCAGGCCGCGGTCGGCCGAGCGATAGGCGAGTTCGGCAGCACTCCCGAGCGTCTTCTCGATGTCGTACAGTGGGTTGTACGGGGCTTCGAGTCGCGACCGTGAGCGAATCTCGTCGTCAAGGAGCTCCTGGGCCGGGACGTGGATGACACGTTGATGGTGGACCCAGATGGTGCGGTCGGGGCCATCGTCGGCGAGGGCGTCGTTCTCGTCACCGAGGTCGAGGCGATAGTGGGTCGGTTTCCCCCACCGGGGGGAGTCCGGACCGCCGACCTTCATATCGTCGACCGAGAGCTGCGAGAACGGCCGGAGCCAGAGGATTGGCGACTGGCTGTCGCCGGAGAGTGACGATAGCACTGAGGCATTGACTGGTGCCGAGAGGTCCTCGCCGTCATCGAACCCGATGACGAGGACGCCGAACTGCCCGATGCCGGCGAGCCGATCTGCCCGCTTCGCGTAGTGCCACACCCGGTGATCGTTGGTGAGACGTTGGACCCCCGCCTCGAAGGGTGTCTGCTCTTCGGCGTCGGTTTCTTCTTCGTCGTCGATCTCGGGTGCGCCGCGCCACGTCGTCTCGACCGGCGTATCGACAATCGCCTGCGCGTACGGATGGCGCAGGTACATCGCGTAGAAGTCCTCGATATCGGGCTGTTTCTGCCAGCCGAACGTCTTGTAGAGGTCGCGATCGCCACCGTACTGCTGGCCGAGGTTCGCCGCCAGCAGGTTTCGCATCTGGATGGCTTCGATCTCGCTCGCCGTGAGGTCGCGATCGCCAGCCCCACGGTCGGTGTTCGTGCCAGTGAGCGTCTGTCGGCCACTCCCGCTGCTCTCGGTGTTGGTATCGTCACTCATGGATGTCAGTTAGCCGCCCCACGTTCCGGTGCCCGAGTAGCCGTCGGTCGGACCGACATGGCCCATGACAGCATATCTGGCGCTGTCGAGACCGTGGTCGGTCGCCTTCGCCTTCCCGACGTGGTCTTCCTTGTAGGAGTGGAACTCGTTGATGAGCTCTCCACAGCGCTCGGAGACGAGGAGGCCGGGGCGGTCCTCAGAGTCGAGTTCGAGTAGCGACCGGACTGCCGGGATGCCCTCGTCGAGATCCTTCTCGGCAGCCTCGACGCGGTAGCCAGCGCTGCGGAACTTCTGGTAGTGGCTCGGCTCGTGTTCGGCGTAGACCGTCCCACTGGGCTTGTCGTTCTCGACGAGCCATCGGACTGCCTCCTCGACTTGCGTCTCACTCTGGTAGAAGCAGTCTATGGCGACCAGTTGGTCGTGCGCTGTCTGCCCGATCTCGAGGACGACCCGTGGGTCGTCCCACCCGTGGTCGTATCCAAAGATTCGCCAGTTGCCGTGGACAAGTTCGTCGGCCTCCGCTTCGGTGATGACGTGGCGCTCGCGAGAAAAGCGCGGGTAGACCAACCCCTCTGCCGCCGCGAACCCACCGGCCAGCGCTTCCTCCTCACGCTCGGTGCCGGCGAACTGACGGGTGAGCTTGTCCCTCTCCGGAAGGAACGGGTTGTCCCGCGAGTCGGCGACGACGACGTAGAGACGCGTCGGGAGCGGACTGCCGTCGGGCAGCTGACGCTTCTCGGTGAACTTGTGGAAGTCGTTGTAGCCGTTCCCGGTCGATGTCCAGAGTGTGACGTTCGGCCCAGCCTCGGTGCGCTGCCTCGAGAGCAGCATCTCGTTCAGCTGGTAGATGTCGGTGTGCTCGTAGTGAGCTACCTCGTCGCACCAGATCGCGTTGAACTCACCACCAGCGTATCGGTTCCAGACGTCGGCCGACCCGAGGCGGGCGACCGCCCCCGTGACGTAG
Organism: Halomarina litorea; assembly: GCF_024227715.1. Lineage (NCBI taxonomy): Archaea > Methanobacteriati > Methanobacteriota > Halobacteria > Halobacteriales > Natronomonadaceae > Halomarina > Halomarina litorea. The sequence goes on along the minus strand of NZ_CP100448.1, from coordinate 2,212,197 downwards.
GTGAGCCGCCGGTCGTTGCGGTTGTAGTCGGCGACGATCGGCGAGTTCTCCGGGTCGCCACCCTCGTCAGGGACCGTGTCTTCGCCGGGGAGTTCCTCGAAGAAGACCTTGTACGTCGTCGGGCCGCCCTTCGCCGAGTCGGGGGCGATAACGAGGTTGTCCGACTTCGGGACCGTCATCCCGACCTCGTGAACCCACCGTGCGCCGAGGATAGTCTTGCCCGACCCGTAGCCGCCGCGGTAGCAGACGACGTCGAAGTCACCCGAGTCGATGGCGCTCAGCACTTCGAGCTGCGGGTCCCAGAAGTCCCAGTCGAGCGTGAGCCCTGTCGCCCCGATTTCGGTCCGGGCGCCCTTGCTCTCGAAAACCTGGGTGTCGGTGGTCATGCGTCAGTTCTCGTCGTCTTCGCCGTCGAGGCCGACTCGGTGGTGGTTGATCTCTACGGAGAAGCCCCCCGAGAGGTTCTGTCCGACCTCGCCCGAGTGCGTGACATCCAGCGAGTCACCCTCGGTGATCTTGTGGTGTGTTTTCACGAGATCGTTCATCCGGCCGAGTGCCCGGTCGAGGGCACCACTCGACGTCTGCAGCATCTTCGCCAGTGCGTCGACGAGTTGCTGGTCGACGTCGGCGGCCTCCTGGTCGTCGAGGATTTCGCGGACCAGCTGGATGGCCTCGTTGTTCCCCGACTCCTTCGCTGCTCTGAGAAGACGTGCCTTGATGGCCCAGATCTCCTCCTGGACGAGTTCGGCGTTGGACTGCTGGGAGACCTGCTCGTAGATCTCCCGCGTCTCGTCGTCCATGTACTCCGAGCGAAGGCCGTGGATGGCGTTCGGCGAGTCCATCCCGCGCTTCTTCTTTCCACCGTGCATCTTGCAACGCTCCCGGCCGTCGACAGGATACTGCGTGCAGTAGTTTCCGTCGCGGCACTTAGCGCCACATCGGTCGGGGAGTGGTTCCTCGCTGGTCATGGGAATGGCATGGGGTTACGGCAGCAGTAGGGTGGCATGGGGTCGCGGCCGACAGTCAGACGTCGTCGAACTCCTCTACCAGCGCGCTCGTTAGTGACTCGCCCTCGGGGCCGTGGATGACGGCGACGTACCGGCCGAACTTCCCCGTCTCTTTGAGCGTCGTCACACTCAGCGGGTACTCGCTCCCCTGCGACTCGAACATGAACCACTGCTCGACGAACGCCTTGTGCTCCTGGCCGCGCTGGAACTCCTCGGTGTCCTCGCCGACGGTGTGGATCTCGGCGGTATCCACACCGAAGACGCGGACGCGAATCGTCCGGCGCATGTCGAAGCCGACGTCGCAGACGATGTCGACCGTGTCACCGTCGACGACGCCGTCGTCAGCGAGACGGGCGGGGAACTCCCAGGCGTTGCCGGCGAAGGTGTGGTGACTCATGGGTGGATGTCCTCGAAGATGCGGTCGTGGAGGTCCTGCGGGTTGAGCCCGGGGCGGAGACTCGCCCAGGCGCGAAAGATCGTCCGGCCGGACGCTTGCTCGCCGGTATGGGTGTCTTCGGCGACCCAGAAGTCGCCATCGAACGAGAGGCGGATGTCGGCGCCGTCGGCGTAGCGCTTGATGTCGTCGAGGAGCAGGGGGTCGGTCATGCTATGCGACGAACTCGTTGGGGATGCCCGCCTCGTCGAGGATGCCTCGGAGGGTGCGCATCGCGCGAGTGCGCTCGAAGCCGACGCCGTCGAGATGGGCGACGGGATGGGCGACCGACTCGGGTTCCCAGTGGGCGCGGACTTTGATTGCCTGCCCGCCGTTCGTCGCCGTCCGTTCACCATCGGGGACGTCCCAACTCCGGACGTGGGTCTGAAACCACGGATAGTCGTCGTCCGTCCACGTCACCCGGCGGAGGTTCTCGACCTCGCCGCGGTATGAGTAGGACAGCTCCCAGTGGGGCTCGAAGTGATGCGTCCCGAGCGTCTTTCTCAACAACTCGTGCGAGCACTCGGCGAGGATGTAGGGGCCGTCGGGTTCGGGCTTCGACGACGTCGCCTTTCGGGCGATCCACAGACACGCCTTGATGACGTGCCACGGGATGCGGTCTTGCCAGCGGGTCATGTGAGGTCGGTGAAGAGGGCGTATGCCGCCCAGATCGTGACGGCGAACAGGACGAGGGTACCGACGAGCGTCTGGAGCGACGTCGCGGCGTGGAGTAGCATCACGTGACCATCGCGGCGAGCTGGTGGCCCCCCTCGACTGCGAGCCACGTCACCGCCGCCGCGAACAGGATCTCGTCGGCTTGCTTACTCGTCAGCGGCGTCGACTGGACGTGCTTCTGGATGACGCGGATGATCGCTGCCGCCGGGACGATGGTCGCCGGCTGGGCGTTGATCTGGAGCGTCTCGAGGACGCGGAAGTAGACGCCCGGAACGTGGATGAGCATCGACGCCGCCGTGATGCCAATCGTAATTGCGAGGGCGTCGCGTTTCTTCTCGGCGTCGAGGCCGCCGAGGTATCGCTCGACACGTGAACGGGCCTGTTGTTTGGTGCCCGAATCGCGGTGGGAGGGGTAGTGGCCCCAGTGGCCGATGAGCCCGTACCGCGATCCGAACGAGCGGTCACAGCCCGGGCAGTCGTGGGAGTCGTTGGTCATGGCAGGTATCGTCAGGTCGGTATCGGCGAGCGAGCGACTCGGCACGTCGCGGACTCTGGTAGAGTCGATGCAAGTGGCCACGAGGAAATGGAGCGCGCCCGTCGTGTGCTTGGGTCGCGGTACGACAGCGACAGTGCACAGAGGAGTCGCCCGCCCTAGACCGCCGACTGGCGAGTCACAGTTTGTCTCGGGGGTCCTCGATTCGGAACGGGCCGGGGACGTCACCGAGCTCGAAATAGCAGACGAGTATCGTCAGCACCACGGAGACAAACCAGAGGCCGAACAGCCAGACTGCACCAGGGTAGAGTACCGAGAAGTGCTGGCCGCCGAAGCCGAACAGGAATAGGGCGATACCGACACTCGCGAAGAAGAGATAGACCCCCTGCCCGAAGCGACGTGTGGAGCGAAAATGCAGATGGGCCATCGCGACGAACGCGAACCACCCGACGACATACCCGAGCGAGAACAGGAGGTCCGAGATGTCTGGATAGGACCACACGTCTTGGGCGAAGACGCCGACCGAACTCACGACCATGTCACACCCCCGGAGCGCGACGCATGATGATCAGTGTGACCATGCCCCCGACGATGACTCCCGCCAGCGCGGGATCTGGAGCGTATTTGGGGAGAAATGGTTCGAGGCCGACCATGAACACAAGCATGAACAGCAACGCCCACACGATTCGCTCCCGAGTCTGTCGAGTGAGAGGCGCGTGGGCCTTGTCGGTCCCGTCGGTAGTGTCGTCGGTGCGGTCCATTCATGGATGCTGCCACTCTGAGAGCGGCACTAGTGGTCGCAAACGTCCGAGACGGGGACGCGGTAGCGATGCCCGTCGATCTCGACGGTGACGATCTCCTCGGCGACGCGGATGTCCGCGGCGAACTCCCGCCCGACGACGACGGCATCGCGACGAGTGCCTGTCGGTGTCGGCACGGTGACTCGCTCGCTCGCGCTCACAGCAATCGCGCCTCCATCTCCTCGTCGAACGACGCTCGATAGATGTCGCCGATGTACTCGACGAGTGCTTCGTCGACGGCGCCGTGTTCGTGGGGGCATTTCGCGCAGACGCCCTCGAGCTTCCCGACGCCAGGGCGGAACTTCAGCCGACTCCCGCAGCGGCCGACGACCTCGCCGTCGACGCGTTGGGTCGGGTGGGGACAGCGGGCGATGACGTGGTCGAGCATCCACGCTGCCCAGTAGCCCTTCGCCGCGAGGCGCTCGGCCAGCGCGTACCAGACGAAACTGTCCAGCGCTCGCGGCGCCTCGGCTTTGAGTCGCTTCAGGGCGAGGGCGGCCGTCGAGTCCATCGACGGGTCAGGATCGTCGCGGACGTTCCGGTGCGTTCGCCGGAAGTACCCAAGCAGGCCTCGCTGGGCACTGACGAGTTCGCCGTTCGTGAGTGTGCCCTCGCGAGTGCCCGACCACTCGACGAGTGGATGCTGTTCTGGCGTTCGAACCCCGGTTCTGTACGCCTGTGTCTGGACGTCGGCGAGACCCTCTCCGACCTCCGGGCCAGGGTAGTTCTTCACCGACGAGAGCGGCGCACCGCTCTGTGGGTCGTGTGCGAGTTCCTCGATCATAGTGAGAGAGCAATGGCTGCGAGCCGGCCGAATCATTCACCCTCGCGGGTGTCATCGGGGGCAGCGTGTGTTGGGAGCGACTATCGCCCGGTGCGACAGGTCTGCGAGAAGCATAGTCGCCGGGAGGGGTAAGTCGATATGAATAGGCCTGTTTGTCCGATTCATCGTCACTCCTCGGCGACGACGGTGTCGTACAGCCGCTGGCGCGAGTCCGCCACGTACGGACGTGAGGCGACTAACCCGCCGTCCTCCAGTCGAGTGAGTGCGTGGCGGACCGTCCGCCGCTTCAGGCCGGTCCGGACGATCGCCTGCTGGGTCAGCGGGCCGTGCTCCTCGAGGAGGAGGTAGACTGAACAGCAACTCGGCGAGAGCTGCACGACCGCTTCCGGAATCTCGGTCGGGGGGTCGTTCGGTGACGATTCGTCGGGAGATTGGTCGGACATGATATCTTGACGGGTTTCACGGCGCGAACAACGGTCGAGTCGCCGTTCACGCTCCTCTACGCCTGCGGAGGAGGCGTAGAGGCGGCGTACCCTCCGCTAACGCTTTGTTTCATACACTACACACAACAACCTAAGATTAGACTAGGACAAGGGCGGTGGGACAACGGCGTGGAAGATTGGCATCTCAGTTCACCTCAGACGCGCCGTCGTTGTTCGCGGCGTGAAGCACCGCGTCATCGTTCACGGCGTCCAGATTCACGCGAAGCCGCTTCTGGTCGTGGAAGGTCCCGAACTCGAAGCCGTCGAGGTTTCCGGCGAGTTCCATCAATGTGTAGGCGTGGCCGCTCGACGGGTGGTTGCCGAACAGCGAGAGGACGTCGGTGTAGTCGAACCGGGCCTTTCCGTTCTTCTGTCCGAGCGCCTTCCGAGCGAGGGCGACGCGAACCTCTCGGACCTTCTCGTCGCGACTCTTCTGGTTGTACGGCTTCGCCTCCGGGTCGGGCGTGACGGTGCTCTCCAGTTGAGCGACGCGCTCTCGAAGGTCCGCGACCTCTTCGCGGAGTTCGTCGTTGTCGTCGCTCTGGAGGCGGACCGCCTGCCGGAGCGCTTCGTTCTGCGACTCCACGCTGTCGAGACGGTCCGAGAGGTCCTGGACTAACTCCAGAGCTTCCTCTCGCCCGATCTGCGCACTCATACCTCGGTCACCTCGATGTCGTGGCCGCTCTCTCCGAACGCGGCGGCCACAACGCCTGCGTTGCGCTGGATGTTGTACTCGTAGTGGAGGTCGCAGTCTCGGCAGGTGACGACGTACGTCATGCCTCGACCCCCTCCCCGGTGACGAGGTGGTAGTCGGCCTCGTCGTGGCCGACGCGATCGCGGTGCATCATGACCAGCGAGTGGGCGGTGGCCTCGTTCTCGGTCATGCCCTCGGCACCGCATTCCGAGCAGTGCATCCGGTAGGTCGACATCAGTCATCGACCTCCTCGACGATGACCTCGTGGCCGGACGAGCGGGCGTGGGCGCGTCGAACACGCCAGGCGGTCCGCTCATCCTTCCGGGTGTCTTCGACCGAGCAGTCCTGGCACTTGATCCGGAACATCACCGGCCACCTCGCGAGCCGTTGAGCCGCTCGACGGGGGCGACACTGTCCCGGTCTGGGCACTTCGGGAGGTGACTCCCAAGGCGGATGAACGTCTCACCACAGCCCGGACAGACGTACTTGGACTCTCGCCCGGCCATCACCGATCACCTCCTTCGTTGGCGAGTGTTCCGCCACGGAACGGGACCTCTCCAAGGTCATCGAGTTCGAGGGAACTCCAGCACGAGCAGTCCGTACACTGATAGATGACCTGAATTTCGGAGGTGTACTCGTCGTGAACGACACCTAGTCGTTCCCACTGGTGCTTGTGGTTGTGGTTGTAGAACCCCATCACCGATCACCTCCGGGAACGGCGTCGAAGCCGTCGGGCCACAGGTCGCCCGGCGAGCCGATACTGATGGCGCGCTCGCCCTCTGCGCGCTTGATCATCCGTTTCAGCGTGCCCGCGTCCGTCGCGTGCTGGGAGACAAACCCGTTCCCCGGCCCATAGGCGACGACGGTGAACTCCGCCGGCCCTCCAGTCGAACCCAGGGGGTTCGGGCGGATGAAGTGGCGACCCGCAGGTGAGCGGACCTCGAGGACGCGATGCCCGCGGACGTCGCCGATGAGCGACGACACCGAGAGCTTTCCCTCGGCGTTCGCGCCCGCCTTGTGGTGGGCGGTATCGGTCATCGGCGTGCCTCCTCACGAAGCTCCTCCAGCGAGTAGCTGGTGATGGTCTCGGCCGCTGGGTCGAGATGCGTCGAGGCCTCCTCGCCGCAGTAGTAGGCGGTCGCGACGCGGTCCTTCGTGTTGACCACTTCGACGCCGTTCCGCCCGACGATGTCGTAGCCCTCGCGAGCCATGTCGCGGGCGAGCGTCGCGGCCTCGCGCTGGTAGGGTGGTTGACCGAGCCGACTGAGCGCCTCGGAGACGCTCTTCATCAGCGGTGTCAGGGCACGCGAGTACGCCCCGACCAGCTCACTGAGCGCCGTCGCGACGTTCCCCACTGCTTCGGGGATGCTGGGTTCGTCGCTCACCGACCCTCACCTCGGAGTGGGGTCCCGCAGCGCTCGCACTCGCTGGGAATCGAGTAGTCGAGTCGGCCACACGTCGGGCATTCGACCCGAGTCGCGTTCCATCGACTCATCGCGAGATGCACCTCCGGCACCGTGGGCAGTGGCGCGTCCCGTCGACGGCCTCGTGGCGTTTGGTCGCGACCCCGCCGCAGCAGGGACACGAGACGGCGCTCACGCCACCACCTCGGTTGAAGAACCGCCGCTACCGGTGCGTGTCGCTATGGGCTTCGAAGTATGACAGTCAAGCCAAGGGTGGGATTCGAACCCACGAATTCTCGATTACAAATCGAGTGCTTGAACCACCCAAGCTCCCTTGGCGCAGTTCGCACTCAGTCGTGCCGCCGTGTGTGTTTATCGGTTTCGTCCGCCTTCGCCATCGTCACCCGGTGTGGGCGGAAGCCGTGGGCCTCGTAGAACCGGCGGGCGTCCTCGTTCTCGGCCATCACGTCGAGGATGACGACGGCCGCGCCGTCGGCGCGCAGGGCGTCCTCGGCGGCCGATAGCAGGGCCGACCCGATGCCCTCGCCACGGCGGCCCGGTTCGACGTAGAGGTTCTCGACGACCCCCTTCTTCTCGGCCTGTTCGTACACGCCCGTCTCCGGGCTGAACATGACGAACCCGACGACGTCCGTGCTCGCGTCGTCGTCCACCTGCGGGTCGCGGGCGACCAGGACGCCGCCCGTGACGATGCCGCGGGAGACCGTCTCGTAGACGGCGGCGCGGTTCTCCTCGGCGAGGAGGAACGACCCGAACCGCCGTTGGCCGTCGGCGAGACCGACCCACGCGTCCGTGATGGCGTCCGCCTCGTCCATCCGCGGGGTGTCGACCTCGACGTCCGTCACCGGAGCGCCTCGACGGCGGGGAGGGACTCCCCGGTGAGCATGGCCAGCGCGGCCCCGCCGCCCGTCGAGACGTGGTCGAACCCGGACAGCCCGAGGCGACGCAGGGCGGCGGCGGTGTCGCCCCCGCCGACGACGGTGAACTCGGCGGCCTTCGCCGCCTCGTAGAGGTCACGCGTGCCGTGGGCGAACAGGTCCATCTCGAAGACGCCCGCCGGACCGTTCAGGACGGCGGTGCCGGCGTCCGCGAGGGTGTCGCCGTAGTCGGCGACCGTCTCGCTGCCGATGTCCATCGCCGCCTCCTCCGCGGGGAGGTCGTCGACGGAGAGTTCGACGCGCTCGCCGTCGCGTTCGACCGCCACGTCTACCGGGAGGTGGATGCGGTCGCCGTACTCCTCGTAGAGCGACTCCGCACGCGCGAGGGCCTCTCCGGCGCGCTTCTGGACCACCTCGGTGCTCTCCGCCCCGAGGTCGACGCCGGCGACGTGCAGGAACGTGTTGCCGACGACGCCGCTGGTGAGGACGGTGTCGGCGAGGCCCGAGGACAGGACGGCCTCCGCGACGTCGATGGAGTCGTCGACCTTCGCGCCGCCGAGGACGTACACCCGCGGTGTCGGGGTCGAGGCGATGTCGCCGAGGGCTTCGAGCTCCCGCTCCATCACGCGGCCCGCGTAACTCGGGAGGTGCGTCGGGAAGCCGACCAGCGACGGCTGGGAGCGGTGGGCGGCGGCGAAGGCGTCGTTGACGTAGGCGTCGAGGGCGGGCGCGAGGCCGCGGACGAGGTGGGTGGCGGCGGCGACCTCGGGGTCGAACTCCATGTACTCCTCGCTGTAGAAGCGCGTGTTCTCGAGGACGAGCGCCGTCCCCGGGTCGAGGGTGTCGACCCGTCGGTGGGCCTCGGCCGAGAAGGTGGCATCGAGGTACGTGACGGACGACGAGAGCAACTCGGAGAGCGCCTCCGCGTGGGGTTCGAGCGTCGTGAAGTCGTCGCCGCCGGGTCGACCCTGGTGGGCGAGGACGACCACGCGCGCGTCGCGGTCCAGCAGTTCCTGGAGCGTCTCGACGTGCGCGTGGAGGCGGGAGTCGTCTGCGAGCGACCCGTCGTCGGCGATGGGACTGTTGATGTCGACGCGAACCCCGACGGCCGCGCCGGCGGCGTCGAGGTCGTCGAGCGTCCGAACCATGTCCGGGAGTCCATCATCGTAGAGCAAAGGTGTTACCCTCTCCGCCATCGTGCGCGAGCGGGCCGCTGTGGTACGATTTCTCGTAACATGGTGTCGCCTCAGTCGCCGGGACGGGCCGCCCTCCTCCCGGCCGACCGAACCCTTTTGTTTCCGTGGCAGTCACCGTCGGCGTGGACGAACTCGACCCCGCCAACACGGGACCGCTCGCCAGCCGCACCCCCCGACTGCCGGGCGCGTGGGACGTCCTGTCGCTCTCGGGGGTCGGCGTCGTCGGGACGTGGGTCGCGTACGCCGCCCTCGCCGGGGGCGACGTGACCCTCGCCAGAGTCACCCTCGTGGGCGTGCTGACCGCCCTCGCGGGCGTGGGCCACCGCGTGCGCGCCCGCGACATCGCCGCCCGGGAGCGCCTCGGGTTCGCGTCCGTCGGGGTCGCGACGTTCGCCGGGGCCGCCCTCTACGCCCTCGCGGCCCTCCGGGGCGCCCCGCCGAACCCCGTCCTCGGGGGCCCCGCGAGCAGACTGCTGGGGTCGGTGGCCCTCGTCTCGCTCGCCTGCGGGGCCGTCGCCGCGGGCGGCCTTGTCGCCGGCCGCCTCCGGGAGGTCCACGAGTCACCCGCCGAACGGGCCGAGCGAATCGTCGAGGAAGCGCTCGAAAATCCTCGAAACTGACACTTATGCTCCCGAGAGGACCTCGAAACCCGTAGCAGGGCCGAGGCGGAGCGAAGGGTTATTTATCATCGGAAACCCGAGGCTCTGCGTGACAGAGACTCATGGGTGTAAGTGATACATACTCGCGGGGACGCGACCTGGCGGTCGAGCGTCCCGGAGCACTCGTCGTCGGCGTGGTCGGCATGCTGCTGTTGCTCGACCTGATTCGCCGCCTGGCGACGGGCGTACTCGATCCCTCCCAGTTCGCGACCTACGTCTGGACGGGGCTGGTCATCGGACTGGTCTACGGGCTGGCGGGAATCGGCCTCTCGCTGACGTACAGCATCCTGAACTTCGCGAACTTCGCGCACGGCGAGTACGTCACGACGGGGGCGTTCTCCGGGTGGGCGGTCGCCTACGTCGTCGCCGGCGCGGGGGCCGCGGACCTCGGGAGTCGCCTCCTCGTGCAGGCCGCACCGGGTGCCATCGAGGCGAGCATCACCAGCACGCCCGTCGCCATCGTCCTCGGCCTCGTCGCCGCGATGGTGCTGGCCGTCGCCCTGTCGCTGGTCTTAGACCGGGTCGTCTACAAACCGATGCGCGGTCAGGAGGGCATCTCGCTGCTCATCGCCAGCATCGGCGTGGCGTTCGCGCTGCGCTACCTGCTCTCGTTCGTCTTCGGCAACAGCACCCGCGGGGTCACCGGCGGGACGGTGAAGACCACCATCGGCGGCGTCGTCCTCAACGCCCACGACGTGACGCTCGTCGTCATCGCCCTCGTGCTCATGCTCGGCGTCCACCTCGTGCTCCAGACGACGAAACTGGGCAAGGCGATGCGCGCCATGGCCGACAACGAGGACCTCGCGCGCGTGACGGGTATCCCGACCGAACGCGTCATCCGCTGGACGTGGATCATCGGCGGCGGCCTCGCGGGCGCGGCGGGCTACCTCGTCGTCCTCAAGCGCGGCACCATCGCCTTCGACTTCGGCTGGATCCTCCTCTTGCTCATCTTCGCAGCGGTCATCCTCGGCGGCATCGGGAGCGTCTACGGCGCGATGCTCGGCGGCGTCCTCATCGGCATCGCCGAGAACGTCTCGCTGGTCTGGCTCAGCGGGCCGTGGACGGACTTCACCACGCCCGTGGCGTTCGGCCTGATGATCCTCATCTTGCTGTTCCGTCCCGAGGGCATCTTCGGCGGGGTGAGTACGGCATGAGCACCGACACGGAGTCCGAGTCGGGTCGGTTCGGCCTCGGCAAGACCGGCACCGACCTCGCGCTCATGATCGGGATGATGCTGGCGCTGTACGTCGTCTTCGCGGGCGTCGGGATGGTCCTCGGCTTCCCGCTGTTCGGCATCGTCAATCTCGTCCGCGAACTGACGTTCTTCGTCGCCGTCTACGCTATCGTCGCCCTCGCGCTCAACCTCCACTGGGGGTACGCGGGGCTGTTCAACATCGGTGTCGCCGGGTTCATGGCCGTCGGGGCGTACGCTCTCGGCCTGCTCAGCGGGTCGCCGGCGGGCTCTCCCCCTGGACTCGGCCTGCCACTGTTCCTCGGTGTCCCCCTCGGGATGGGCGTCGCGGCGCTGGTCGGCCTCGTCGCCGCCCTGCCCGCCCTCCGCCTCAAGGCGGACTACCTCGCCATCGTCACCATCGCACTCGCCGAGATCATCCGCCTCACGTTCGTCTCCCGCGCCTTCGAGGACATCACGGGCGGCGCGGCCGGGTTCGGCAACTTCCCGGCGAACCCCGCCAACACGCTGTTGCTGACCGACCCGTCGAGCCTCGCCTCCGACCCGACGGCCGTCGGCGGGGTGGTCTTCGGGCTGTTCGAGTCCATCGGCATCGCCAGCCCGAAGGTCGCCATCGACTCGACGTACGCGGTGATGCTCCTCCTCGTCGTGGCCCTCGTCTACGTCTTCCTGCGACGACTCGGCAACTCGCCGTTCGGTCGCGTGCTGAAGGCCATCCGCGAGGACGAACTCGTCGCCCAGTCGCTCGGCAAGGACACCAACCGCTTCAAGATCAAGGTGTTCATGGTCGGCTGTGCGCTGATGGGACTCGGCGGGATGCTCTGGCAGGCCCTCGGCACCGGGAGCGTCAACCCGACGAACAACTTCCTGCCACAGATCACGTTCTACATCTTCATCGCCGTCATCATCGGTGGCGCGGGGTCGAACACGGGGAGCGTCCTCGGCGCGGGCCTGTTCGCGGGCGTCCTCTTCCTCCTGCCGTCGTACGTGGACAACCTCGTCAACTCACTGAACCTGCTGCAGAACACGACCACCCCACAGACGTTCATCGACGCCGTCGCTCCCGTCGCGTCGCTGGAACTGGCGCCGTTCTTCGCGTACGCGCTGGGGAACATCGACCAGTTGCGCTTCGTCCTCATCGGCGTCCTGCTGGTCTGGCTGATGCAGAACCGCCCGGACGGCCTGCTCGGCCACCGACAGGAACCCGCCGCGAGCGTCGACCTGATGCGCCGCACCAGCGGGTCGAAGCCACCTCGCGGAGAACCCGCCGCCGACGGGGGTGAGAGCGATGAGTAACGCCGAGGACGCCAACGTCGAGACGAACCTCCCGGAGGACGTGGACGCCTCCGACGGGGACGTTCTGGAGGCGGAGACGGCCGACTCCGAAGTCGAGGAGGCCGCCAAGACCACGCCGCGCGGCCTCCCCCTGCGCGTCGAGAACCTCCGCAAGGAGTTCGGCGGCATCACCGCCGTCGACGGGGCGACGTTCGCCGTCGAGGAGGGGTCGCTCACCGGCCTCATCGGGCCGAACGGGGCCGGGAAGTCGACGACCTTCAACTGCATCGCGGGCGTCCACCGGCCCACCGCGGGCAACGTCTACTTCCGCGGCGAGGACATCACGGGCCTGCGCCCGCACCAGATCGCCAACCGGCAACTCGTTCGCACCTTCCAGATCGCGCGCGAACTGGAGGAGATGTCCGTCCTCGAGAACATGATGCTCGCGCCGCGCGGACAGACGGGCGAGCGCCTCATCCACTCGGTCACGCCGGGCCTTCGTGGGAAGGTCGTCGGGGAGGAGGAGGCCACCCGCGAGAAGGCCTGGGAGACCCTGGAGTTCTTCGAGATCGACCACCTCGCGGGCGTGGAGGCGGGAACGCTCTCGGGCGGCCAGCGCAAACTGCTGGAGATGGCCCGCGTGCTGATGACCGAACCGGAGATGGTTCTGCTGGACGAACCGCTCGCGGGGGTCAACCCGACGCTCGAACACAAACTGCTCGAACGCATCCACGACCTGCGCGAACAGGGACTCACCTTCCTGCTCGTCGAACACGACATGGACGTCATCATGAACAACTGCGAACACATCATCGTCATGCACCAGGGCAAGGTGCTCGCCGAGGGCGACGCCGACGCCATCCGGAACAACGACCGCGTCATCGACGCCTACCTGGGTGAGACGCTATGAGCGCCGAGGAGTCGGCGTCGGGGACGGCACGCACCGCCAGTACCGACTCGACGCTCCCGGAGGGTACGGAGGAGAGTCTCCTCGCGGTCCGCGGGATCGACGCCGGTTACGGCGACCTGCAGGTGCTCTCGGACGTGAACCTCGACGTCCTCGACGGCGAGTACGTCACCATCGTCGGGCCCAACGGGGCCGGTAAGTCGACCGTGATGAAGTCCGTCTTCGGCCTGACGACGTTCATGGGTGGCTCCATCACCTACGCGGGCGACGATATCGGCGGCAAGAACCCCGAGGAGATCATCCACCACGGCCTGGGCTACGTCCCGCAGAACGAGAACGTCTTCGCGGGTCTCTCGGTCCGCGAGAACCTCGAGATGGGGGCGTACATCCTCGACGACTTCCCCGACGAACGACTGGAGGAGGTGTTCGAGCGCTTCCCCATCCTGAAGGAACGCCAGAGCCAGAAGGCGGGGACGCTCTCGGGCGGTCAGCGCCAGATGCTCGCGATGGGCCGGGCGCTGATGCTCGACCCGCAACTGTTGATGCTCGACGAACCCTCGGCGGGGCTCGCGCCGGACCTCGTCGACGAGATGTTCGACCGCATCGACGCCATCAACGAGAGCGGCACGGCCATCCTCATGGTCGAGCAGAACGCGAAGGAGGCGCTCAGACGCTGTGACCGCGGCTACGTCCTCGTCAACGGGAGCAACCGCTTCATGGACGAGGGGAGCGTCCTCCTGAACGACCAGGAGGTCCGCCAGGAGTTCCTCGGCGGGTAAGGTTCGTCTCAGTCCCCCTCACTCTCGCGACCTGCACCGCTCTCGTACACGTCTCGTACTCTTCACGCACACTTCTCGCGCTTCTCACGCCCGCACCGCCGGGGATGGCCGTGGCGGGCGTGGCGTCCGCTCCCCTGTCGGGTCGCGGTCGTCGAAAGAACTCGGAGGTCGTGGAGCGTCTACGCTTCGAACTGTATCTCCTCGATGGTCTCGATGCCGCCGCCCTCGGTGAAGCCGAACAGTTCGTAGGTCGCGGCCTCGAGGTCACCGGCCTCGTCGAAGCTGACGGCGCTGGAGGCACCCTGGTAGTTGATGTCCTCCCCGGCGGCCGCCGCGGCGACGGCGTCGGCGAGGTTCTCGGGGGTGTACTCCGTGCCCTCGGGGTTCGCGATGGTCCGCATCTGCTCGGCGATGGCCGCACCGCTGTTCTCGCCAGCGGCGGCGTTCGCGAGGATGAGACACGCGGTGGCGTCGTAGGCCTGTGCGGTGAACACGCCGGGCTCTGTGCCGTAGGCCTGCTGGTACTGCTGGTTGAAGAACTCCGTCCCCGGCCCGGAGGCCAGCGGCGCGGTCCCCTGCACGTTCGACATGGCGTTATCGACGTTCGAGGGGAGGTCGGGCGCGCGCATACCGTCCGTCACGAGGATGGGCAGGTCGGGCTGGTTGAAGTTGGCGTAGAAGTCGCGGAATATCTGCACCCCGCTCGCGGGGTAGCCGATGACGACGACCAGTCCGGGGTCGCCGGAGAGCGTCTGCTCCAGTCGTGAGGTGTACGACGACTGCTCCTTCTGGAAGGAGACGGTGTTGGTCACCGTGCCGCCTTTCTCCTCGAAGGCGGAGGCGAAGCTCTCGGAGAGCAACTGGCCGTAGTCGTTGGCGACGAACATCGTCGCGGCGCTGTCGACGCCCTTGTCCATCGCCACCTGCGCGAGGACCTGCCCCTGCAGGGCGTCCGTCGGTGGCGTCCGGAAGATGAGGTCGTTGTCCTGCAGGTCCGTGATGGCCGGCGAGGTGCTCGCCGGGGAACAGGCGGCGATGCCGTTCGGGATGAACACCTGCTCGTACACCTGAGTGGAGACGCCCGAGGACGCCGCGCCCGTCACCGCCGGGTAGCCGGCGTTGACGAGCGACTGGGCCGCGGACTGGGCCGCGTTCGGGTCCGTCTGCGTGTCCTCCACCTGGTTCTCGATGGTGAAGTCCGTCTCCCCCTTGAGTTGGCTCACGGGGAGGATGGCCCCGTCCTTGATGGGGACACCGAGTTCGCCGAGGTCACCGGTCAGCGGGAGGAGCGTCCCAACCTTGATGGGTTCGCTCCGGTCGGCACTGCCGCCGCCACCGCTCCCGCCGTCGGTCTGGTTGCCCCCGCCGCCACCGGTCGTGGTGGGGTCGCTGCCGTTGTCGCCCCCGCCACCGTTCCCGCCGTCGTCACCCGTACACCCGGCCAGAAGGACCGTCCCGGCGACGCCCGCGCCCTTCAGGAAATCACGTCTGTCGATGTCACGTCGCATACCTTCTCAGTATCCGAATAGGAACATATAAAGGTAGTCAAAACGGCGAAGCGGATTTCACGTATCAGCCTCGCCCCACTGACAGCTCTCGGGGCGGGTAGTGTCGAGACGGACCGTGCCAGGGTCGGCCCCACGCCGACCACAGGGCTGCCAGCGGACCGTACCTGTGAACGGAACGACGGTCTGGATGTCCCGTCGACCGGTTTCACACCACCGTGGAACTCGACTGTACGGCTTGCTATCGCCGGGTTACCAGCCGAGTTCGACGCTCGTGCCGTCCTCCCGGCAGTCTTCGAGAGCGTGCTTGGCGGCCATCCCGGCGTTCTGTGCGGTCCGGGCGTGCCCGACGCCGACCTTCAACTCCACGTTCACCGTCTCCTGGACGTGGTCGATGGCGTCCTGGTACTCCCCGGTGCCGAGGGCGGGACAGACCGCGATGATGTTGTCGCCCCCGACGAAGAACGAGAGGGCGTCGTGGGCCTGTCGCATGTACCGCATCAGTTCGGCGTAGCCCTGTTCGATGCGGATGAACGTGTCGAACTCGTTGAGGCGGTCGGTGTACTTGCCCGTCGCGTCGTTGACGTCGAAGTGCGCGAGTTGGACGTCCTCGTCGGTCCGGTCGGCCTCCGCGAGGGTGGCCCCCCGGAGAATCTCGCGGCGGGACCCGTCCTGTGCGCTCCCGGCGTCCTGTAACTGGTCGGTCGCGACGCCGAGGGCCTCGGCGGGGTTCGGCCCCACCGCCGTCGAGAGACTGACCGTCACCGGATAGCGATTGCGCACGGACTCCTGAACGAGCGCGTGTGCGTCACGGTCGAGACCGTTCGTGACGGCGATCATGTTGTCGAAGCGGGTGAAGAAGACGTACCCCTCGCGGTTGCCGAACAACTGGGAGAGGTCGGCGTAGAGGCGCGACTGGAGCGTCTGGAGGTCGACCTCCCGTCTCGGCTCGGGGGTCACCGTCCACGGCCCGTAGTTGTCGATCTGGACGAGGGTGACCTGCGTGTTCGTCACAGCGGGCGGTAGTCGGCCCCTCGCTATGCCTCTTCGGGTTTTCGACGCTCCGTGCTATCGGTGAGCCGACGTGAACTGTCACCACGGACCAGCGACTATCGTAGACGGAAGCGGTATCGCCGCGGGTGGGATGTCTCCTCGTATGTCATCCACGACACGGAAACGCCCCCGCCGGTTCACGCTCGACGCTACCTCCGCGACGGGGTCGAATCGCACGCTGACGCTGGCGGACCTCGAACGGTTCATGGCGGACAACGAGGCGTTCGCCCCGCGACTCCGGAGCGTCACGTTCGAACTGGACGACGCGGTGACGGACCACTCCTGAGTCGGATCGGTCAGCGCAACTCGCGGGCGAGTTCCGTCAGTCGGTCCTCGAACTGCCGGGCGGCGCCGGAGAGGGAGACGGCGTCGAGCGTCGAGTCGTAGCGCACCACGTCCGTCGCCAGCAGTTTCGGGAGGTCGTCCTCGCGGATGGCGCGGCGCATCTCGCGGCGACCGTCGGGCGTCGGGTCGGTCCCCGCCACGGCGAGTTCGCGGCCGAGGTCGGCCACGCTCATCCGCTCACCCCGGTCGTAGAGCACCCCTAGGAGGAGCCGTCGCCGTGGCTCCGCGAGCAGTTCGTCGACGACCGTCTCGGGGAGGGCGTTCTGGTCGTGCCGAAGTACCATGGGTACCTGTTACACACCGCGGGACAAGTAGGTATTGCCCGCAGAGGACAGGTCCGTCCGGGGAACTCAGGCCCGGCTGCCTTTCTCGGGCTGGAACTCCCAGAGGCCGGCCTCCCGCATCGCCCGCCCGACCGCGCCGTGGAAGTCCGGGAAGTCCTCGAACTCCTCCTGGTCGACGTGCTCGAAGATGTCGCGGACGCTCACGACCTCCTCGTAGTTGAGGCGGACGGGGTGGTCGCCGAACTCCTCGACGTAGTCGGCCTTCTTCAGCGGGAAGTCCTCCTCCTCGTTTATCTTCTTCGCGAGGACGGCCAGACCGTACTTCCGCATCCCCTCGCTCCCCTCGTCGGAGTCGGGGTCGTGGGGCCAGTCGTTTGCCATGTGGTGACTCTCGGACAGACGACGCAAAAGCGTTCTCACTTCCCCGCAGGGACCGCTCAGGCCGCCGGATTCCCCGTCGCGAACACCTGCTGGCCGTACGGCTGGAGCGGCCGGTCGAACGTCGTGGTGACGTCGGTCGTCGGGAAGACGGCGACGAAGCGTGTGACCTCCCGCCTCACGTTCCTGATGCCGTGCGGAGCCATCGGGGGGACGAGCGCCAGGCCGCCGCGCGAGAGGGGTTCCGATTCGCCGGCGACCGTCAGTTCGCCGTCGCCGTCGAGGACGACGACGAGTTCCTCGGTACTATCGATGTGCGTTCCGAGGGCCTTCCCGGGGTCGATTTCCGCGTAGACGACGGTCTGGGCGGTCGACGCGATGTCGGTTGCACCCGGGACCCCGTGGGTCAACGGGAAGTTGTCGCGGAACGCAACCGACGGGTCGTCCTCGTACCAGTCGTCGCTCAACTCCAGGTCCGCAGTCGCAACGCCCCTCGGTGTGCTCACGTGTGACTGCGACGTCACCTCGGGGGATAACCGCGTCGTCAGTGCACCAGATACAGCATCGCGTAGACGACGATGCCGAGCGTGAACGACACGAGCCACAGGGAGGCGGCCACGCGGCCCACGCGCTTGTGGTTCGTCGCCGGGAGTTCGGCGGGAGTGTGCGTCGCCGCCAAGAGGAGGACGTAGTACAGCAGCGGGATGCAGACGATAGCCAGCAGGACGTGAATCGCGAGCACCGGCAGGTAGACGAACTGGTAGACCGTCGCGGGGCCGGGGAAGTCGCTCGGTCCCTCGATGCTCACTCGGTAGAGGTAGAGCGCGAGGAAGACGACGAACAGGCCGAACGTCGCCAGCATCGCCGCGCGGTGGCGGTCGACCGCCCCCCGGCGAATCGAGCGCCACCCGAACAGGAGAGTGCCGATTGCGAGGGCGCTGACGACGGCGTTGATGTGCGGGATGAGGGCGATGAACCCCTCGGAGCGGGGCAGGGACTCGGTGGGGACGTAGCCGAGGACGGCCCCGAAGACGAGCGCCAGCGAGACGACGGACAACACGCCCGTCAGCGCGGGGACGTTCCGCCGGACGATGCGTTCCATACCGGGGACAGGGTCGTCGGGGGTATCGGCCTGTCGCTTCGCCCCGTCGGTTCGGTCGTCGGCCCATCCGCTCCGACCGGGAGGGGACCGAGCCGCCCCTCCTGCCCCGCGGCCCCAATTTGGGTCAGCGCTTTTTACAGATATGGTGGGTTTAGTGTCATGATTGGCAATGATATCAAAGTTAGTGAATTTACTAGAACGCTGGTTCTCACCTCCGACCACGACGGGCGGGCGGGGTCGCCGCCGCGGACGCGTCGGTGGAGACGGTCACATCCCCGGAGGACCTGACGGGGATGGGAATCCACGCCGGGACGTTCGTGTCGGACCGCTCCGTCGACGAACGCGACGTCGCCATCTTCGACTCGCTGACCGTCCTCCTCCAGTACGTCGACGAGCGGACTGCCTACCGGTTCCTGAACGTCCTCCTCGGTCAGTTCGAGGCGGCGGGCGTCGACACCTACGTCCGCCTCGCGCCCGAGGCGGTGAGCGACCGGACGGTGTCGGTGTTCGGGCCGCTGTTCGACGCCGTCGTCCGTCCCGACGGCTGAGTGGACCGCCCCCGGACCCGGAGACTGCGGAGGACCCGTCGCTCCCGGGTCGGTACGTCGCGAAGGACGATGTACGGGTGCTGTCCTAGCGACACCCGCAGTGAACGACGTGGGACCGGATTTGAACCTCGGTTGCTCGCGCTCGCTCGCGACGACGTTCGCAATCGGCGAGCCGATTGCTCACCGGCGGACCCCGGGTGCGACGTGGCACGGAGCTATCGCTCGTCGATGGTGGCTTCGTGAAGGATGATGCGTGGGTGCTGTCCTAATCAGCACCTGCACGTGAACGGCGGGTGTGCCGCCGTCAGTGCGTGGGACCGGATTTGAACCGGCGGACCTCTACAGGACAGCGCCCTCAACGCTGCGCCGTTGGCCTGGCTTGGCTACCCACGCACGCTGTGTCGTACGCACTCCAATGTACCCCGCGGGCTATTAAAAGCCCTTCCGTTTCGCTCCGCAGTGAGACGGTTCCACACGAGGGTGGCGGCGTGGCGGGGACGACACGTCACCATGCGGACGTTTGAAATACTCGCGGTACGGTACGACGGGTATGGCGAAGTACTCGACCGGCGGCGTCAGCTCCGGCGAGAGCGACTCCTGCGAACTCTGCGGTGCGGAGGGGCGCTCGCTGGAGGAAGCGAACGTGGCCGGGGCGCGGCTGCTGGTCTGTTCGGAGTGCCGACGACACGCCGAGGGCGGCGGTGGCGGCGGCGGGGAGCGTCGCTCCCGACAGGACGACGAGCACAGCGAGGAACGCGACCGGAAGCTCAGAGCCGTCCGCGCGCAGGCCCGCCTCGACGACGCCCGCAAGGGCGACGCCGACCGCTGGGTCGAGGGCGGCGACTACGAGGACGACCCGCTCCCGTACCTCGTGAAGGGCTACGGCGACCGACTCGCCGAGGCGCGCGAGGACGCGGGCCTCAGCACGGGCGACCTGGCGGGCGAACTCGGCGTCCGCGAGGCCGACGTCCTCGCCGTCGAACAGGGCCGGGCGACCAGCGCCGGCGTCGGCGGGTCACTCATCACCGCGCTGGAGGAGCGACTGAACGTCGAACTCGCCGACGAGTAGTCACGGGTCGCCGAACCCGAACGACCTTTCCGGCCGCCCGCCGACGCTCGTGGTATGCCATCGCGCGCCGCGGTAGAGCCGGAGCGGACCGACTTCGACGCCACCGTCGAGACGCGGGAGGGCCGCGAGGTGGTCCTCGACACGACTTACTTCTACCCCGAGGGCGGCGGCCAACCCGCCGACCGGGGCGTCCTCGGCGGCGTCCCCGTCGTCGACGTCCAGTACCGCGACGACCGGGTGGTCCACACGCTCGCTCCCGACGCGGACGCGAGCGAGGTCGACCCCGGTTCGACCGTGGCCTGCGCCGTCGACCAGCGGTTTCGCACCTACTGCATGCGGGCGCACACGGCGAGTCACGTCCTCTACGGCGCGGGCCGCCGACTGCTGGACGACCTCGGCTACGGCGGGTTCGGCATCGGCGCCGATCCCGTCCCGGGCGACGGCGGCCCCGCGAGCGTCCGCGGGAAGGTCCGCGTGGACTTCACGACGCCCACCGACATCGACGACGACACGCTAATCGAACTGGAGCGGCTCGTCAACCGGGCGGTCTGGGAGTCCCGACCCGTCTCGTGGGAGACGTACCCGAAGGCGGAGGCCCTCGAACTGGACGGCATCGCGTTCAACACCAAGACCGAGGAGGGACTGGGCGCGGAGACGGTCCGCGTGGTGACCGTCGGGGCCGCCGCCGGGGCGGACGCCGACGCCGACCCGTGGGACGTGGCCGCCTGCGGCGGCACGCACGTCTCGAACACGCGGGAAATCGGTCCCGTGACGGTCCTGGAGCGCTCGAACCCCGGCGAGGGCCTCACGCGCGTCGAGTTCGCCGTCGGCGAGGCGGGCATCGACCGCCGCGGCGAGGAGAAGGGCGTCGCCCTTGCCGCGGCCCGCGACCTCGGGACGAACCTCGCGGACGTACCCGACGCCGTCGCCCGCCTGCGCGACGAACGCGACGAGTACGCCTCGGAACTGGCCGACCTGCGCGGACGACTCGTCGACGCCCGCATCGCCGAACTCCGGGAGGAGACGGTCACCCGGGACGGGGCGACGTGGCTGGTCGGCCGCGTCGAGGGGCTGGACGCGAACGCCCTCGCCGACCGCGCCCGAGAACTCGCGGGGGACGGCGCGGGCGTGGTCGCTCTCGTCGACGACGGCGCACTCGCGGTGGCGACGGACGGCGAGACGGACGCCGGGGACGTGGTCGAGGCGGTCACGGACGAGTTCGGCGGCGGCGGTGGCGGGAGTCCGACCGTCGCGCAGGGCGGTGGCCTCGGTGCGAGCGACGACGAGGTGGTCGCGTTCCTCCGCGGGGAGTAGTCCCCGGGGGTGCGGACGGGGCGACAAGCGCGCAATTTTTGCACCCGGCCCGTAACCCTCTCTCATGCAACTGTCCGGCGAGCAGGAGGCCATCCGGAAGGCCGTCCGCGACTTCGCGGTCGAGGAGTTACAGCCAATCGCCCGCGAGTGCGACGAGGAGGCCCGTTTCCCCGAGGAGGTGTGGGACGGCCTCGCCGACCTCGACCTGACGGGGATGACCGTCCCCGAGGAGTACGGCGGGTTCGACGCCGACCCGGTCACCTACGCCGTCGTCAACGAACAGGTCGCGTACGGCACCCTCGCCGTCGCCACGGCGCTCTCGGTCCACTGCCTCGCCACCTCCTGCATCGCCGGGTTCGGCGACGAGGAGCAGAGAGAGCGGTGGCTCCCGGAGATGGTCTCGGGACGGCCCGTCGGCGCGTTCTGCCTCTCGGAACCCGGCGCGGGGTCGAACCCGGCGCAGATGACCACCACCGCCGAGCGAGACGGCGACGAGTGGGTCATCGACGGCGACAAGCAGTGGATCACCAACGGCTCGCGGGCGGGTGTCTACATCGTCTTCGCGAAGACGGGTGAGGACGCCATAACGCAGTTCGTCGTCCCGGGCGAGGCCGACGGCCTCACCGTCGGGCCGAAGGAGGACAAGATGGGCCTGCGCGCCAGCGACACGACGAGCCTCACGTTCGACGGCGTGCGCATCCCCGAGGGCAACCGCCTCACCGAGGAGGGGCGGGGGCTGTCGGCGGCGCTCTCCATCCTCACTGGCGGGCGCATCGGCATCGCGGCGCAGGCGGTGGGCGTCGCGCAGGACGCACTGGACCGCACCGTCGAGTACGTCAAGGAGCGCGAGCAGTTCGGCCAGCCCATCGGCGAGATTCAGGCGGTGCGCCACAAACTCGCTGACATGGAGACGACGACGCAGTCGGGTCGCCTGCTCACGCGCGAGGCCGCCCGCAAGAAGGGTGAGGGGAGCCCCGACACGGCGCACTTCGCGAGCATGGCCAAGCGCGTGGCCAGCGAGGGCGCGATGGACGTAACCAACGAGGCCATCCAGCTTCACGGCGGGTACGGCTACACGAGCGAGTTCGACGTGGAGCGCCTCTACCGCGACGCGAAGATAACGACCATCTACGAGGGGACGACGCAGATTCAGAAGACGGTCATCGCGCGCGGACTGCTCGACTGACTCTCCTACCAGTCGGTCGGGGCCGAACCTCTGCGACGAACTGTTATCTCGGTACCTGCGGTAGCTATCGTATGCCGGTGGTCAACGAACCGTCCCTCGTGAGTTTCGACGCGAACCGAGCGATGGAGGTCCTCCGGGAGACGTTGGGTGACGACCTCCTCGTCGTCGTCGAGTACGACCGCGACGGATTCAACACGCTGTACGTCGCGGACGTAATCCGCGCGCTCTACCCCGACGAGGGGGCGATGCAGGAGCACTTCGCGGGCATCCACGCGTACGTCTACCTCGATTTCACCGAACGCGAACTGTTCGAGGACCTGTTCATCGAGTCGGGCGGGACGCGCGCGTTCGTCACCTACATGGTGAACCTCGTCGCCATCCGCGTCGTCCGGGAGACGGAGGGGCTGTTCCTCTCCGCCGTGCCGGGGACGCCCGTCACGGAACTCGTCGAACTGGTCGAGGGCATCATCCGGTAGACCCGGGAGGCTTTCACTCGCTCGCCCGTAGAGCGAGTGATGCGAATCGACGACTACGACGCCGTCGTCTACGACCTCGACGGGACGCTGGTGCGCCTCGCCGTCGACTGGGACGCCGTGGCACGCGACGTCAGCGAGGTGCTCGAAGCCCGGGGGGTAGACGCCCCCCGCGACCTCTGGGAGATGCTCGAACGGAGCGACGAGACGGGCCACCGCGCGGCCGTCGAGGAGGCCATCGCGGCCCACGAGACGGAGGGCGCGCGCAACTCCGAGCGACTGGCGCACGCGGACGGCGTCCCACACGGGATGCCCGTCGGCGTCTGCTCGCTCAACTGCGAGGCGGCCTGTCGAATCGCGCTGGAGACTCACGGGCTGACCGAGGCCGTGAGCGTCGTCGTCGGACGGGACTCGGTTGGGACGGAGAAACCCGACCCCGAACCCCTGCTCGCGGCGGTCCGGGAACTCGGCGTCGCCCCCGAGCGGACGCTGTTCGTCGGCGACTCCGAGCGCGACGAGGTGACTGCCGAGCGGGCCGGAACGGCCTTCCGGTACGTCTGAACCGACACCGACTCGCTTTAGGGCAGGGAGCGTCGCTCGCTGGTCACGGGCGGTGCGGGCCGCGTCCCCGCTCACTCGGGGTCCGTCGAGGGGCGGTCCTGTCGGGAGCGCGCGTAGAGGAAGACGCCGAGGGCGACGAGAATCCAGACGACTGCACCGACGCGGACGGCGAACTCGGCGCGGGCCGGCCACGTCGGGAGCGGCGGGCCGAACAGCGAGAGGGTGGCGACGACGGGCGCGCCGACGACGATGGTGAGGACGAACGTCGTCTGCATCACCCACCCGAAGTCCACGCCGTCGGGGTCCGTCCGTTGTACGTCCGGCACACCCGGGGTTCGGCGGGTGGGGGCA